>NZ_MVEC01000011.1:0-272225 GCF_002006735.1 Spirosoma sp. 209 | reverse complement strand
ATAGACTGCCATCCCGGCCACAGCAGAGGGCGGCTACCAGACCGGTAAGCACCAAGGCGACCGAATGGCGTTTACCTCGATTATCCCGCAGATCTAAGTTAGGTGTTTGCTCAAGGAGTCGGAAAAAGGTGGTAGCTTTAGCTGGGCAAGCAGGAGTAGTCATGGTTTTGTAGTCTAGTCAACCACAAAAGTAAGGCTAAGCACTACTTGCCTTTTTTTATAAGAAAGCCCTGTCTACACCGTTGATCTTCATCACGTATTATATTACGGCACCCCGCAATACAGTAGCTCCAGCAATCAATACCACAACGCCACAATCAGCCGGGTAACCCGCTATCAACTACAAAATACAGCTGGCCTGCTGACCACTAACTACGCCAGCCGGACCGTACTCCTTGGTGAATCGAAAACCACCGGTATTCCGGTTACATACGAGTCGCACGCGGGCGGTACTATTCTGTTCGGAAAAGATGGCACCCTGTTGGTCTCAACTGGCGATGGTGCTCATCATGAAGGGGTTGACGTGGGTAGTCGATCAGAGACCTACTTTCAGGCTTCACTTAATTATGGGATGATGAGAGCCAACGAAAATGTCGGTGCGCTCCGGTCTCAACTGGTCAATTCGCTATGTGGTAAAGTACTTCGGCTAGACCCTGCAACGGGAAACGGCGTACCGAGCAACCCATTTTATGATGCCGCGAATCCACGTTCTCCCCAATCACGCGTCTGGACCCTCGGCCTTCGAAACCCGTACCGAATGAGCCTCAAACCAAATACTGGTAGCATTGACCCCGCCGAAGGTAACCCCGGCACCCTGCTGATTGGCGATGTCTGCTGGTACAAAATTGAAGATTTCCACGTTGTCGATAAAGCTGGTCTGAACTGCGGCTGGCCCCTCTACGAAGGCCTTGATCGCACTATATCCTATTATGGAACCAACGTTCCTAATTTGGACGAACCGAGACAACCAACCTTTGAAAGCCTTTGTGTGCCGCCTACCTCTTTTGTCGACAACCCCGATCCAACGCTGCGCCGTTTTACCCATTCGCGACCGGCGCTCGACTACAGCCACAGCACGGCTCAGACGAGGGTACCCGCCTTTAGCGGCACTACGCCTATAACCCGTCTTATTGGCACTACGGGAGCTCCCGCAGGAACATCGTTTTACGGCAACTGCATTATCGGTGGTCTATATTATACCGGTACTCAGTTTCCTGAGCCATACCGCAATACCTACTTCTTTGCCGATCATGGGCAGAACTGGATCAAGAGCCTCGAGATGCACGACGAGGGCGACCATGTCGTACACGAAGTAAAAAACTTTGCCGCCAACAATTTTGACGTTGGCATTGTCGATTTGAAGATGAACCCCCGCGACGGATCTCTTTTTTACGTTCGGGTGCAGGGAGTCATTTCAAGGATTAGCTATGGCGGTAACCAGCCACCGGTTGCCAATGCTTCCTCTACTACACCGTACGGCACCTCACCGTTGAGTGTCTCGTTTACCGGCTCAAACTCGATCGACCCCGAAGGCTTGCCACTCACTTATTTATGGGATTTTGGCGATGGTACGACCTCAACGGCCGCCAACCCGGTACATGTGTTCTCCGATCCCAACGTGCGGGCCTATACCGTAACGCTGACCGTAAAAGACAACCAGAATCAGGTTTCAACCCCCAAGCAAATTACGGTCTCGGTCAATAACACGCCCCCGACGGTCGAGATTATAAATCCAGTAGCCGGTACCCTGTATCCCATGAATCAGGAAACCCCCTACCAGTTGCAGGCCAATGTGACTGACACCGACCCGAGCAATATGTCGTACGAGTGGCGTGTCTCGCTTGAACACAACAATCACACTCACCCAGAACCCGTATTAACTAGTGCCAGCCCGACTATCTATATTTCTCCGGTTGGCTGTAGTCCCAACGAAACCTATTATTACCTGATTTCAGTGACGGTTACCGATAATGGCGGCCTCAAAGCGACCCAGTCCGTTACACTCTACCCAGATTGCAATTCGGCCAGCTCGCTGGTCACCAATGTCTCCGCCGTGCCCGAGCTGAATGCGGTGCGGGTCAACTGGGTTAACCCTACCGCTACCTTTGATGAAGTGCTTGTAGCGGCCCGGGCCGAGATTGGATTCACGGATAGACCTACTGGCACTGCCTATACTGCCAACACCAGTTTTACAGGAAACGGCACCCCGATCGAAGGCGGTAAGGTTGTTTACAGAGGGATCGGTACAAACGTAACCATCACGAATCTGAACCCGTTAGTTCAGTACTATTTCAGGGTTTACACACGGGTAGGAAATACCTGGAACGGGGGCGTAGAGGTCAGTTCAATACCTAACCTGCCGCCGGTTGCCTCTACCATACAACCACCTGCTGCAGCTACCGGTCAGGTATATTCGTATGCCATACCAGCATTTACTGACCCTGAAAGTCAAACCCTGGCCTATACAGCCAGTGGTTTACCTGCCTGGCTGAGTTTCAACAGCACAAGCCGTATTCTGACGGGAACACCTACCCAGTCTGCCAGTCACACGATTACCGTCAGTGCTACAGATCCGGGGAGTTTGACCACTTCGGTGCCGGTAGTTATCGTTGCCGGTCCAAATCAGGCGCCCGTAGCCCCTGCCTCTACTACCCAACCCGCAGAGACAACCCAGTTTTTCAGCTATACCGTACCCGCCTTCACCGATCCCGAGGGAAAGCTACTGACCTATAGCGCTTCCGGATTACCTGGCTGGCTCAATTTCAACACCTCGACCCGCCAGCTCTACGGTACCCCTACCCAGGCCGGCTTTCACAGCGTCTCCATCCGGGCTACCGATCCGTTGAGTTTGTTCTCTACGGTTATAGTGGGCATCAGAGCCTTTGTTAATCAGCCACCGGTACCACCGGCAGTAAACGCTCAGACGGCAGAACTAGGCTATCCATTTAGTTATACTGTACCCGCCTTTACAGACCCGGATGGGCAACTCCTTTCCTATAGCGCCAGTGACGTACCAAACTGGCTGACGTTTACAAACACAACCCGGGTATTAACCGGAACGCCCACCCAGGCGGGCAGCTATTCCGTTACTGTAAAAGCTACGGATCCGCGCAGCTTGTCGGCTTCGGTTCGGGTGGTGATTAACGCAGGCTTTTGCAGTATGGTTACCGTGAAAAACGGTAGCTGGAACGACCCCTCGGTATGGTCCTGCAATCGGGTTCCCAACAGTGCCGATGCCGTACGGCTTGAGCACCCGGTCAACCTACCCGATAACTACGCGGCTTCGGCGCTGAGAATAACGTTCGCAACCGGTATAACCCTTCAAATGGGGCAAAACGCGCTGGTTTATTTTAGTCAGTAACGGGAGCTTATCTCGTCAAAGTATCAGCCCTGCCACCAACCCAATCCCAATGAGCGCGAAGGGAGGCAGCCGGGTGTAAAGCAGCACGATCATCGTTCCTATCACAATGACGACCGAAGGCCAGTGAGGAGCCATCGGCTCAAACAGGGCGACGGCAGCAGCCGCCGTTAACCCCGTACTGGCCGCGTTGATCCCGTCGAGTGAGGCCCGCACGACCCGGTAGCGCTTTAGCTGATCCCAGAACCGATAGACGAAAAAGATCAGAAACATACCCGGGAGGAATATCCCGGCTGTTGCAACAAAACTACCCCAAAACTGGGCGTTCGGACCATCGGCTCGCATCGATAACGCCCCTATATACGAAGCAAACGCGAAGACAGGTCCGGGTATAGCCTGCGCCAGCCCCAGGCCCGACAAAAACTCTTCCCGAGACAGGTAATGCTTGAACGCGACGAACTCGTTATACAACATGGGCGTCAGCACCTGACCCCCTCCAAACACCAGGCTGCCGTTCCGGTAAAAGTTCTCGAACAACCGAACTGGCAGTGACTGCGTAATAGCACCCAGCCCCGCAGCAGCCAGAAATACACCCAGCCACAAGAAAAAATTAGCCCACTCTATGCGAAGTGGCTGTTTTTCCATCCGTTCCTGCTTTTCGTATGTTAACGCCGTTGTCAGCCCCCCGATGGCTATTACGATGGGCGTCATGACGGGTGAACGAAATACGTAAGCCACCAGAGCCGCCGTAAGCGCCAGCGCCAGACTAACCTGGTTTTTTATGACCTTCTGCCCGATTCGATAGCCGGCCACGATCAGAAAGCCCACCGCCATGGGTTGAACGAACCGGGCAAAATGCATCGACAGGTTATGTTGTTCGAGGTAATAAACGCCCATACCAGCCGCTGTCATGATACACACCCCGGGCAAAACCCAGATCAGAAGGGTTAGATAAGCCAGATTGGGGCCGCCAATTTTAAAACCCAGCGCCGTTATGGTCTGGGTAGAAGTAGGTCCAGGCAGTATCTGACAGAGGGCATTCAGCTCCATCAACTCATCTTCGGTCAGATATCGACGCAGCTTCACGAAACGATCGTAAAACATAGCCAGGTGCACCTGTGGACCGCCAAAGGTTGTTAAGGCCAGAAAAGCCACATCTTTCAGAAAAATGATGTAGCGAATCTTACGGACAGGCTTTAGTTGGGGAAGGTAGCCAGTCATGAGGGGTAGACAGTGGCGGTCAGCAGGCAGTAGTTATTACGTTCGATCAGCCCGGGCCCATAACCTTTCGGACGCCCGGGCTGATCGACATCTCTTATTTCTTCAACCCCAGTTCACGAAGTCGCTCATCCAGAAACTCGCCGGCGGTCATATCGACGTACAGCTTGGGATGCTCAGCATCAATACAGCTTTCGAGGCTGGTCAGATCCATCTCGGCACGCGGATGCATGAAGAATGGTATCGAGTAACGGGACTGGTTCATTTTTTCCCGCGGGGGGTTAACCACCTGGTGAATGGTCGACTTAAGCTTGTGATTGGTCAGTCGATCCAGCATATCACCCACATTGACAATAACCTGGTCGGGCAGGGCCGTAATACCGATCCATTTACCATCGCGCCGGAGCACTTCCAGACCATCGGCCGAAGCCCCCATCAACAGCGTGATCAGGTTGATGTCGCCATGCGCAGCCGCCCGAACGGCGCCGTCGGGGGTTGTATCCGGATCGAGCGGAAAGTAATGGAGCGCTCGCAGGATGCTATCCCCATTTCTAACTTTGTCGTCAAAATAGGTTTCGGGCAGTTTCAGATACAGCGCAATGGCCCGCAACAGCTGTTTACCAGCGTTCTCCAGGGTTCGATACGCCGTTAGGGTAGCCTCGCCAAACGCCGGAAATTCAGCAGGCAGCACATTGGCAGGCATGCCGTCTTCGGGTTCGGGCTGACCAATGTGGTAAAACTCCTTAAGGTCAGCTACCTTAAAGCCTTTTGCGGTTTCTTTACCCTTACCGATATACCCGCGCTGCCCGTGCAGTTCGGGATGTTCATATTTCTGTTTGAGTTCGTCAGGTGCCGAGAAAAACGCTTGAGCTGAGTCGTATAACGCACGAGTCAGGTCTTCGGTGAGTCCGTGATTCTTGATGGCAACGAATCCTATCTGATTGAAAGCCCGGCCCAGATCCTGCACAAACTGCTCTTTCCGCACGGGGTCGCCCGATGTGAAATCAGCTAAATCCAGCGAGGGGATTTCGTCATAAAGTTCTTGAGATGACATAGATGTACTGTTTCCACAAAATTAAGAAACTTTGGCATACCGCAGGGCTCATAGCCACCCCTGTATGAATCTATGGAATTAGTCAATTACACCCAGACCTTTTAAACAAGTCAAGTCCGGGCCTTGTTGACTATAGATTAAGGGGACTCATGTTGTTCGCCTGTGTAAGTTTTCAGCGTTATGAGCATACAAGATACCGGCTCGACCGATGTGCCGGTTTCGCTCTGGCAGGCTGCCTTAAATCAGTCAGCCAGTGGAATTACCGTCTACACGGCCGTTCGGGATATAAATGGCCGTATTCAAACGTTTCGGGTGAAACTCGCCAATCGTCGGGCCGAACAGTTTTTCGGGGTTAGCAGTCAGGCGGTGCTAGAAAAAACCCTCGACCAGCTATTTCCCTTTCCTAACCAGCTCAAAACGTTCACGACTGATATTGCTACAGTCGTGGAGCAGGGACAGGCCCTGCACCGTGAGCTGTTTTTCAGCCCCGACCCTACCCACTCCGGTGCCTGGTTCGATCTGGGTATTGAGCCTCTCGGCGATGGGCAGTCTGCCGTTGTATCCTCTACCGACATTACCGCTCTCAAAAATGCACAGCAGGCCCTGCTCGGCGAGTCGATTCTATTCAAAACGATATCGTCCAAGGTGCCCGACATGAGCGTTGTGGTGGTCAATTATTTTCAGAAAATACTCTTTGCCAACGGCGAACTGCCAGGTCTGTACGTCAGCCGAAGCGCCGACGAGGTGCTGGGAAAACGCATCTACGATACAATATTACCTGAGTATCAGCCAGACTGGAAACAATACATCAGTTCGGCCCTCGACGGCGAGCAGCATACATTCAACGACCACTGGGGCGGCTGGCGGTGCGAATGTTACGTGGGTCCGGTTCGGAACGAACGGGGCGATGTGGTCATGGTCATTTGTGTGTACCGGGATATAAGCGAAGCGTTTCGGCAGCAGCAGACCCTACAACGCATGAATAACGATCTCCAGCAATCGAACCGTAGTCTGGAGCAATTTGCCTACGTGGCCAGCCACGACCTGCAGGAGCCCCTTCGTAAGATCAAGTCGTTCGGCGATTTGTTGAGTCATCAGTACGCGGGTCAGCTCGACGAAGCTGGCCAGGATATTGTCCACCGCATGCAGTCGGCGGCCGACCGGATGAACGCGCTTATACGAAATCTGCTTACATACGCCCGGATCACAACCCCGGCCGGTCTTGCCCATCAGCAAAAGCAGGATCTGATCAGCACCCAGGACATTCTCAATGATATTCTGGCTGATCTGGATGTGATCATTCAAGAACGAAACGCCCGCATCAGAAGTAATCTGACGCTCCCTATGGTTCCGGGCGATGCTACCCAACTACGGCAGCTGTTCCAGAATCTGCTGACCAATGCCATCAAATTTACCCGGCCTGACCAGCGTCCCGACGTTCAGATAAACGGGCAGCTGGTTCGTGGTAAAGAGGTGCCTGAGTTTATCGGCATCGACCGGACTAATGAATATGCCCAGATCAGTGTTCAGGACAACGGCATTGGCATAGCGCCCGAGAACTTTGATAAAATCTTCGGTTTATTCAACCGGCTGCACGGGCGGCAGCAGTACGCGGGGTCCGGAATCGGGCTGGCCACCTGCAAGCGCGTCGTTGAAAATCACGGCGGAACAATCGTGGTCGATAGCCAGCCTGATCAGGGAACCACGTTTCAGGTCTATCTGCCCATGCACGTACCCGAACAGATTATTCCCTGAAAATGAAATCCCTGGTAAGCCAAGAAGCGGGTTACCAGGGATTGATCTCCTTTTTTTCAGCCTGTTAGCCGAAGTTCTTTCCGATCTTGTTCCAGTCGAACACGTTCCAGGCGGCCGTGACGTATTCGGGCCGGCGGTTCTGGTACTTGAGGTAGTAGGCATGTTCCCAGACGTCAAGTCCCATAAGCGGGGTGCCCTTTTTCTCAGCCAGGGCCATTAACGGATTGTCCTGATTCGGTGTGGTGGTAATGTCAACCCCGTCGCCGGTTTTGATAAGCCATACCCAGCCTGAACCGAAACGGGCGGTAGCCGCTTTACCCCACTCCGTTTTAAAATTATCGAACGAGCCGAACTTCTTGTTGATGGCAGCTGCCAGTGCTCCTTTTGGCGCACCTCCGGCGTTGGGGCCGATGGTATTCCAGAAAAACGTATGATTCCAGTGGCCACCCGCATTGTTCCGAACCGCAGCCGGCGTTTTGCTATCGATACTTTTCACCAGATCGTCGATGCTCATTTTGGCCATGCTGGCATTTTCGGGCATAGCCACGGCTTTGTTGAGATTATCGACATAGGCTTTATGGTGTTTGCCGTGGTGAATCTCCATCGTTGTTTTGTCGATATGGGGTTCGAGCGCACCGGCGTCAAAAGGTAAAGGAGCCAGTTTAAACGGACCTTCGGCCTGCGAGGGTAAAAAACCAAAGGAACGGGTAGCCACGAGGCCTGCCGACGCCCCCAAAGCCAGCTTCAGAAACTCAGTACGGTTCATGCGAATGTTGGTTTGTAGAAAAAATAATGCGCTTACTGAACGAACGGGCCAGCGGGCCAGATGTTTCAATAAGCGCAAAGAAAGGCAGTTTTACCAATAAAGCGAGTAACCGCCCGCCACGGCCGGCACCAGGGCACCATTAGTCGTAGGCGATACGGCTGAGGATACTACGACCCAGTGTAACTTCATCGGCATATTCCAGATCGCCCCCGATGGGAATGCCACGGGCAATGGTCGAGATTTTCAGGTTGAAGGGCTTCAGTTTTTTCTGCAGATAGAAGGCCGTGGTATCGCCCTCCATGGTCGGGCTGATCGCCAGGATAATTTCCCGCACCTGCTCCCCTTCGTCGCCCCGCAGCCGGTTCACGAGCGAGTCGATCTGCAGATCGCTGGGACCGATACCTTCTACCGGCGAGATAATGCCACCGAGCACATGATAAAGTCCTTTGTACTGCGCGGTATTCTCGATAGCCAGCACATCGCGTGTATCTTCAACCACGCAGATCAGCGTCTGATCACGCTTGGTACTGGCGCAGATGCCACAGAGGTCATGGTCGGAGAGGTTATGGCACTTCTGGCAGTATTTTACCTGGGTGCGCATGGCCGTCAGGCTCTGGGCCAGCGATTCGGTTTGTTCTTCGTCACGTTTGAGCAGATGCAGTACTAACCGGAGTGCGGTTTTCTTCCCGACACCCGGCAGTTTCGACACCTCGTTCACCGCGTCTTCTATCAGTTTAGACGGATACTCCAAGGGTATATTGAATTATGAATGTGAATTATGACCGGGTGGCCGGTACAACGATGAACTCATGAACGTCGGCATTCACAATTCATCCCTCCTCACTACTTCAGTACCTCTGCTGAAATTCCGCGTCGGCAAATTTCATTGCGCATGGGCACCAACTCCTCCCAGGAGCCGTTTTTGACGCTGCATTTTCCTTTGTAATGAATCAGCAGCGTACACTGCTCGGCCTGCTCGGGCGTATGCTTACAAACGTCGATTAGGGTTTCGATCACGTGATCAAAGGTATTTACGTCATCATTGAAGACAACAAGGTTGTGCACGTCGGTATCGACCACCTCGTCGAGCACGTCGGTGTATGTTTCTTCAAAAGGTTGCATGGGCAATGAAATGCTGATTATTTAGCAAATTTACGGCAGATTTGGCACTTTTGAAAGCCGAAGGCCACCGTATAAACAACCTCGTTTCAGGCTAAAAAGTTGCTCTTTCTGCTGTTTATCAATAGCCTGAACGCTCGTTTACTTCACTGCGTCTTGCGTAACAACCGCCTATGAATACCACCATTGCTCTTGTCATTCTGGTTGCTTATTTCGGCATGCTGATTGCCGTCTCGTTCTATACCGCCCGGGGTGCTGACACCACTACTTTTTTTACCGCAAACCGGCAGTCGCCCTGGTGGCTGGTTGCGTTCGGCATGATCGGCACGTCCTTGTCCGGCGTTACCTTTATCTCGGTTCCCGGCGCTGTGGGCAAGATCGGGTTCTCCTATTTTCAGGTCGTTCTGGGCTATATCATCGGCTATCTGGTCATCGGAACCGTTCTGATGCCGCTCTATTACCGGCTCAATCTGATTTCTATCTACGGCTATCTCGAAAAACGATTCGGATTCTGGTCCTACAAGACCGGAGCCGGTTTCTTTCTGCTGGCCCGTACGGTGGGGTCGGCCGTTCGGCTGTACGTAGCGGCTGGGGTGCTGCAGATCGCGCTGTTCGACGGACTGGGCATCCCGTTCGGGGTGTCGGTGCTGATCACGATCGGTCTGATCTGGGTCTACACCTTTAAAGGGGGCGTAAAAACTATCATCCTGACCGATTCATTGCAGACCATTTTTCTGGTCACCGCCGTTATCCTGACCATTTACCTGATCTCCCGGGAACTGGGGCTGTCGTTTGGGGGACTGGTACAAACCGTTCAGGATAGCAGCATGTCGCAGGTTTTTTACTGGGATGCCAATGATCCGAAGAACTTCTTCAAGCAGTTTATTTCGGGTATTTTCATTGCCATCGTGATGACGGGTCTGGATCAGGATCTGATGCAGAAAAACCTGACCTGCAAAAACATTGGCGAAGCGCAGAAAAACATGTTCTGGTTCACCTTTACGATGGTGATCGTGAACTTTCTGTTCCTGTCGCTGGGCGTGCTCCTCTACCAGTATGCCCAGCGCGAAGGAATCGCCATACCGACCCGGACCGATGACCTTTACCCGCAACTGGCCCTGAACCACCTTGGGCTGGTGGTAGGTATTACGTTTCTGCTCGGCATCACAGCAGCTACCTACGCCAGCGCCGATTCGGCCCTGACCGCGTTGACTACCTCGTTCTGCGTCGACTTCATGAATGTTGAAGCGCGACCCGAAGCCGAGCGGTCCCGCATCAAGCACATTGTACACATTGGGTTTTCGCTGTTGTTCTATGTGGTAATCATTGTTTTCCGGCAGCTTAACAGTAAAGAAGTGATTACGGCCGTTTTTGATATTGCAGGATACACGTATGGACCGCTGCTGGGGCTGTACGCATTCGGTATCTTCAGCAAACGGCCCGTGCTGGATTGGGTTGTACCGTTTATCTGTCTGGCGTCGCCCGTACTGACCTACATTGTCAACGAAAACTCGGCGGCCTGGTTCAACGGCTACCAGTTTGGTTTCGAGCGGCTGCTGCTGAACGGCCTGTTCACATTTGTCGGTCTGTGGGCAGTGTCACGCCCCGTTAAAGAAGCGGAGCCGGTAACCGCTTAATTAAACAGTGCTGGCTTTACAATTCATCCGTGTCTACTCTAACTTCGTTATGAACGCTTTACGTTGCCTGGTCATACTGGTATTGCTCTCGTTTGCGGCAACGGCTCAGGTTCGGTTCCTGCCGGCTAGTCCGCAAGTCGATCAGGTCGTTTCCCTCACCTATTCGCCACAGGGTACGGGCCTCGCGGCCGACAGTCTGATCGAAGGCCGGTACGTTCGGTACGGAGCCCCGGCCGTTATGCAGCTGAGCCGGCCTACGCCCCTGGTGCTCACGCGACGGGGCGACGTCTTCGTAGGCGAATTCCGGTTACCGAAAAAGGATGTGGCGGGGGTAATGCTTTTGTTTCGAAACAGCCGCCAGCCCCAGCGGGCCGATCTGAACAATGGTCAGCTGTACGTCATCCCCGTTTGCGACAGCAGCGGGCAACCGCTTCCGCACGCCATCGGGGGCCAAGCCTCTGTGTTCACACGAACCCACTTTGTATACGAGACAGCGCCAGCCAGCAAACCCGATCTCAACCGCATCATCGCGCTTTATGAACAGGAGCTGGCCCAGCATCCGGATGTTTACCCACAGTACTGGTCCGATTACCTGGCCGCCCTGGTCAAGCAGAAAAAACCGGGCTACGGCCCCAAAGTCAAGACTGCCATTGGGGCTTATCTGAAGTCTGTACCAGCGCCATCTACGGCCGACCTGACGGCTGCGGCCCTACTCTACGAGAGTCTGGGCGACTTTAAAAGCGCCAACCTGCAACGGGAACGCATGAAAACGGTCGACCCAGCGGGGTCGCTGGCGCAGAAAGACCGGGCAGCCGCTATCCGAAATGAGCCGAACTGGACTCGTCGGCGGGCGCTGTATCAGGCTTACATACGGGAGTTCCCTAACTCGCCCTACGCCCCCGGTCTGACGGTTTTAATTACTGATGGCTACTTCAAAAACAACGATCTCCCCGGCCTGCTGACCTTTGTGGAGACGCAGCCGCCCGCTCATACCGATGTACTGATGCTGAATACCATGGCTTTCCAGCTCGCCGACGAGCGCCGGTCGCTCCCCGAAGCAGAAAAGCTGGTCAGAAAAGCAATGGCCCTGCTGGACACCCAGGGAAAACCCGCCACCTTCCGGGGCGACTGGAATCAGGAGCGGCAGAACCGGCACCGGGCTCTCCATAATACCCTGGCCCGCGCGCTCGAACAACAGGGTAAAGATGCCGAGGCCTATGCTGCCTATCAGCGGGTTATTAATCCGGAAGAGGCCGAAACCAGCGACCCGCGTACCAACGAGCGTTACTATCTGTGTGCCCTGCGGACAAACCACGCTACCGAAGCCCGTCCCCTGGCCGAAGCGGCTGTCAGCGTAGGAAAAGCAACGCCCCGGCTTAAAGCAGCCCTGCACGACTGGTATGCCAAACAACCCGGTCAGAACGCGGCCAAAGCCGATGCCTACCTGACCGAACTGGAAGCCGACCTGCGCGCCGACCAGCGGGACGAACTGCGCGAACGGCTGATCAACGAACCCGCTCCGGCTTTTTCACTGACCGACCTGCAGGGTCGAACGATCTCATCGGCAGCCCTGCGGGGCAAGGTGGTCGTGCTCGATTTCTGGGCTACCTGGTGCGCGCCCTGTATTGCGTCGTTTCCGGCCATGCAGCAGGCGCAGGCCCGTTTTCAGAACGACCCGGCCGTTCGGTTCCTGTTTGTAAATACCCGCGAGGGTGGCCGGGTGCAGCGGGTTCGGGAGTATATGAGCAAGAACCCCTACCCGTTCGTTGTTCCGCTCGATCTTCAGCAGAAAGTGTCAACGGCCTATGGCGTCCTGGGAATACCGACCAAAGTGGTGATCGGACCCGATGGCCGAATCCGCTACCGGGCAATAGGCTATACCGGCACGCCCGAAGCTACCGTAAATGAAGTAACCCTAGTTGTCGAGCTGCTTAAAGAAGGGAAATAACCGGCCGGCGACTGATTTTTCTACGTGTCCTGCTCACTGGCGATTGACTCTACCAGCAAACCAAGTAAGCAGGACACGTAGCCTATAGGCGTATCGAGACCCGGGGGTGTTTTTAGGCCTGGCCTTTGCTGGCTTTGTTGGCCTGCTTGATGGTCTGCTCGATCATATCCCACTGGTCATTGGTCACTTTTTCGAGGTGGCTGAACTCACCAGCAGCCAGCACTTCACCCCCGTCGATGGTGATGCTCTCGCCCGTGATATAACCCGAATAGTCCGAAAGCAGGAAAGCGGCCAGATTGGCCAGCTCACCGTGTTCCCCAACGCGTTTTAACGGAATACGGCTGGTCGGGTCCATCATGCTGGCCAGCGGTTCGGGAAACAGACGATCCCAGGCTCCTTTGGTAGGAAACGGCCCCGGAGCAATGGCGTTAAGACGAATGCCGTATTTCCCCCACTCAGCGGCCAGCGACCTGGTCATGATGAGGGCTCCGCCTTTGGCAACCGCACTCGGCACCACATAACCAGAACCGGTCGTGGCATAGGTCGTTGATATATTCAGTATAGTGCCTTTGATGTTGTTATCGATCCAGTATTTCCCGACGGCCAGCGTGAAGTAATACGTCCCGCGCAGTACGATGTCGACAATGGTATCAAACGCTTTGTAGGAAAGCCGCTCGGTAGGGCTAATAAAGTTACCGGCCGAGTTATTGAGCAACCCATCGATCTGACCGAATCGGGCAATGGTTTCGGCCATTACGTGCTCGATCTGTTCGGGATTTCTGACGTCGCAGGCCACTGCCAGCACCTGCCCCGCCCCGGTCAACTGGCTCGCTTCTTCGGTAAGCTCGCGGGCCGTTTCATCGATCACAGCCTGCCGCCGGCTACAAATGGTGACGTTGGCACCCAACTGAATCAGGTACCGGCTAATCGACTTACCGAGGCCGGTGCCCCCGCCCGTAACAATGATGGTTTTTCCGTTCAGCGCTCCATCGCGCAGCATTCCTGTGGTCATGGTTTAACAGTCTAGGCGTAAAGAAAAAAGTGAGTGGTTGTCGCGGGGAAACCGCAGACCAACGCACTCGTTAATACCCTCGGTTTACTTTTTTGTTGAACTCGGCCTTGCGCCGATCCAGGGTGGCCTGCATGGCTTCGCTAAAATCGGCCGACTGCATCTGGCTCGAGTTCCAGACGGCTACGTACTGCATACCGTCTTCCAGATCTTTTCCGATGCCATAGTTTAAGACCTCTTTGGCACCCTGTACGGCCGGAGCGGGATTGTCCGCAATTTGACGGGCCAGCGCCTGAGCCGCGTCGAACAGGGCCTCGGGCGTATTGTACACGTGATTGACTAAACCGGTTCGTTCGGCAAAAGCGGCATCGTAGTCGCCCCCGGTGAAGGCCATTTCGCGGGTGAAGCCCTGCCCAATCAGATGCGGCAGAAACTGAAGACCACCAATATCCGGGGTAATGGCCAATTTGGCTTCACGCAGGCTGAAGCGCGCATCCCGTGAGCAAAGCCGAATGTCGGCCGCGGCAATCATGTTCAGCCCCCCCCCGATACACCAGCCATGCACAGCGGCAATGACCGGCTTGGGAGACTCGTGCATCTTTACGAAGCCCGACTGCATGAATCGAATCTGTCCCATCAGCTTCCGACGTTCGTCGGCCATGGGGTTGCCGGTAGCCATGCTGGCAATTCGGGGCAGCATTCGGGCTACGTCGAGCCCATAACTGAAATGATCTCCGCTACCCCTAAACAGGATACAGCGCACGGTGGGCATCTGGTTTATCTCATCCATAGCCCGGGGTAATTCTTCCCAGAATTCGGGTCCCATGGCGTTGCCTTTGCCAGGGCCAAGCAGCACAACGGTCATGACGCCGTCGGCTTCGGTTAGTTGGAGCGATTGATAGGTCTGTTCCATTTCGCGAATAGTATGCTTGCATACGGTTAGGCGTAAAGGTAACAGATTTAGGCATTAGCCCGTCATGCGGATCGAATACGGCCCCGTAAACTTCAGCTGGCCGGCCACCTGCATCCGTCGGACGGTAATATTGCGATCCACGATCAGGGTATGGCCGGCGTTGATTTTTACGTATTCACTGGCAAACGGCACCCGCCCTACCGTCCAGCGGCCCGGCTCCTGCCAGCTTCCCGACGACAGGGTTTCTACCACGTTCGAAAACAGGGATACGGTCGGGAAGCTGCGTGCGAGTATCGTATTGGTGGTAGCCGGAGCCGTACCAAACCAGTCGTTCAGGATGTCGGCATAAACGCGCCGGAAATCGATCTGCATGGTCACTTCTTTGTTGCCAAACTGTCCGCTCAGGTTAGCCAGGTCAGGATTTTGGCCAATGGTCTGGTGTTTAACCCCCGAGCCGAAAACGAACATGGGCGCGGCTACGCCATGATCTGTCCCCTTCGAGTTGTTGGAATTAGCCCGCCGGCCAAATTCAGAGAAGGTCATCCCGATGACCCGGTCTTCGGTACCCTGCAGGGCCAGGTCGCGCTGAAAGGTGGCGATGGCTTTGGCGACTTTCCCCAGTAACATGGCGTGTTCTCCCTGGGTCACGTCGGTACTGTCGACCTGCCCCGAATGGGTGTCGAACCCGTTCAGCGACACATAGTAAATTTTTGATTTCATGCCCCCGTGAATAAGACGGGCCACGATTTTGAGCTGATCGGCCAGGTAATTTTTTTCGTACGACTCGGGATAAACAGCCAGGTTCCGGCCGGCCTCAGCCGCCCGCCGGATCTTGTCGGCGTAGCCAACGGCCAGGGTCTGCTGTTTGCGGATAAACGTAATCAGCTCGCCCGCATCGCCGGGTTGCTGTTCACCCGGCGCCGGTGGATCCGTTCCGACCAGGGCGTAAAAATTGTCGGGGTCGTTCAGCGCAATAGCCATCGACTGCTGGCTGCCCAGCAAAGCCGTCGAGGTTACGTACCCGATCTGAATAGCCAGCGGGTCGTCCATCTGGGGATTGGGGTAGCTGGCCGGATAGTCCGGGAATCGGTTGTCCAGATAGCGGCCCGCCCAGCCCGACGTTAACAGTTGTTGAGAATCGGCGGCTGTCATCCAGATATCGGTCGATCGCGCGTGCGACTGGTCCGGGTTGGGGTATGCCACCGAGTGGATTACCGTTAGTTTTCCGTCGTTATACAGATCCCGCATGCCCGTCATGGCCGGATGAAATCCCGTTGTCGGATTACCGTCGAGGGTCAGCACCCGATTCTGCGGGATGGCGATATTGCTCCGGAGGGAGTTATAGAGCGATAGCTGATCGAGCGGAATGACCGTATTGAGCCCGTCGTTGCCCCCGTTCAGGTAAACAATGACCAGCACCCGATCCGTATTGACGGCCGATGTTTGGAGCAGCGACTGCACCAGGGCCGACTGCCGGTTCATGGCTTTCAGCCCAAACCCGTCGAGCATGACCGGTGCCATACTGGCCGATACGGCGGAGATAAAGTCTCTACGTTTCATATTAACTAGTCATAGCTCAGCAGACATGGTACTCCGCCATACGGAGCAGAAATTTCATCAGGTTCTGCAGCCGCCACAATACGCCGTAGCGGCTTCCGGGATCGGCGGGATTACGTCGGTAATTGTTCCACTCGAATGTCCAGGACAGGCGGGGTATACCCTGCATCATAATCGTATCGATGACAAAATCCTGCTGAGCCATCGATAAGCCGGTCGCATAGAGATGCCTGGTAAATTCAGCCAGAATGTCGACGCAGGTGATGGATGGCGTACCGCCCACGTCGGTGAAGTTAGGCTGTAACCGCGTTACCCAGCCGAGCAGGTCGATGCCGACCGTATAGCCCGGCTTCAGCTCCAGCCACCGCCAGATAAACGCATCGGTCAGGTTTCCCCGCAGCCCAATTGTGGTTGTATTGATCCATAGTTTAGAAAAGCCCGTCTGGTAATATGGGTCGTAGCCAAACACGGTAGGCTGTTCGAGCACGCCCATCTGCATACTATCCATCTGGTAATAGATGAAGTCGAAGTATTTTCGGTAGGCGACGTAGTCGGTGGGCAATGCCGGCACGGGTTGTTCGAAAAAACGCATCGCGCCGATTATAAGGTCGGCGGGTGACTTAATCATGGCCCCCAGGTTAGCGGTATCGAAAAAGGCCTGGCTGGTCAGCAGTTTTTCAATTACCGGCCGGATGGCGAAGTTATTGGCCGGGCTGGCAAAGAAATCGGCCAGTGGTTCGATAATAGTCGTCTCAACGGTTGGGGTAACGTTCGGATTCACATACCAGCGGTACAGCTTGCGGCAGATGAACCGGGGGCATTGGGGATGCCGCAACAGCATATCGACCAGGTCGCTCAGTTCGGCATCGCCCGCCGAGTGGGTACCCGGCTGCGATACGGCACGTCCCCTGATAACCGTATTGGCGTAATGAGCCGAAAATACCTTGTCCGTAGCGTCGTGTAAACTGTCTGTAAACGTTGTCGAGATGGTAGTGGAACCCGGTTCGTTGTAGTTGGTATGGCTCCAGCCCGTCAGCACCTTTGCCGCTGCCTTGACATCGTCTTCGGTATAATTCCGGTTCCCGGCAAAATCGGTTACACCAACGGTGAAGATCTCCTGTAGTTCGCGGGCGTAGTTTTCGTTCGGATGGCCAACCTGGTTCTCGTCTCCGTTCAGAAATCGCAGCATGGCCGGTTCTTTGGTCATGTTGATGACGAACGTGCGGAAATTACCGAGGGCGCTGTTCCGGACTAACTTAATGTACTGGAACATAAACCGATAATCCCCGACTACGTTACGGGTCGCTACGAAATGATTCTGCCAGAACAGCGCCAGCTTATCCAGCAGACTGGGCGGAGCCGCCTGCGTAGTCATCATCTCGAGCCATCGGAACCGGGCGTAATGACCCAGGATAAAATTGCGATCGGCGTTAAAGGGCAGGTTCAGGTACGGCTGAGCCGCTGTGGGCAGGTTTTCGTCCAGGTCGAGGGGTTCGGGCAGGGTATAATTCGCATTCGTGATCAGTTGAAATACGGCCTGCTGCGCTGTTAATCCCGTAAAAGCTGTTATTTCGGCCTTTGTAGGGCCAAAGGTAGCCCGTCGCAGCAGATGCGCGGCTGTCTGGGCGGTGAGCGGCTGAGTATACGGGTCCAGAGGAGAGGGCATTTCAGAAGCCGGATTCGAGCGGGCGAAGCCACCAAATTTAGAAAATTAACTACGTTGAGTTTTACAAACCGATCATTTTCTCATCAAGTAGGTACTGCTATTTGATAATTCATTAACCCGATCCTGGATTCAGGATTGACTTCCCAGCTACGTTTATGCAATTCGATACAATGGCCATATTGGCTACTCACCAGCCTGACCCGATTACCGGGGCCGTGGTCCAGCCTATTCATCTGGCAACGACTTTTGCCCGCAACGCAGCCAACGAGCTTCCGGGCCCGTACGGTTACGCGCGGGTCAACAACCCCACGCGCGAAGCGCTCGAAAAAGCCCTTATTACGCTGGAGGGGGGAGCTGCCAGCCTGGCATTTGGCTCGGGGCAGGCGGCTACCATGGCGCTCTTCCAGGCGCTGCGCCCCGGCGATCACGTGCTTGTCGGTACGGATGCGTATTACGGCACCCCGGCGCTGCTCGAAGAGGTATTTCACCCCTGGGGTCTGACCTATACCCGCGTGGATATGAGCAACTTCGATGCCGTTCAGGCCTCCCTCCACGAAAATACGCGGGTGGTCTGGTGCGAAACGCCGTCGAATCCCATGCTTAGCATCACCGATCTGCTGACCATTAGCCGGCTGGCCCACGAAGCCGGGGCGCTGGTTGTATGCGACAATACCTGGGCTACCCCTGTTTTACAGCGGCCCATCGACCTGAACTGCGACATTGTCATGCACTCGACCACCAAGTACCTCAGTGGCCATTCCGATGTGCTGGGGGGCGCCCTGATTTTTAAGCGGGACGATGAATTCACTAAACGCGTTCGTCAGATTCAGGGGTTGTCTGGCGCGGTGCCGTCGCCCTTTGATTGCTGGCTGGTGAGCCGGGGGCTGAAGACCCTGGGGGTACGCGTGCGGGCGCAGATGGCTACCGCACAGGCCGTAGCTGATTTTCTGGATGGGCACCCGGCCATACAACGTGTCCATTACCCAGGCCTGGCCAATCATCCCGATCGTGCCCTCATCCATCAGCAGATGAACGGCCCTGGCGCTATGCTGTCCGTACAGGTACACGGGGGCGCCGACGATGCTATTCGGTTTATCGGGCAGCTGAAACTCATTACCCGTGCCACCAGCCTGGGCGGGGTAGAAAGTCTGATCGAGCACCGGGCCAGCGTTGAAGGGCCGGCCACGAAGACCCCGCAGAACCTGGTTCGCCTGTCGGTTGGGCTTGAACATGCCGAAGACCTCATTGCCGACCTAGCCCAGGCGCTGGATCGGCTGCACTGATTCAGGGCTTAGGGGGCAGTTGTAATCGGGGCTTGTAGCCCGGTACCTTTTTCTGGATCAAATAGGTTTCCGACGTATCGGGTTGCCTGGCGGGCATGTTATCCAGCGTGGCTCTTGTAACCCGTTTCGGGTCATGCGGATCCCGGTAGAACTCGTTCCTGGGCCGGACTATTGGCATACCGGGTTGCGCAGACCCGGGAATGGAATCGTGCCGGGCAATTGTCGGAGCAGGGGTCGTACCAATCGGTAGGGAGATAAGGCAGATGGCCAGGATGCTGTACATGATAACTGCTGATTGTAGTTTCCCAACGACGGATGATGCAAAGAGGAATATGAATCCATAACCGTTGCCTGACAGCCCCCTTTTTTTCGGGAAACTAAAGCCTTGTACCGACCGTTACACCCCTGTATTTGCACAACCGACTCTATGAATATCGCCCTGATTTCTACTTCATCGCGTAAGAATGGCAATTCGCTACGCTTCATAAATTTTGTACGTAACGTACTGAACGAAACCGGCCAGCACGACGTATCGGTGGTTACGTTTGAACACTATGACATTCCTTATGTAGGCCAGGGCTCCGTAAAGCAGGAGACCCTAACGCCGTTTCAGCAGGAGCTTATCAGCAGCTGGGCAGCCGCTGACCTGGTCATCTTTGCCATGCCTGAATACAACTGGACCGCGCCCCCGCAGGCCAGCAATACCATTCACCAGTTAGGAGGGCCCGCCTTCAAGCACCTGTTCGAAAACAAGGTCTTTGCCATGGTCGGCATTTCGAACGGTCGTGGTGGCCGCCAACCCGCGCTGGACATGACCACGGTCATGAACAAGATCATCAGCTTCACCAACAGCTATTCGATTATCTCGCCCAAACTCTACGAATCGCACGAGACGGACAAGAACCTCGACGAAGCGGGCCGTTTCATTGGCCACGAAGTATACGACCGTACCGCCCGCGCCTTTATCGACTACACCCTGAATGTAGCGCATCGGTGGATTGGCAGCGAGCAACTGGCCGAAACCAAATAAGCCAGCCACCCAAGATCTCATAAACAGCAGAGCCCGGAGTTTGCGCTCCGGGCTCTGCTGTTTATATCCCTTACCGTCCTTCCTAAACGAGCCGGGCCTCTTTCCGATACAGCCCGACCAGGGTATCGACCGTGTAGTCGATCTCGGCTGCGGTATTGTACTTACCAAATGAGAATCTGACATAGCCCCGCTCCGAGTCAAGACCTGGCAGTGCCGCCAGCACGTGTGACCCGATGCTTGATCCACTCGAACAGGCCGAGCCGCCCGACGCCGATATTTTAGCAATATCCAGGTTGAACAGCAGCATATCGCTCATGTCAGAAGCGGGCAGACTTACATTCAGCACCGTATACAGACTGCTACCTATGGCAGCCGAATCACCGTTAAAGCGGACGTCAGGCATTTTTTCGGCCAGTTGCTCAATCATCCGTTGTTTCAGCGCGGTAATATGCTGTCGGTGCGCATCCATATCGCGGTACGCAATTTCCAGTGCTTTGGCCAGCCCGACAATACCGTATACGTTTTCTGTACCGCCCCTCATGTTTCGCTCCTGGGCTCCGCCATAGATGAACGGGTGAATTTTTGCGCGCTCGGCGTTCACATACAGAAATCCAACCCCTTTGGGCCCGTGAAATTTATGACCTGCGCCTACGATGAAATCGACTGGCAGGCTTTGCAGATCATGTCGAAAATGGCCCATGGTCTGCACCGTGTCCGAATGAAAGATGGCGTCGTACTGCCGACACAACCGGCCCACCTGGTCCAGATCGAGCAGGTTACCGATTTCATTATTACCGTGCATGAGCGACACAAACGAGCGGGGAAAACTGCGGAGCAGCTTTTCGAGGTGTTCCAGATCAACATGCCCCCGATCGTCGACGTTGACCAGACTCAGCCGAACCAGTCCCTGCTTCTGCAGATGCTCGAGGGTGTGCAGTACGGCATGATGCTCAACTGGCGAGGTGATGGCGTGCGTGATGCCAAACGTTTCCAGACTGCTGCGGATAGCGGTATTGTCGGCCTCCGTACCACCCGAGGTAAAAAAAATCTCAGCCGGTGAGGTATTCAGCAGCGATGCCACCGACTTCCGGGCTTTCTCGATTGCCGTACGAACCTGGCGACCGTGGCTATGAATGGATGATGGATTGCCAAACTGCTCCGTCATCAGCGGCAGCATGGCGTCCAGTACTTCAGGATCGAGCCGGGTGGTAGCGGCATTATCGAGATAAACGGGGGCAACAGTTGTCATTGTCAGTCAGATCGGATGGTAGTACGTACCGCGGCAAAGGTACGGCGTATAGGCCTACCAATGAAACACTATACAAGCGACGGACGTTCTGCTAAGACCACCAACCCCGTTTCTATGGACTTTTCGCAGACCTATAACATCCTTTATACCGATCTGGCCAACTGGACCCGGGCGGCTATCCGATTCATTCCCAAAGTAGCCGTTGCTATTCTGTTGCTGCTGGTATTTACCTTTCTGTCGCGCTGGATCAGCCGGTGGGTATCCAGAGGTGTTGACCGGTTCAGCAACAACCAGTCGTTAATCAACCTGACAGGAGCGGTAGCGCGCGTAGCCGTCATGGCCATTGGGTTATTCGTTGCCCTGGGGGTGCTGGGCCTCGACAAAGCACTGACGTCTCTGCTGGCCGGGGCCGGTGTTATTGCGCTGGCCGTGGGGTTTGCCTTCCAAGACCTGACAACCAACTTTATTTCAGGTACCATGATTGCGCTGGCCCGGCCTATTCAGGTAGGCGACGTCGTCGAAACCAACGGCTTCACCGGCGAGGTACTGGATGTCAAACTCCGCTCCATTGTGCTTAATAATGGCCAGGGGCAAACCGTAGAGATTCCGAGTAAAGACGTATTTCAGAAGCCAATTACCAACTTTTCCCGAATCGGCCTCCGCCGGATCGAGCTGACCGCCGGCGTGTCGTACCTCGACGATCTGGCCAAAGCGCAGCAGGTGGCGCAACAGGCCGTCCGCCAACTTCCTTTCGTGCTACCCGAGCGGCCGGTCGATCTGCATTATCGGAACTTTGGTGATAACACCATCCAGTTCATGCTCTGGTTCTGGATCAACCCCGCCAGGACCAGCGCCCCGGCGGCCCTGAGTGAAGCGATCAAAGCCGTAAAGCAGGCCTTCGATCAACAGGATATACTGATTGTTTTTGCCGGCCATACGTTCGACCTCAAGCAGAAGCTCGCCAGCCAGCACGAGGCCGAAGCAGACCGGATCATCTCGGTACTCCAGCCGGAGAAAGAAAAATAGCCAACCCCCTTAAACCACTCCATATCAATTCATTAACAAAGAGAACCGTCACTCGATGAGCCGCACCTGACGCACTTTGCTTAAGTTTGCGGCCTGATAAGGAATGACCCTGCATGCGAACTGTTTTTTTTAGCGTACTCATAAGCTTGTCCGGGACGGCTGGTATAGCGCAGACTTACCAGAATGTGGTGCGCCACCGACCGGTTTTCTGGTCTGAACTGAATCTGGTTTACAAGACCGCCGGCAAGTGGAGCTTTCAGATGGATCACCAGTACCGGCGGCAATCGAGAGACGAGAATGGGCGCGACCTGAATGTGTTTCGGTATCCCCTTCAGCAGGTGTTTCGTCCCTGGATCAACTACCAGTTAACCGACCCTGTCCGTCTTTCGATCTCGCCTATCGGTCTATGGTGGACCTGGAGCCGCCCGAATGACTTTCAGCCTTACACCTTTTTTCAGGAAGTCCGAATCATTCCGCAACTAACCATCACCAAACCGCTTCCGAAGAGTGAGCTGGTTTACCGGTTTCGCTCCGAGCTGCGCTGGCCCTCCCGCACCGACACGCTCACCAGCGAATACGTTTTTTTGTCGGATGGCGAGTCTGATGATGTGCTGGCCGATCGGTTCAACGTTCGGCTGCGGGCTATGATCCGGTGGATTAAGCCCGTTTTCCAGAAAAATAAAGATGATAAAACCTGGTACATACAAACCAGCGCTGAACCCATGGTGGTCGTTTCCAGGACAGCCCGGCGCTTTGACCAGAGCCGAATTTATCTGGCTTTGGGAAAGCGGCTGCGCGACAATCTGCGGGTCGAACTCGGGTACCTGAATCAGTTCACCCTGCAAACAGACCCCATTCAACAACGACGGACGTTCCGCTTCAATCACGCCCTGCACGCGTACCTGTATCTGGAAAACCGACGCCGAACGAAAACGAAATCACCCGTTGGACCTGAATAAAACAAACAAGCCGCTGATCAGTCAGCGGCTTGTTTGTTTCAGAAATACCCGGTTTAACTGGGCTTGTACTGTTGAATGATCTTGTAGAGCGCCTTTTGCTTCTCCAGCTCCGGAAAAAACTCGAACAGCTGAACATGAGAATCGTAATCGAGCGACAAGGCGGCTTCAAGCTGGATCAGCGCTTCGCGGTAATGACCGGCATGAATCAGGTAAACGGCTGACCGGTAGTACAGGTCGGCTTCGCGCGGCATGTCTTCGATCCCATTCTGTATAATCTCGTTAGCCCGCAGGAAATCGCCCTGATCGAACGGTACCAGCGACCAGGTCAGGTACACATCCGGGTTTTCGGCGTCAACTTCGGCGGCTTTCTCGAACGCTTCGAGGCTCGACAGCACGTTGCCTATTTTATACTCTGTTTCGGCTACGGCCAGCAGATACTCTCCGTTGTTGTCGTTGAGTTTAACGGCCTTCTGCAAAAACGGCAGCGCTTCGTACCATTTCCCGGTTTCGCTCAGGCACACGCCAATTCCGTACCAGGCTTCATCCCACATAGGGTCCAGCTTGAGGGCCTCGCGGTATTCTTTGATGGCTTCCGGCAACCGGTCCTGCTTTTCGAGGCTGGCCCCCAGATGACAGTAAGTGTCGGCGGTGGGCTCTTCGTACTTGAGCGTTTCGCGGTAACAGCTCTCCGCCTTCTCGAACAGGCTCAGGTTCATGTACGTATTACCCAGGTTAAAGTGAGCCGACGCAAAATCGCTCTTGATAATAACCGCGTAATCGTAGGCTTCGGCCGCTTCCGGATAGCGGGCCAGTTTGCTATACGCTATCCCGATGTTGTACCAGGCATTGTAGGAGTACGGATCCGCATCGATCAGCTGCTGATAATAGGCCAGACTATTCTCCAGCTCGCCCGTAACGTCGAGGCAGAAAGCCAGTTCGTATAGCGCGTTTTCGTTGTTGATATTCAGCGCTATCGACTTTTTATACTGGGTGATGGCTTCGTCGTATTTACCCCAGTTCTGATAACTCTGACCGAGTTGAAATAAGATATCTTCTTTTTCATCAGCGCGGTCGAGCAGATCTTCCAGCACTGAAATTGATTCTTCATACCGACCGGCCATGTTCAGAACGGATCCCTGCATAAAGGGTACGTCGAGATCACCCGGATTAAACAACGAAGCCCGTTCCAGTAACTCCAGCGATTCATCGAACCGTTGGTAGTTGGCCAGAATCTGGGCTTTATCGAGCATTAGTTCCAGCGCGTACGGAAAGTTTTCCAAACCGGCTTCGGCGGCTTTAAACGCCTTGTCTAAATCGCCCTGGTTGAGATAATGTTCAACCATTTGCTCATAGACGTCCAGATCGAAAAACTGACTCTGTTGCTGATCCAGCATTTGCTCAAAACGCCGGATTGATTCTTTTATGTCACCTTCTCGTTCCTCGAACTCTTGCTCCATGCTATTGCCTTAAAATTGTGGGGCGGATAGGGGCCGCAGCCATTGGCGCGGTTTATCCTTTGGCAGTGAAATTTAAACCAAAAAAACGAAACTGCAACACCGCGATTCAAAAAATTACGAACCGTTTCCCTTGCCCGATTAAGCCTCTTTTCGGCTTGTTCAGCCCCCTGAAATGGAGCGGGCAATGCGTTGCAGCGTCTGGTTTAACGGACGGTACTGAAACCCAGCCACCTGCTCTATTTTCTGACCTTCGTACCGGTATAACGAACTGGCCGACCGGGCTGTTTCGCGGGTGATCAACGGGGGTTTGCCCGTAACCCAGGCGCGAACTGCTTCCAGCGGCCATAGCCATTGCGTCAGTACAGGGGCTATTCGTAGCGTAGGTGGCCGTTTGCCCAATGAACCTGCCAATTGTTCTAACAAAGATCGGTACGGAATGGTGCCTGCATTCAGGATATAGCGCTGGGCCGTTACCTCAGCCTGCATGAGCCAGAACAGCGATTCGACCACGTCCAGCACATCAACATAGTTGACAAGCCCCGCCGGGTAAAAGGGTCGTTCGTTATTGACGTAGTTGACCAGTTGCAGGCTGCTCCGGCTCCAGTCACCGACCCCCAGCACGATACTGGGGCAAACCATAACGGCGTTTAGTCCCTCTGCCACCCCGCGCCAGACTTCCAGTTCAGCCCGGTATTTCGACTTGGCGTATGCCGAATTATTCGGTGACTCTTCCCACTTCTGCGTCTCGTTAACGACTACGGCCTCGCCCGGTTTTGCTCCTTTCGCCGTTGGTCGGCCCAGGGCGGCTACGGAGCTTACATAGCCCAGCTTACGCACGCCTGCCTTCAGGCATACATTGACCACATTAGCCGTACCCTCCACATTGATCTGGTCCATCAGGCGTCGGTCTTTCGGAACGAATGACACAACTGCAGCCGCGTGAATGACGTCGATACCGGGAGTAATTGCGGTCTCCAGGGCCGGAATATCAAGTACATCACCTTCGACCCAGGTAATCTGATCGGCAACGTCGGCCAGCATACCGTATCCCTTTCCGGGTCTGACCAGGGCCAAGACCGTATACCCCGCCTGCAGGTAATGACGGGCCATGTGAGAGCCAATAAATCCGGTAGCCCCCGTGATAAAAACCGAATTAGTGCGTAGCGGTGAGGTCATTCAAAATACGTTCGAGGGTGATGAGGCCAGGAGCTTGGCGGTTGTAAATGTCAGTTAGTAACTGGTGATAGCCAACATCCGTTTCTATCGTTGGCGTTTTAAGTTGAAGACCCAACCGCTTGACCGACTTCTCAAACCCGTACTGACTCACATCAATATCTACCGTTTCTGCATTCCACAACAGGAAGCTTTCGATTGCTTTATCGATAACTATGATGTGCTGGTTGGCTTGAACATATCTTTTCACTAAAAGCCGATCACGTTCTTCAGTCAGAACAAAGTCTCTAAAAAATCCTTTGCAGTGAATATCAAGCTTCTTATCGTTGTCAACAATACCAACCAACATATACTGCTGAGCACGGGGCGACATCATGGTTCTCGCCACTTCAGTGCAACCCAGTGTGTGAATGCTCAATAATGGGTCAGGAAAAAGGAAACGAATCAGCGCAGTGTCGGCATGGCACTCGGGCAGAAATTGAACTGGGCGATCAGGCATTGGGTTCGTAGCGACTAAGGTTGTAAAACAAGTCGATACTCAAATCCTGCGCTTCCTGTAATTCATCGACAGTTAGCTGGCGTACCTGTGTTTGGTAATCTTTGTAAAACGTAATAAACACGGCTAATTCTGACTCATCTAATTCGCTAATCAACGTCTGCAGTAAGTAAGGGCTGTGCGTAGACACGAAAAATTGGTTGGATTCACTTCCTACAATTCGATGCGCCATAGCTTTTACATAAGGAGGAAATGAATGCACTTCCGGCTCCTCAAAAACTAGAATAGAGTTCCTGTTCGATTCAATGGCCGTGATGTAAAACATAAACCGCCTGAACGTATCGGCAATGGAAAAGTAAGGATACTGCGTAACAAACGGGCCATTCTTTTTTTGCAGAATAAACTCCTGTTTTTCATCATAGAGAACAAGTTCTAGCTGTTGCTCGGTAAAGAGCTTGGCAAACTCAGCCCACAAGACGTTGTCACTCCGAACTAAGGAATACAAATTTGAGCCGTTGGGAGGACTTAAATAGGTTTCCAGTGAGTCAGTAAAATCTACAAGGTTACCATAGTCATATTTCTTAACGGCCCGAAAATAGCGCTGGAACCGCTCTTCATGATCTTCATTGCCAACACTGATCTCTCGCGACGGAGCACCAGAAGCGCTGATGATACGGCTGATTCCATCGCGTCCGCCTATGCTGTAATTTTCTTTATTGATACTAGTAGTACCCTGTGCACCGATTGCGGATAAGGATGGAAGGGCATTAATTTGGATTTGTTGCTTGTCAGTAACTACTTCTATTTTAGCCCGCTTATCATTATCCCGATATAGCTGCTTTATGTCTCTATACCGAACGAATCCATTCAGGATTTTCCCAACGCTGTACCCCGCACCCAGTAACCCTAACCCCTCCAGAATATTTGACTTTCCTACGTTTGGTTTGCCAATAAAAACATTCACCCGCTTGCAGTCGAAGCGAAGATCATTAATCGACTTGAAGTTTTTGATTTCAACCCAGTTTAGGAAATTATTCGACTCTTGGCTGGTGTTCTCCATCGCGGTCTGGCATTGCTGTGTGCGTAAACATAACAACGTTCGGCCCTGAATTGCTAATTTTGCGGGCCAAAACGGTTTACGACGCTCCGGTTACGGTCGGGCGCCGATCCGCTACATCGTACTTAACGGCCGTATACCCTCTACACATGTCACTCGAAAATCCCCAACGATACACCGTCACAGCGGCTCTAATCTACGCCAACGGGCCCATTCATATTGGCCACCTGGCCGGCTGTTACCTGCCAGCTGACATCTACGTACGCTACCTCCGGGCCACGGGTAAAGACGTGGCGTTCATCAGCGGCACCGACGAACATGGCGTACCGATCACGATCCGGGCCAAAAAAGAAGGACTGACACCCCAGCAGGTGGTCGACAAATACTACGGACAGATCAAACAGGCCTTTGCTGACTTTGGTATCTCCTTCGATATCTATTCACGAACGTCGAACCCGATTCACCACCAGACGTCGCAGGCGTTTTTCACGACCTTATACGACAAAGGCGATTTCGACGAAGAAGTGACGGAACAGTACTATGATGAAGTAGCCAATCAGTTCCTGGCCGATCGGTACATTGTAGGTACCTGCCCCGTTTGCGGTAATCCCGGTGCGTACGGCGATCAGTGCGAACGCTGCGGCACCGCCCTGAGTCCACTCGAGCTGATAGACCCCCACTCGACCCTTTCAGGATCGAAACCGGTGCTGCGCCAGACCCGGAACTGGAACCTGCCACTCGACCGGATGCAGCCGGCTATTGAGAACTTCGTCAACAGCCATCCCGAGTGGAAAACGAACGTGCTGGGCCAATGCCAGTCGTGGCTGAAAGAAGGCCTGCGTCCCCGCGCCATGACCCGCGACCTCGATTGGGGCGTCAGCGTTCCCCTGCCCGATGCCGAAGGTAAAGTACTGTACGTCTGGTTCGACGCCCCGATCGGCTATATCTCGATGACCAAGGAATGGGCCGCCCAGCAGGGGCGCGACTGGGAGCTGTACTGGCGCAATGATCATACCCAGGACGGACGGACCAAGCTGGTGCATTTTATCGGCAAGGACAATATCGTTTTCCACTGCATTATTTTCCCGGCCATGCTGATGGCGGAGGGTTCGTTTATCCTGCCCGACAATGTGCCCGCCAACGAATTCATGAATCTGGAGGGCGACAAAATCAGCACCTCCCGGAACTGGGCCGTCTGGCTGCACGAATACCTCGACGAGTTGCCCGGCAAGCAGGACGTGCTACGCTACGTGCTGGCTGCCAATGCCCCCGAGACCAAAGATTCTGAGTTCACCTGGAAAGACTTTCAGACGCGCAATAATGCCGAGCTGGTGGGTATTTTCGGCAACTTCGTCAATCGCGCCGTGGTGCTGACCCAGAAGTTCTGCGACAACCGGGTGCCGGTTCGGGGCGACCTGACCGACTATGACCGGAGCGTGCTGGACGAGCTGGCTCAGTTTCCTGACCGCATCGGGCAATCGATTGAGCAGTACCGGTTCCGCGAGGCACTGGGTCACCTGATCGATCTGGCCCGGCTCGGGAACAAATACCTGGCCGAAACCGAGCCCTGGAAAGTAATCAAGACCGATCCGGGCCGGGTACACACCATCCTGAATCTGGCGCTGCAGATTGCGGCCAACCTGGCTATCGTCTCCGAGCCTTTCCTGCCGTTTACGGCCCGTAAGCTTTGTGATCAGCTCCGGATTCAGGACCGGCTCGACTGGCAGAACGCGGGCCGGGCCGACCTGCTGGTAGCCGGTCATGAACTGGGCCAAAGCGAGCTGCTGTTCGCCAAGATCGAAGATGAGGAGATCAACAAACAGATTCAGAAATTACAGAATGCCAAACGCATGAATGAATTAGAAACCAAAACTGTAGCACCCCTGCGCGACGAAATCACCTACGACGATTTCGCCAAAATGGACATCCGCATCGGCACCATCACCGAGGCTGAACGGGTTCCTAAAAGTGATAAGCTGCTGAAGCTGAAAGTAGACGACGGTATGGGCGGACGGCAGATTCTGAGCGGCATCGCCAAACATTTTTCACCCGAAGAGATCATTGGCAAACAGGTAACCTTTCTGGCTAACCTGGCTCCCCGCAAAATGATGGGCTTCGAGTCGCAGGGAATGATCCTGATGGCCGAAGACCGGGACGGCAAGCTGGCCCTCATCGCACCCGGCGATGCCGTCTGGAACGGCGGTACGGTCTCCTGAGTAACCTGAGAGGAGCCAGCTTGTAAGCTGGCTCCTCTCCTTCTAATCTGACAGGGGTTCGCCATCGATCTTAAGCGCTCGCTTCCGACTGCCAACAATCCGGCTGTCCAGCGTCTTACTATACAGCCAAACAGGTTCGTGTACAGTAACGCCCTGCCCAACGAATCGACTCCGCGTACTGACATACTCGACCACGTCACTTACGCGTACCACCTGAAAGAACGATTTACGGAAATGGCGCCATACGTTTCCCTTCCCATCAGAGTAACCCCAGATTTCGTGCTGGGGTATTTTCTTTTGTGTCCCATCACGCAGGGTAATTTTTACGTTTCTCCCCAACAGTAAACCGCCCGACCTTATCCGGCGTATCGAGTCGACAAGGCTAACCCGGTTGATATCCGCGCTGGTATACAGCAGCCGATTGGGCTGTAGGGTAAGTGTTGGCCCGGCTTTAGGCGAGCACCCGGCCAGTAGAACGAACGCGAAAGCGACGTACCTTTTCATGAGCCTGTTGGTTATAGAGGTTGGGCAATAACAAGTAAGTCAAATCGGTATTGGCGGTTTATCCTTTGATAGCATGATCGGCTTTAACGTCCTGACCTGACCAGATTTTTCGGGCCGTCCAGTCGGTTGCCGGGGCCGCCCAGAACGGGTCGGTTGCGGGTAGCCCCAACGGCAGGAAAGCGACCGAACACAGGTACAAACTGCCTGTAGAAATATAGGTTTCGCCGATGGATGGCTGATGGCCACACAGCCCGATTCGCAGCCAGCCTTTGGCGTCAAAGGTGCCGGGCGCATCCATAGTCCGGTGCATAACCGCCGTCAGGGCCGAGCGGACCTGAGCGGGTGGTAATTCGGGCGGCAGGCTCTGTTGCAGCGCCACCTGGGCCAGCAGCTGGAACGCCCCGCACCGATAGGCCAGCGACCGGCCAAAGGCGGCAAACGACCCATCGGTATGGATGAGCCGCTCCTGTACGATGGCGTACCGCTGGGCGCGGCCCAGCAACGTCTCCAGCAGATTTTTATCCGCTTTACCAGCATCGACCAGCGTCCGAACCACATCCAGTAACATAGGCTGAATGACGTAGCTGTTGTAATAATCCCAGTGAAAATCGGGACCGTCGCCATACACGCCATCGCCCTTGTACCAGGCCTGGTGCTGACGAATAGCGTAATCCATACGCATCTCATCGCCCGAGCCGGTATACTTCAGCAGAGCCGCTTCTACCATGGCACTGAACAGCAGCCAGTTGTTGTAGCCCGGCTTGATAACCCGACTGGCTTGCAGGGCCCGCACCAGATTGGCCTGTTCAGTCGGACTCAGGGCCTGCCATAGCCGGGGCGACCGAATCAGGCCGTGGGCCAGAAAAGCAGCGTCGACCAGCGGCTGGCCGTTTTTGGTGAAGTTCAGGTAATCGGGCGAATTGGGGTCTACCCCATTGGCGATTGCCTGCCGGGCGAGTAACAGATACCGCTGGCGCAACTGACTCTCGGCCCCGTCTGGGGTGTTTAACTCCAGCCAGGGAGCCAGCCCCGCCATTGTGCGACCGAGCGCTTCGAGATGCGACACGGCCCGGCGCCCCACCTCCTGCCCGGCTGCCGACTCGACGGGCATCGTTGCCTTCAGCCGGTTCTGGGCCAGCGCCGACAGGACCGGGTCGGCCACAGCCAGTATTGTTTTTAACCAGTACGCGCGGTCCTCCTGGCCGGTTGTCAGCGCATGGCCGGACTGAGCCGCAGGGTCGCCCGGGCGTTCATTACCAATCTGCCAACTTACCGGTAGCGCCGTGACGAGCCGGGTAAATAACCGCCGTTTCATAAATCAGATTTCAGTCAGATGTTTCAGAAGTAAAGCAGACCGGCCGATTTCTTACTGTTTTGGGCCGTTGCTAACGGCCAAATCCGGCGCGGGCTGAAACGTTCGACCCACCAACGCTGTTACCCGACTATACGCCCCCTATTGACACTCCCCTGTGAACGCAGACACAAAAAGCACCGGATCTCCTTCGGGCCGAATTTTCGACCTGGTCATTCTCCGACGGCTCTATGGTTTTGTTAAACCGTACCAGACACGCTTCTACCTCCTGATTGGCATTATCATGCTGGCCGCCTGTCTGGCCCCACTGACGCCCCTGCTCATTCGCTATACCATCGATAACGTAATTGCCACCGGCGACGGAAGCCGCCTGACGGTTATGCTCATGCTCATGATCGGGGTGCTCGTGGTTCAGGCTATCGTTCAGTTTTCCAATACCTACCTGTCTGGCTGGCTGGGCCAGCACGTTATCCGCGACATCCGGGTGCAGCTGTATCGTAAGATTCTGCAGCTTCGGCTTAAATTTTTCGACAACACACCAATTGGCCGACTGGTTACTCGATCTATCTCAGACGTTGAAACCCTGGCCGATGTCTTCAGCGAAGGCATGGCTGCCATTGCGGGCGACATTCTGCAGCTGATACTGATCATTGGGGTCATGTTTTATACCGACTGGCGGCTGGCGGCTATCAGCCTGTCGACCATTCCACTGATGCTGTTCAGTACGTACGTATTCAAGGAAAAAATAAAATCGTCGTTTAACGAGGTTCGTACGGCCGTAGCCAACCTGAATTCATTCGTGCAGGAGCACATTACCGGCATGAACATCGTCCAGATTTTCGGCAGCGAAAAAATAGAGGCCGAAAAATTCCGGGCCATCAATGATGAACACCGGCAGGCCAACATCCGGTCAATCTGGTATTATTCGGTATACTACCCGGTAGCTGACATTATTTCGGCGGTGGCGGTGGGGCTGGTCGTATGGTACGGTGCCCGCCAGATCATCCACGCCGATGTCTCGTTCGGGACCGTTACGGCCTTCGTGATGTTTATCAACCTTTTTTTCCGGCCGATCCGGATGCTGGCCGATCGGTTCAATACCTTACAGATGGGCATTGTCAGCACCGACCGGATCATCAAACTTCTCGACAGCGACGAGTTTACGGTCAACGATGGCACCTATGCACCCGCTACGTTCAAAGGCGAAGTGGAGTTTAAAAATGTATGGTTTGCCTACAACAATGAAGATTGGGTATTGCGCGACATCAGCTTTCGGGTACGGGCTGGCGAAACGGTTGCATTCGTCGGAGCAACCGGAGCGGGAAAATCGTCGATCATTAACCTGTTAAGCCGCTTCTACGACATCAACAAGGGCCACATCAATATCGACGGCGTTGACGTTCACGAGTACGAACTCGGTCAGCTGCGCCGGAATATAGGGGTTGTTTTGCAGGATGTTTTTCTCTTCTCCGACACGATACAAAACAACATCACGCTGGGCGACACCCGGATCAGCCGTGAAAAAATGATCGAAGCGGCCAGGCTCGTTGGCGTACATGAGTTCATCGACCGTCTGCCCGACGGCTATGATTACAACGTTATGGAGCGCGGCTCTACCTTGTCGGTTGGCCAGCGCCAGTTGATCTCCTTCGTTCGGGCTATGGTGCAGGACCCCAAGATAATTGTGCTCGATGAAGCCACGTCGTCGGTCGATACCGAAACGGAGGAAATGATTCAGAATGCTATCGACAAGCTCATGAAAGGACGTACGGCCATTGTCATTGCGCACCGGCTCTCGACCATTCAGAAAGCCGATAAGATCATCGTAGTAGACAAAGGCCGTATTGTTGAACAGGGTAAACACGAGGAGCTTCTGCAGCAGGAAGGCTTCTACGCGAACCTGTATCGGATGCAGTACAAAGAAGTGGTCTAGTCGGGCAAAACAAGGACTGCCAGCCAAGCTTGGCCAAATACTATCAGTCCCGCAGGGCGTCTTCCTCCTCGTCCGGTCCCGCGCCGGTTATCCCTTCCGACACGGTTTTATGTCCCGATACATTTGGCTTGTCATTGGTCGGGCCGGGGCCGCTTCCGTCAATGGCATAGGCTATGGAATCGGCCAGTTCGTCTGGCGCAATCCGCGCTGGCGTATCGGCCGGGGTTTCAACGTCTTTCGGATACTGCTCACCCGCCTGCTGGTTGATAACCTGCTCGTCGGCACCGGGATCATTGTCCATCACAGAAGGTATCCGACTGGAGTCGGTAGTACCGGTTGATGAATCGCTGGAGTCTGGGCTGTAGTAACGCATAGGTTTCATCGCGTTTGGTATACAACCTTAACTAAAACACCGGGGCTGCTGTTTGAACCGGCTTTTACTCCTCGTCCAGCTTCTGAACCAGCATCTTGTCGATGCGGCTTTTGTCCATGTCAACAATCTCGAACCGGTAAGCCTGCCAAACAAAGGTTTCGCCGGTCTTGGGTATGTCTTTCAGGATATGGAGCGCAAAACCGCCCAGCGTATCGAAGCCCGTCAGGTCGCGCCGGTTCTGAGCGGTGATGTTGATATCGAAATAAGACAGAAAATCCTCGAATGGCAGCTGGGCATCGATGAGGTAGCTGCCGTCTTCCCGCGCCCGGATCTCGTAATCGGAATCAGCCTCGTCGTTGATATCGCCCACCAGTACGTCCAGAATATCGTTGAGGGTTACGACACCAAGCACCCCGCCGTATTCGTCGACGATGATGCCTACGTATTGCTTGCGCTCGCGAAACCGCTCCAGCACCTGATAGGCGCGGTTGTTTTCGGGCACGAACAGCACATCCCGCTTGATATCCGCCAGGCGGGTTAACTCCGTATCCAGGTCCTTCCCCAAAAAATCTTTGGTGTAGATAAGCCCTACGACTTCATCGACCCCGCCGTTGCAGAGTGGAAATACCGAATGCCGGTATTCGAGAATTTTGGCCCGGTTTTCTTCGAGCTCATCGTCAAGATCGAGATAAACAATTTCCTGCCGGTTCGTCATCAGCGATGTGATCCGGCGGTCGCCCAGCTGAAAAACGTTCTGTACGATTTCCTGCTCAATTTCTTCAATGGCCCCGCCCGTTGTTCCTTCCTGAATCAGACTTTTGATCTCTTCTTCCGTTACGGCGCTCTCGTTTGGGGTAATGCGCAGGAGTTTAATGAGTAAATCGCTGGAAAAGGTTAGCAAAGCGATAAAAGGCGAGGTAACGCGCGACAGCAGAATCATGGGCGCGGCCATGGTCTTGGCTATGCCTTCAGGATTGGACAGTCCGATGCGTTTGGGTACCAGCTCGCCCAGCACCAGCGACAGATAGGTGAGCAACAGCAGCACCAGCACAACCGCGATCGAATGAGCATACGGCTGGAGCACCTCTACCTGGGCCACCGCCTGCTGCACATCGGTAGTTAGCTTATCGCCCGAAAATATACCGAGTAAAATACCGATCAGCGTAATGCCAATCTGTACCGTCGACAGGAACCGGTTGGGAGAACTGGCCAGGTCAAGAGCGACCTGTGCCCGACGATCGCCATTTTTAGCAGCCGTTTCTAACTTGGATTTACGCGAGGAAACTAGGGCAATTTCTGACATGGAGAACACCCCATTCAGAATGGTCAGTAATAGAATGATTAAAATTTCCACAAAGGAGCGGGTTGGCTGGTTGCAAAAATAACGAAAGCAGGTTTGTTTCCACTCGATTCATCTGTGCGATCAGACAGGCTTTTAGTACTTTTGAGGCCTTTATCGCCCCGCTCTGATGATTGTTTTTATCAACGACCGCCCCATCCGGCTGGTTGGCCCCAAAACTACCACCCAACTAACGGGTGCCAGGCCCACTCGCCCGTCCGAGTCTAACTCGCTGTCTGACAATTCATTTGCCGACTTTGACCAGATTATCGACGCCCGGCTCGAAGTGCTGAAAGTGGATGCGCTGCATGGTCATCTGCTCGTACTCAACGCCACACCCGCTACCGTAGACCGGTTGCTGTCGTTGCTTCAAAAAGCCAATCCCAGTCGACTTTTATCGATCACACTAGGCTGTCTGAACAAAAATGACTGCGAAGAAGCGATCAAAAAACCATTCAAAATCATCAAAGCAGCTGGTGGGGTCGTTCTTAAAGACAGTAAACAACTGCTGATGTTTCGCCGGGGCGTCTGGGATTTACCCAAAGGCAAACTCGACGATGGTGAATCGTCGAGGCAGGGCGCGGCCCGTGAGGTTGAGGAAGAAACGGGGGTAGCGGTTGACGTCGGCGACCGGATCTGCACCACCTGGCACACCTACACCTTGAATGGAAGCCGCATTCTCAAACGCACCAAATGGTACCGGATGAGCGTCGTCGACGATTCGCATATGGCGCCACAGGAAGACGAGGACATCGAAAAGCTGGCCTGGCTCGACTGGCGCGAAACCCAGCTGGCCCTGACCAACTCGTTCAGTTCGATCCGGTACGTAATTGAACAACTGCAGGAACTTACCGTTCGGAAGTAACTGCCTGCTTACGATGGCTGAACCAGCTTATACGGCAGGAACTCGTCTACGTTCTGGCCGTAGCGGTGCAGATCCCGAATGATACTCGAACTGATGGGTGCCAGATGCGGAGAGGTGATCAGAAAGACGGTCTCTACTTCTTCGTAGACAAATCGGTTTACCTGAGAAATGCCGTTTTCGTATTCGAAATCGGTGGTGTTGCGCAGGCCCCGCAGCAGGAAGCGGGCCCCCTCGGACCGGGCGACGCTGGCCGTCAGGTCTTCATAGCTGATGATACGCACAGCGGGCTCGTCAGAAAACGCTTCTTCAATCAGCTGAATCATTTGCTCCAGCGGAAAGTAGCGTTCCTTGCGTGCATTCCGGCCAATACCGATGATTATTTCATCAAATAACTTCAGTCCCCTCCGCACAATGTCTTCGTGGCCTTTAGTGAATGGATCGAATGAGCCGGGAAACAGAGCAGTACGCTTCATAGCGAGCGAGTAGACAGGGCCGCTGGCACGAACAGAAACGTGTTTATGCCCGCTGGTCCTTCTTACTCATTAAGTAAAGAAAGTCCGTATAAACTTAAATACCGATGTTCGGGTAGTTCGTCAAATTCAGCCGTCAGGGTCATCGGCTGCGGAGCCCGGCCAAAGGTCAGATTGGGCAGGAACCGGCTGAGCGCGCTGTATGTGTCGGCAAAGGGGGTTATCTCTCCGTACAGAGCTATAGGCACCTCATCGGCCTTGATCTGCTGCTCATCCAGCACATATAGCACGTAATAAGTCAGATCACTGGCATTCTTGTAGCCAAAGCGGTTACAGTACCGAAGCTGCCTGTTCTGCCGGTAGATAATGGTTACAAATTCATCTTCGAAATACAGCCACACCTGCTGTGACAGCAGCGAATGGCGGGCCAGCGCGGCCGTGGCCTGTATCAGCGAGCCCGTCTGATGAATAAAGGTCAGTGGCTGAAGCGGATACGTTTCTGCAAAATAATCGGCTACCGGGTGCTCCAGGTTGAAGACCGACAAAAAACCTTCCGCTTCGTGAAGGTGGGCCTGGGCAAACTCATGGGCGGGTAAGGTGCTACCCCGCATCAGGGTAAGGTAACTGCTGGCGTATTCCTTCCGGAACAGCGGCTGCGGTACAAACGTAAACGATGACGAATTAACGCCCACCCGAATCTCCTGCCAGTTACCGGCCGACAAAACCGAGTGCCCACGGATCACATCAGGCAGCAGACCAACCAGGGGCCGATCGGTCAGGAGCGACGGAAACGTGTAATCTTCGAGATAACAGACCTGCTGCAAGGCGTTCTGCACCAGAAACCGAAACCGATCGCGCCCCACTTCCAGACACAGCACGGATTGGGCTGTCTGGCTGGGGTCGAACGAATCAGAACGGATCGTTACGGTAGGTGCGGATGTCACAGCAATTTGCACGATTCAGAGAAAGGATAACGGTTTAGCAGAACGCTAAGTTTACAAAAAAATAGCACATTGGCGCGGCCTACCCCAAACTTAGCGGCCCGAACCTACCATTCGGTCCCGATTGGGCAGGTAGCCACGCAGGTGGAAAACATCGTCCATCGACTGGCAATACCGGAACAGGTCGTGTACTTCCTCGGGCGGATACCGCTTGATTTCGTCGAAGCTCATCATCCGAACGTCCGAGATAATCTGTTCATCGAGCCCCATTTCGGGATCAATACCCTGCCGGATCGAGCCGCCCGTTGCGCGCACATCGAAAAAAAGCTCCATAGCGTGCAGGGGCGGCAGCATAAACTCATTGACGAACAGCAGCTCTCCGACACTGATCGACAAACCGGTTTCTTCGATAAACTCACGGGTCAGCGCGTCGGGGGCGGTCTCACCAAACTGAGCGCCCCCACCCGGCGGGCACCAGAACGTATCGGTGGGGCCAATACCCCGATGTCGTACCATCAGGAGCCGGTCGTCTTCCCGATAAAGTCCGCAAACGCGCAGTCGCAGCCGGTTTCCGTATAACTTCAACACTTCCTGACGGGATGTATCCACCCCGGGTCGATCCATTACATGCGTCACAAGTCACAGCTAATTTTGGGACGCAAAGGTAGAAGAATTTAGGTTACCGTTTCTGGTTTATGGTAAGATACGTGGGGAGTTACGTCCAGATTCGGGTAGTTCAGAGCGAAACCTATAGTTGGCTCCGGGCTTAGTAGGGGCTGCCCGATATATAACTTTCCAGCGAGTCGATCCGGGTCTTCTGGTCGCGGATGATGGCCGCTACCACGTCATTGATCGAGATAATACCCGTCAGCTCCCCCCCGCTCATGACGGGCAGGTGGCGAATGTGCCGCTCAGACATGATCAGCATACACTCGTCCAGCCGCTGGTCTGGCTCGATGGTAATGACATTGGGGGTCATAACATCAGCTACCGGCGTATCGTCGGAGTGACGCCCTTTCAGGATAACCTTGCGGGCGTAATCCCGCTCCGAGAAAATACCCGTCAGCACACCCTCATCGATCACCAGCACCGCGCCGATATTTTTTTCGGCCATCAGTTTCAGGGCATCCAGCACGGATTGATGGGACGATACCGAGTAGAGCGCGTTGACGGCCTTTCCTTGCAAAATCTGGCGTATTTTCATGACATAGAAGGGTTTAGTATGGGGGTGAAGTTAGCGAAATATTTCGTAAATTAGAACCATGAACGAAACCCATACGGCCGCCCAATTGCTGGCCAAACGTTTCCCTTACAAGCCCACATCCGGTCAGGAACAATTCTTCGAACAGATCGGCGCGTTCATCACCCACGAAGAGTTTGAACACTATCGCGACTGCTTCTTGCTCAGGGGATATGCCGGTACCGGTAAGACAACCCTGGTTGGTACGCTCATCAAAGTGCTTCCCCGTTTTGGCTACAAATCGGTGCTGCTGGCCCCTACCGGCCGGGCTGCGAAGGTGATGTCGAGCTACGCCAAGAAGCCAGCTCAGACCATCCACCGCAAAATTTATCGGCAGGTGGCCGACCCGGCGTCGGGTACGCTGAGTTTTCAACGGCAAAAAAATTACCACGAAGACACCCTCTTTATCGTTGACGAGGCCTCCATGATCTCCGACGAAGCTGATTTTGGGGGTAAAGGCCTGCTGACTGACCTGATCGATTTTGTTTTCGAGAACCAGGGCAACAAACTGCTGCTCGTTGGCGATACGGCCCAGCTGCCCCCCGTGGGCCGCGAGCTGAGTCCGGCGCTCGACCGGGGATTCCTGGCCGCCCAGTTCGACATGACGGTCTATGAACAGGAGCTGACAGAAGTTATGCGGCAGGACGAAGAGTCGGGTATTCTTTATAACGCCACCAATCTGCGCACCCTGCTGTCGGGTACCTTCAGTCCGGCTCCCAAAGCCGTCTCGTTCGAAACCCTGCTTGGCACAGATAGTGCCGAATCAGCCACCGATGCCCCCCCTATTCAGCTCAATGTACGCTCATTCAGTGACATCTATAAAATGCCGGCCAACAAGCTGGAAGACGGGATTCAGTACGCCTACAACAAATATGGCCGCGAAAATACGGTGATCCTTTGTCGGTCGAACAAGACAGCGGTGCAGTATAACCAGTTTGTCAGGCGGATGATTGACCAATGTGAAGAAGAACTCGACGCGGGCGATATGCTGATGATTGCCCGCAACAACTACACGACCCTGGAAGAGGACTCGCCGGCAGGCTTTCTGGCCAACGGCGAGTTTGCCGAAGTGCTTAAAATCCGCAACCACGAAGAGATTCACGGCTTCCGGTTTGCTACCGTCACGCTGCGGCTGGTCGACTACGAGGAGCAACCCGATTTTGAAGCCAAAATCATTCTGGATACGCTGCACTCGCCTACGCCTTCGCTCTCGTCCGAGCAGCATAAAGCGCTGTATGAGAGCGTTCAGCGTGACTATTTCTACATCACTAGCAAGAAAGAGCGAACCGAAGCCATCCGGCGCGACCCGTACCTGAATGCCTTACAGGTTAAGTTTGCCTACGCCCTCACCTGCCATAAAGCCCAGGGCGGCCAGTGGAGCGCCGTATTCGTTGATCAGGGCTACCTGCCAGACGGCCAGGTGAACCAGGAGTTTGTCCGCTGGCTCTATACGGCACTCACCCGCGCCACGGATGAAGCGTTTCTGATGAACTTCAACCCGCAGTTCTTCGGCTAAACAACCCAGGCCCTAGTTCGGTTTTGCTATACGGTCTATGGTCTCCGCTGAGGCCAGAAGCCCGAAATCAATAAGCGTAAACCATTATTTTTTTTGCCCTATGACCTACGACTGGATTGTGAGTGCCTGTGTCGGCCTTGGCCTGGCTGCCTGCTGCGGTTTCAGGGTCTTTGTACCAATGCTGATTGCCAGCGTGGCCACTAAGCTGGGCATCGTTGGTACGTTTGAGGGCTTTGAGTGGCTCAGCAGCTGGCCCGCGCTGGCAGGCCTGACGGTGGCCACCATCGTTGAAGTGGGTGCCTACTACATTCCGTGGCTCGACAACCTGCTCGATGGCATCGCCACCCCGGCTTCCATCATTGCCGGTACGCTGCTCAGCACCTCGTTTCTTCAGATCGAGAATCCGATTCTGCACTGGGGGCTGGGGTTAATGCTGGGCGGAGGCTCGGCTGGCATTATTCAGGCGGGTACGAGTTTGCTCCGGCTCGGTTCTACCACCACAACCGGCGGGGCCGCCAACCCGGTCGTAGCCACCGGCGAGAATATCGCGTCGTTCGTTCTGTCACTTTTGACGGTTCTTTTACCGCTGGTGGCCATCATTTTCGTCGCGCTGGTGCTTATCTACGTCATCAAGCGGATGACCACCCGGCGGAAAGTGTGGTTCACCCGACGGGAGTAACTCCAACGAGAGTGCCCTATACAAAACGAGAGCTGGGACATCGGTCCCAGCTCTCGTTTGGCTTTCTGACCCTATGGCTAATTACAGCGTCTCGACGGTACGCTTAACAAAAGCGGTCAGGTCAGCTCCAGTCAGCATATTCTGCGACAGCAGAGCCAGGTCGTACACCTGCTTGGCCAATGACTTCTGCGCGTCGGCATCGGTTTGGGCCAGCAGCTTTCCGATGAGGGGGTGGTTGGCATTCACGACCACATTATAGCCCAGCGGCATGTTTCCGTAAAACGACTGTTCGCCCGACAGCGCCGACATATCTTTCATCCGACGCAGGAACTCCGGCAGGGTGATCGTTACGGGCAGCTCATCCGTTGGCTGCGCTTCTACACTAACCGTCAGCGTTTTGTTGTCAAGAACCTGCTCGAATACTTCTTTCACTTTTGTACGATCGTCTTCAGACAGCACGCTCTCGTTGCTAAGCCCTTTGTCGATGAGCTTGTCGAGCGTGTCGGCGTCGACGCGTACGAAATGTACTTTCTCCAGCTTGTATTCGAGCGCGTTGATGAAGTGAGGATCAATCACATTATCCATCAGCAGCACATCGTATCCCCGCCGAACGGCCGAAGCCACATAAGCGTCCTGCTGCTTGCGGTCGCTGGTATAGAGCAACACCAGCGTATCGTTCTTATCGGTCTGGTTCGCCTGAATTTTCTCGCGATACTCATCGGGTGTCGCGTACTGGCCGTCGGTATTTTTGAGCAGAACGAAGTTTTTTGCCTTCTCCCAGAACTTGTCATCGGACAGAATACCGTACTTGATGAAGAGTCCGATATCATCGAATTTTTCTTCGAAAGCTGTTCGATCGGCATTGAACAGGTCGTTCAGCTTGTCGGCCACTTTACGGGTGATGTAGCCGTTGATTTTCTTCACGTTCGAGTCGGCCTGCAGGAAGGAGCGCGACACGTTCAGCGGGATATCGGGCGAGTCGATTACGCCGTGCAGCATCATCAGGAAATCGGGCACCACGTCTTTTACCTCGTCGGTAATAAACACCTGCCGGCTGTAGAGCTGGATTTTCTCCCGCTGGAACCGCAGTTCGTTTTTCACCCGCGGGAAATATAGAATACCGGTGAGGTTAAACGGGTAGTCGACGTTGAGGTGAATCCAGAACAGGGGCTCTTCGCTCATCGGGTACAGCTCCCGGTAGAACGACTTATAGTCCTCGTCGGTCAGGTCGGCGGGCGCTTTTGTCCAGATGGGTGCGGTATTATTGATCGTCTGCCCGTCGAACTCGATCGCTACCGGCAGGAACCGGGCGTATTTGTCGAGTATACCCCGCAGCCGGGTTTTGTCCAGGAACTCTTCGGAATCGGGTGCAATATGCAGCACCACATCGGTACCGCGTTCGGCCCGTTCGGCGGGGGTCAGTTCAAACTCGGTCGAGCCGTCACATACCCAGCGGGCCGGTTCGGCGTTATCACGATACGAGCGGGTAATGATCTCTACCTTCTCAGCTACCATGAAGGCCGAGTAGAAGCCCAGACCGAAATGGCCGATAATCTGTCCTTTTTCGTCCGTCTTATCCTTGTATTTTTCCAGAAAGTCCGACGCGCCGGAGAATGCAATCTGGTTGATGTATTTCTTAATTTCATCGGCCGTCATACCGATGCCATTGTCACTGATCGTAATCGTTTTGGCCTCTTCGTTGAGCGCAACGGTTACCTTTAATTCGCCCAGCTCGCCCCCGAACTCACCAAAGGAGGACAACTGACGAAGCTTCTGCGTAGCATCGACCGCGTTGGATACGAGTTCGCGCAGAAAAATTTCATGATCGGAATACAGGAATTTTTTGATGATGGGGAAGATATTCTCGGTATGGATCGAGATCTGCCCTTTTTCATTCTGTACGGCTTCCATAGACAGCTAATGGGTTGTTGATAGAATTGACTTGCTGATTGGGCGGGTGTCAAATCCTGTTCCAGAGCCTCGTTGCCTGCCACATTGACAGTTTTAACTTACTGCAAGGCGCGTTGCTGACGGATTAGTCCAGCAAAGAAGTCAACAAATGGACAAGCATACACCGGCAGTCGCCGGAGCAAGCGGCCTCCGATCAGGCTTATATTATCCAGGCGAACAGCCAGTATGATTCTGGTGTTATGTCGGCATGACAACCCCGGCCTATATCGACATCTCCTTATCTGAACTTGACACCTTGCGCCAGCAGCCTCGCACGGCGGTGATCGATGTTCGGGATGAGTGGGAGTTTGAGGAGTTCAACCTGGGTGGTATAAACGTGCCCCTGGCCGACATACGGGCGCGTCGGGATGAGCTGCTGGCCTACGATACGTTGATTCTGGTCTGTACCAACGGCGTACGAAGCCGGATAGCGGCCAAAGATCTACAGCGGCAACCCGTTTTCCAGACAAAAGTCATCTATCACCTGCACGGAGGTCTGATTGACGACGTAGACTAAGCGGTTACAGGTCGATTTCTCCCGTAAATACCCGTTTGGCGGGACCAATCAGATAGATGTTCTCGAAGCGCCCGTCGGATTGGGTTTCGAACGACACCCGCAGATTGCCGCCGATTGTCTGAATTGCTACCGGGCCAGGCATCTGCAGCTGCTGGTGGGCTACCAGCGCTACCGCCGTCACGCCCGTTCCGCAGGAGTAGGTTTCGTCTTCAACGCCCCGCTCGTAGGTGCGTACAAACAGGGTATTATCGGTAAGGCGCTGGGCGAAGTTGGCGTTTGTTCCGCCCGGCCGAAATGCGTCGGCATACCGAATGGCACGCCCTTCGGCCAGCACATCGAATGACTCCAGCTCGTCGACAAACCGCACGACATGGGGCGAACCGGTATTCAGGAATGTCAGTTGGGGCTGCTGATCCAGCCCGTTCACATCGATCATCTTCAGAAACACCTCGTCTTCGCGCACCACGGCCACGTGTTCCCCGTCGACCGCTATGAACCGTGTTTCGGACTCGAACAGACCCAGGTCATGCGCAAACCTGACAATGCAGCGACCGCCATTTCCGCACATGCTGCCTTCGGCTCCATCGGCGTTGAAGTACACCATCCGAAAATCGTATTCGGGGTCGTTTTGCAGCAAAATAAGCCCATCGGCCCCGATGCCGAACCGCCGGTGACATAACTGCGCGATGAGGGCCTGATCGGCGGCCGGGAACGTGCCGGTCCGGTCATCAATCAGGATGAAATCATTACCGGTGCCCTGGTATTTATAAAACTGCATAGCGTTTTGAAGATACGAAAAAAGCCACCCTGTACAGGCAGCTTTTATGTAGGTAAGAAGCGCGGTAAATTAAGCGGCTACTTTCGCTTTGGGCTTGCGCTCTTTAACACGAGCTGCTTTACCCTGGCGACCACGCAGATAGAACAAGCGTGCACGACGCACTTTGCCCAGGCGGACCACCTCGATTTTGTCAATGTTAGGCGACAGAACCGGGAAGATCCGCTCTACACCTACGCCGTTTGATACTTTACGAACGGTGAACGTTTCGCCACCGCTGCTTGGGTTCCGGCGCTGAATGACCGTTCCCGTAAATACCTGAATACGCTCCTTATTTCCTTCGCGGATTTTGACGTGTACGTTCACCGTATCGCCTGCCCGGAACGTGGGCAACTCGGCGCGACGCTGCGCGTTGTCTGCCTCCACTAATTTGATTAACTCGCTCATGACCGTATATAAATCGCCAGATAACTATTTGCGAAATGAGCCGCAAAGATAGTAATCTTTTAGCGGTTAGAAAATACTTTTGCGAAATTACCCAACGTCTTCTGACCCCAAGCTTCATGAAAATACTGAATGTCGACCAGATTCGCGCGCTCGATCAGGCAACCATCCAACACGAACCCATTGCTCCTATCAATCTCATGGAGCGGGCTGCCCTGGCTTTCGTCGACTGGTTTGTCGATCGCTTTCCGGCTACTACCCCGCTGAAGATCTTTTGTGGCCTGGGTAATAACGGGGGCGATGGGCTGGCCATTGCCCGCCTGCTGCTGGAACGCGACTATCCGCTCGAGGTATTTGTCGTGCGCTACGCCCCCCGCGAGTCAGACGATTTCATGCATAATCACAGACGGCTCAAACTGGTAACGGACAACATCCGGTACGTTGAGCTTTCGCACGATATTCCGCCCATGCCCCACAACGAGGTCGTTATCGATGCGATCCTGGGGTCAGGCCTCTCACGACCCGCCGAAGGCATCGTAAAAAGCGCCATCGAAGCGATCAACCGCAGCCCGGCCACGGTCGTGTCGGTCGACATAGCCAGTGGCTTGTATGCAGATCAGCCCAATGCGCCCGAAGACGTTATCGTTGAGCCCGACTATACCGTCGCGTTTCAGCTGCCCAAACTGGCCTTCCTGCTACCCGGCAACGCCCGCTATACCGGCGACTGGCAGACAGTCGACATCCAGCTGCACAAACGCTTCATCGATAAAGCGCCCACCCCCTACTACTACACCCGCCCCGACGAAGCCCGTCTGTTGCTGCACAAGCGCGACCGCTATGCGCACAAAGGTACCTTCGGGCATGCGCTGCTACTGGCCGGCAGCTACGGAAAAATAGGAGCGGCTGTGCTGTCCGCCCGGGCTTGCCTGCGGTCGGGCGTAGGTCTTTTAACGGTTCAGGTGCCTGGTTGCGGGTATCCGGTATTGCAGACGGCCGTACCAGAGGCTATGTGTCGCCCGGATACGCACGAGCACGTACTGAGCGGCACCACGGAGGTCGAGACGACCAGCCCGGCCGACTTCACAACCGTAGGGATAGGTCCTGGCATTGGCAAGGCTTCCGAAACCCTGGCGATGCTGAAAGCGCTGCTGCCGACCCTCACCAAACCAATGGTCATTGACGCCGATGCGCTCAACCTGCTGGGCGAAAATCGGGAACTCCTCGACCAGCTTCCTGCCGGCAGTATTCTGACTCCCCACCCAAAAGAGTTTGAGCGACTGACTGCGCCCTGGCAGAACGATTACGAAAAGCTGGATCGACTCCGTGAGTTTGCCCGCAAGTATCGGGTTGTTGTCGTGCTGAAGGGCGCCCATACCGCCGTGGCCACACCCGAGGGAGATATTCATTTCAACGCCACGGGCAACCCCGGCTTAAGTACGGGCGGCACCGGCGACGTACTGACCGGTGTATTAACCGCCCTGCTGGCTCAACGATACGATCCGGTAGAAGCCGCTGTATTGGGCGTATATGCCCACGGCCTGGCGGGCGATCAGGTAGCCGAGCAGCGTGGTCAGATCGGAATGACCGCTACCGATGTGGTAGACGCCCTCCGGTGGGCCTGACGTGTAGAAATATGGTAACTTAAGTGTAGAAATCACACCACACTATTTATACAATAGACCACAAAGACGACACTAGTTTATCACCAAACTTCTCTAAAACGTATATACTGACTCAGACCTGACTGGTGTTAATCAAGTATTTATACGTATTCTATAAATTAAGGGTTTTCGCGCTGTTCTCCTGACGGAAGCGGTCTCAAATTTGTACCGGTATTTTAGCCTCATACCGCACACATACCATGAAACATGCAGCGCAGCGAGACTGGCGAATGAGTCGCCCCTCGCGAAAGTCCCGGGTATCGGTCGATCAGACAACGGCTTTAGGCGGACTCACCATCGCCTTACTGACGTACATTGTGTATCATTTTATTTATCCGCTCATCTCCAAGGGCCTACTCTGGTAGACTCTGGCGGACTCAGTATAGCTTGATTAGTATTGCCCGGTACGTTTTCGTTACCGGGCTTTTTTGTGGCTTCAGGCCATACACTGATAGGTGACGAACGCGGCTACGTAGGCCAGAATCATCATATAAGCCAGTTGTACGGCTGGCCAGGTCCAGGATTTGGTTTCGCGCTGAGTGGCCGCCAGTGTACTCATACACATCATAGCGAATACGTAGAAGACCAGCAGCGACCAGGCCAGCGCCGGTGTATACATAGGCCCACCCGTCAGCGGATTGCGCTCCTGCCGAAGCCGTTCCCGAACGGTGACTCCTGCCTCATCGCCCCCATCGCCAATGCTGTAGATGGTAGCCATAGTACCCACAAATACCTCCCGGGCCGCAAACGAGCTCAGCAGGGCAATACCTATTTTCCAGTCGTAGCCCAGCGGGCGGATGGCGGGTTCGATCAGGTGCCCAAAATGGCCGGCATACGACGCTTCGAGCCGCTCTGACGCCAGCTTGTTCTGCAGCTCATCGGCTGGCGCGTTGGCTAGTTCCTGCTTAACCCGGGTTTCGGCCTCCTGCATGGCGTTACCGGGTCCATAGCTGGCCAGCACCCACAGCACAATCGAGATGGCCAGAATAACCCGACCCGCTTCCCAAACGAAGGCACGCACACTCTCCCAGACCGACAGCCCCACGTGGTTCCAGCGCGGTAATTTAAACGTTGGCAGTTCCATAATGAAGAAGCCCCGCTCTTTGGTACGCAGCACCAGTTTTAACACGTAAGCAGCCAGTAACGCACTGACGAGCCCCATCAGGTACAGAAACATAAGCGCCAGCCCCTGTAGGTTGAACACGCCCAGCACCCGCTGGTTAGGCACAACCAGGGCAATCAGAATGGTATAAATGGGCAGTCGGGCCGAACAGCTCATCAGGGGAGTTACCAGGATGGTGATGAGCCGGTCGCGACGGGTACCAATGCTTCGGGTCGCCATAATGGCCGGTACCGCGCAGGCTACGCCGGAAATAAGGGGAACGACGCTCCGGCCGTTGAGCCCGAATTTGCGCATGATACGGTCCATGATGACCATGACTCTCGACATATACCCCGACTCTTCGAGCAGCGCAACCAGCAGAAAGAGAAAGGCAATCTGCGGAATGAACACCAGGATGCCGCCGATACCCGCCAGGATTCCATCGGTGAGCAGATCGGTGAGCGGGCCCGCCGGCAGGCCCTCCTTGAGCTGACCGTTGAGCCAGGCCACCCCCGAGTCGATGGCATCCATGAACGGTTGTGCCCAGGCAAAGATGGCCTGAAAGATAAGCAGCAGTATAAACGCAAAGATGGCGTAGCCCCAAACCGGGTGCAGCAATACCCGATCCAGCTTCTGACTCCAGGTCGGTTCGCCAATTGGCCGGTGATCGGTTACCGATTCGGCAACGACGGTTGCGATGCGCTTGTAGCGGGTAATGGTCTCGTTTGCCTGGAAAGCCGTTTCGTTGAACTCGTACCGGTCAATGATGGCATCCAGCGCCAGCTGCTGTACCCGATTCAGAAACGAAAACCCATCATGCTGAATGATGTACTGCAGCGCGAGGTAATTATTCTGAAGCGCGTATTGGGTTCGGGTATCGGCAATGAGGTCGGCCGCTTCGTCGGCCGGATCGAAAAACAGTTTACCCGGCAGGGTCGGGTTCTCCAGCTGCCCCAGCACCGCCTTTTTGATCTGATCGACCCCTTCTCCGGTACGGGCGTTGATCCGCACGACGGGTACACCCAGGCGCATGGCCAGCCGTACGCTGTTCACTTCCTTGCCCTGGCTCTTGGCTACGTCGAGCATATTCAGCGCCAGCACCGTCGGCACACCCAGATCGGCAACCTGGGTAAACAGCAGCAGGTTCCGGTGCAGGTTCGATGCATCGACCACCACAACCGCCACATCCGGATAATCAGGATGAGCCGGATTGGCCAGAATGTCCGTGACAAGCTGCTCGTCCAGCGATTTGGGATATATGGAATAGACACCCGGCAGGTCAACTACGGTAGCCGTAGTCTGGGTATCGATGGGCCAGGTGCCGGACTTCTTATCGACCGTTACACCGGGGAAATTTCCGGTCTTCTGACGAAGGCCGGTCAGTTGGTTGAAGAGCGATGATTTACCCGCATTCGGGTTGCCAATAAGGGCAATTGTAAGGGAGGCATCCAATGTACAGTACGGTTTACGGTTTATCGTTTACGGGCCCGCCCGCTTAACAGACAGACAACCGTACCAACCGTAAACCGTTAATTTTCAATCAATATAGTGGCGGCCTCTGACCGACGCATCGACAGGCAGTAGCCCGATACGTTCAGACAGATCGGGTCGCCCAGGGGAGCCTTGCAATGAAGGCATACTTCAGCGCCCGGCAGGCAGCCCATTTCGAGCAGTTTCAGCGACATCACCGCATCGTTGAACGACTGGATGGTGGCCCGTTCGCCTATTTTCAGATCGGCTACGCTTCGCTTGCTCATGGTGTCAGTGCCGTTACTCTTTATTTAGATTCAGTTTAATTAACGCAAGATTACAACCTAAAGTTTGTTGTTGCAAATTCAGGAGCGCAAATCCCAGCCGAATCGAATAATCATGACCGCAATGATGAGTAAAAAAAAGAGACGAATGAACTGATTTCCTTTCAATATAGCCAGCCGGGCGCCCAGAAAAGCGCCGGATAAATTAGCTACAGCCATAGGCAACGCTACGGCATACAGTATGCCGCCTTTCTGAACAAACAGACTCACACTGGCCAGATTAGTAGCCGCATTGACCAGCTTGGCGTGGGCACTGGCCCGCAAAAAATCAAATCCGATCAGCGCTATAAAGCCCAGTACCAGAAAACTACCCGTGCCGGGTCCGAAGAAACCATCGTAGAAGCCGATAACGGCGCCCATCGCCCACATCCGAATGCGCTGCTGCTGGGCCGATATGGTTCGCTGGGACATCTGGCCAAACTCTTTTTTGAGCAGCGTGTACAGGAAGACGGCGATCAGGATAACCAGTGCCACCGGCTTCATGAACTGGTTAGGCATACGGGTCAGTGTCCAGGAGCCAAGCCAGGACGCCCCGAACGCAATGGCCATCATGGGTCCAATGAACCGCCCGGCCACGGCAACCCGGCGGCTGTATTGAAAGGCGCCCATCAAACTACCCGCCAGCGACGGCAGCTTGGTTGTTCCGATCAGCACCGGAACGGGGTATTGCGGCAGCGTAACTAACAGGGCGGGTGTCTGGATGAGGCCCCCTCCTCCGATGATGGCATCGACAAAACCAGCCAGAAACGAAAACGCACAGAGCGTTGCAATCGTGTACAGTTGTTCGGGATTCACGCAATCAGCAAAAGCATAAGACAGGCAAATTGGGGCAGAAAGTTGTCTTGTCAAAACCAATCGGCTAAAACGGAAACAATTCAGGTTTGCACCGTAAATTTGCCGAATTGATTGAGCAGGTATGACAGAGTCGGTACGGCAGTTGGGCGCTTTGATGCGTAAAGAGTTCCTCCTCGAATGGCGGCAACGGTATGCGCTCAATGGCATGTTGCTCTACATCGTCGGGGCCGTTTTTGTCTGCTACCTGAGTTTTAACGCCCGGCGCGGTCAGCTCACGCCGATTGTCTGGAACACGCTGTTCTGGATTATTCAGTTGTTTACGGCCATTAATGCCATTGCCAAAAGCTTTGTTCAGGAACGGGCCGGGCGGCAGCTCTACTACTACACCCTGGCCAGCCCGCAACAGATAATTCTGGCAAAAATCGGGTACAATACGGCACTGATGGGTGTGCTGGCGGTGTTAGGCTTTTGTACGTATGCGTTTGTGCTGGGTAGCCCCATTGCCGACATTCCCCTGTACCTGCTCACGCTGGCTCTGGGGGCGGTTGGGTTTTCGGCTTCGCTGACGCTGGTGTCGGGCATTGCCAGCAAAGCCGAGAATCCGGCTACCCTGATGGCGGTGCTCAGTTTCCCAATTATTTTGCCTTTACTCCTGTTGCTGCTGAAAGTCTCGAAAAACGCCATGGACGGACTCGACCGCAGTGTGAGCTGGAGCGAAGTTGGTACTATTCTGGCCATTGATGCCATCGTGCTGACGCTCTCCTGGCTGCTGTTTCCGTTTCTGTGGCGTAGCTAGTGCCGTCTCTGGTTTTCAGATCCCGGCTTTGGCCTGAACAGACCAAAGCCGTATCCAGAAAGCCCTTGACTGAAAACGAAAAAACTATGAAAAAAAATTGGTGGAAAGGCCTTGCTGTCCTGATTCTGACCTATGTTATTCTGCAGGGCCTGGTCGGCGGGGTGCCCCGACAGCCGATCCTGAACGAAAGTATCCGGAACGTTTACTTCCACGTACCGCTCTGGTTCGGCATGATTATCATGCTGCTGACGTCGGCCGTTTATTCGATTCGCTACCTGCGTAATGGGCGTTTCGACGATGATGGCGTGGCGGTCGAGTTTGCCAACACCGCTATTCTGTTCGGTTTCCTGGGCTGCCTGACCGGCGCGCTCTGGGCCAATTTTACCTGGGGCGAACCCTGGCCCAATGATCCCAAACTGAACAGCGTAGCCGTCGGTATGCTGATGTACCTGGCCTACCTGATTCTGCGCGGCTCGTTCGACGATGAGCAGCGCCGGGCGCGCATCTCGGCCGTCTATAACATCTTCGCCTTTGCCGTGTTCGTGCCGCTGATTTTCGTTGTGCCCCGCCTGACCGATTCGCTGCACCCCGGCAACGGCGGTAACCCGGCTTTCGGTAAATACGATATGGACAGCCAGATGCGGATGGTGTTTTACCCGGCGGTAATCGGGTTCACCCTGCTGGGTGTCTGGATTACGGAACTGCGCGTTCGCCTGCGTCGGGTTAAAGCGGTGCTGGAGGAATAAATCCTGACGCTCACACCCGAATGATTTGGTGTATTTTTGCGTTAATTTTACATCTGTCGACAAATTCTATGCGATTACTGACTCTGTCCAAACTTCCGCTGGCAGCCCTGCTCTTACTCAGTCAACTCAGTATGGCCCAACAACCTGGCACAGACGGGGTTGATATGGCCGACCAACTCCGGGCCGACGGCAAAATATGGGTTGTCGTAGCCGTTATTGCGGCTGTATTTGCCGGCATCGTCGTGTACCTGATTCGGCTCGACCGGCAGGTGAGCCAGCTTGAAAAAGACGTCAGGGGAGCCGCCCTGAAAAAATCGGACGTTCCGCTGTCCTGAACAGGTACACCAGATTATCCGTAGCCGTACAACACGAATTCACACAGTAGACCATGAAACTCTCTCACATTTTCGGTATTATAGTCATTGCGCTGGCCATCGGCATTATCGTTGCCACCGCCGGCGATGCCAGTTCATACGTCACCTTCAAGCAAGCCACTGAACTCGCTCAGGATGGCGACGACAAGCTGATTCACGTAGTCGGTAAAGTAAAGAAGAATGAGCAGGGAAAGATTGTCGATATGCTGTACGATCCGGCCATTGACCCCAACCACTTCGAGTTCACGCTGGTCGACAACGATAACCAGGCTCAGAAAGTAGTCTATAACAGTCCTAAACCACAGGACTTCGATCGCTCAGAGCAGATCGTGGTGATTGGCGCCATGCAGGGCAATCATTTTCAGTGTAACAAGATTTTACTCAAGTGCCCCTCCAAATACCAGGACGGTAAACTGGAGACCACCGAACACGAAGCCACAGCCAAATTATAATGTAAGCGCAGGCTTGACTGAGAAAAGCTGTTCTCAGCCAAGCCTGCGCCATTCGCCCATTATCCATGATACATACCACAGTCGGACAACTTGGCCATTTTTTTGTTATCCTGTCGTTCGTAACGGCACTGGTAGCAACGGTGGCTTATTTCATATCGGCGCTGGGCCGTCGTGCGGTGGCACAGCCCGTCGTTGTTGAAGAACCCCAGCTAGCCTATGCGGGCGGTGCCTCGTTTGGTGGCAAAACCAGCCGACGAGCCGTATCGAACAAGGCCACCGCAAGCCCGGAAGCCGCCCCACGCGACGACTGGCGGAGACTGGCCCGGTGGGCGTTTTACATCCATGGCCTGGCCGTAACGGGAGTGGGCGTTTGTCTGTACTGGATTATCAACAATCACTATTTCGAGTACCATTACGCCTGGAGTCACTCGTCGCGGGCGCTGCCCCTCCAGTACGTGATCTCCTGTTTCTGGGAAGGTCAGGAAGGGTCGTTCCTGCTCTGGCTGTTTTGGAATGCCCTGCTGGGGGCTATGCTGATCCGAACCAGCGGCAAAACCTGGGAAGCGCCGGTGATGACCATCTTCGCGCTGGTACAGGCGTTCCTGGCTTCGATGATCCTCGGCGTTGTTTTTGGCGATACGTTTAAAATCGGTTCATCGCCCTTTCTGCTGCTGAGCGAGGCTATGCCCGACGCGCCGATTTTTACGGCCGACCCCACCTTTGTACCCAAAGACGGTAACGGCCTGAATCCCCTGCTTCAGAACTACTGGATGGTGATTCACCCGCCGACCCTCTTCCTTGGCTTTGCTTTTACGCTGATTCCTTTTGCCTACTGCATTGCGGGCTTGTGGCGTAACGAACCCTACAACTGGATTCGGCCCGCTCAGCCCTGGACGCTGCTGGGAGCGGGTATCCTGGGTATTGGCATCATGATGGGTGGCTACTGGGCCTACGAAACCCTGAACTTCGGTGGCTACTGGAACTGGGACCCCGTCGAAAACGCCGTCTATGTACCCTGGCTGGTGATGGTAGCGGCCCTGCACGCCATGCTGATCGCCAAGCGCTCCTCGACCGGACTCAAGACAGCTATCATTCTCTCGATAACGACCTTTCTGCTCATCCTGTATTCTACGTTCCTGACCCGGAGCGGTATACTGGGCAATGCGTCGGTGCACTCGTTTACGGATCTGGGCCTGTCGGGGCAACTGCTGCTGTATCTGATGGCGTTCGTAGTGTTAGCTATCGTACTGGCGGTGGTGAAGTGGAAACACATCCCGAGCGACGAGAAAGAAGCCTCGGTGTATACCAAAGAATTCTGGCTCTTCATCGGCGCTACGGTGCTTTGCCTGTCGGCCTTTCAGGTGATCGCGACCACGTCGATTCCTGTTTATAACAAGATTATGGAGTCGTTCGGTAAAGTATCGAACCTGGCCCTGCCTGCCGATCAGATTGCGCACTACAACAAATTCCAGGTCTGGTTTTTCGTCGTGATTGCGCTGCTGACGGGGGTTGGTCAATACCTCTGGTGGCGTAAAGTAGAAAATAAGAAATGGGATGCGCTGATGACCCCTGCTATCCTGACGCTGCTCATCAGCGCTGGCCTGATCGCGTTTGGCTCGATCAAGAATCCGGTGTATATGGCGCTGCTGGTAGCCTCGGTCTTTGCCCTGATGACCAATGGTACCGTATTGCTGGGTGTAATCCGGGGCAATTACCGGCTGTCGGGTGGTGCCATAGCGCACATCGGTATGGCGCTTATGCTGATCGGGATTCTGTACTCGGCTGGCTTCTCAAAGGTGATTTCGCTGAACACCTCGGGGCTGCTGATCTCGAAACAGGATGTGTTCACTAAGAACGATAACAAAGAAAACAAGGAAAATACGCTGCTCTGGCTCAATCAGCCCGAGCGCATGGGTCCCTACCAGCTAACCTACCGCGGCCAGTACATCGAGGCCCGCGACGTGCCCGGCTATATCCCGCGCCGGGATGTGACGGTCATCGAAGGCGACTTCCGGGGTATTGCCCAGCGCGACATCGAGCAGAACGGGAAAGTGTATTACAAGCGGGGTGACACGCTGGCCCTCTACCCCGAGAACACGTATTACCAGGTTGAATACCGGGAGCCAAACGGCAAGGTATTCAGCCTGTACCCGCGCGCGCAGGTGAACGAACGGATGGGACTGCTGGCCTCGCCGGACACCCGCCACGAAGCCGACCGCGATATCTATACCTACGTAAACTCGGTACCGGACCCAACGGCCGACAACAAGTGGGAGAAAACAGAAACCTACAGCGTAGCGATCAAAGACACGTTCTTTCTGAATGACTACGTGGCTATACTGGACGACGTTGTCCGGACGACCGACGTAGAAGGAATGGATATCGGTCCCAACGACGCGGCTGTACGGGCACGGGTGCGGGTGCTGAGCAAAAACGGAGAGCAGATCCTGAGCCCCGCATTCATTATCAAAGATCGCATGGTTGGCCGTCGGGCCGAAACCAGCGACGAGCTGGGCGTACGGATTCAGCTGAACGAGATCGATCCGCGGACGGGTAAGTTTACCTTCGCCGTCAATCGCACCCAGCGCGATTATATTGTGATGAAAGCCTTCGAAAAACCGCTGATCAACGTACTCTGGATCGGTACGCTGGTCGTGGTACTAGGTTTCCTGATCTCTACGGTTCGGCGTTACCGGGAGGCTGGCAAAATGCAGCGTAAGGTGGCCTGATATGAAGCTTAAACTCTCTGAGATTCTTATTTTAGCAGCCGGAGCCGGCTTCCTCATTATCTGGATTGCCGAGTACATGCGCACCTCGTTTGCCGAAAGCTACTGGTTGCTGATGCTCTTTCTGGGCTGTCTGCTTGCCTTTCAGTTTACCAAGAACCGCCGGCTCGACCGGGAGAAAGCGGTCTCCCCTACCATCAAACAGATGGTAGAAACCCGAAAAAAGAAGAAGAAATAGCCTTCTGTTTGTTGTGTTTGGGCGCCCCTGCCCAACCTATTACGACGCACAGAGAACAGATTACTATGGAATCGTACGCACTGCTTTTTGGCGCCTTGCTGGCGCTTGTGCTGGCTGGCTTTTTTTCGGCCGTCGAAATGGCCTATGTATCCGTAAACCGGCTCTACTTCGAGCTGCACAGCAAGCAGGGACCACTCGGCGAGAAACTGGTATCGGGCTTTCTTAAAAATCCTATTCTTTTCGTCGGCACCACCCTGACGGGTAACACGCTGTTTCTGGTGCTCTACGCAGTACTAGGGGTTACGTTTCTGAATCCCCTGCTGATGGCGTTGCTTCCCGACGCCTACGACAATGCGTTTCTGCTCATTGCGCTCGAAACGCTGCTGCTGACGATCGTCTTTTTACCCCTTGCCGATTACCTGCCCAAGAGCCTGGCCCTCATTCATCCGGACCGCTTTCTGGAGTGGCTGGCGGTGCCGCTCTGGATCATCTATCAGGCAATCGCGCCGGTTGTTCGCGTGCTGGTCGGCCTGGCGCGTTTCTTTATCCGGTACGTCTTCCGCAAACGGAATCCCGAAATTCGCCCGGTCTTCGGACTGACGGACCTGAACCATTATCTGCAACAGCTGAACCAGAAAGCGGATACCCCCGAAGATGTGGAAGTCGACACCCGGATCTTCAACAACGCCATTGAATTTCGGGACGTGCGCGTTCGCGACTGCCTCGTGCCCCGAACCGAGATCACCGCTGTGGCAGTCGATGACTCGGTCGATGATCTCCGGCAGGCGTTTCAGGAAAGTGGCCACTCCAAAATTGTAGTTTATCGCGATACTATCGACGATGTAATTGGCTACTGCCATGCGCTGGCGCTGTTCCGTAAGCCAGCTACGGTCGAAGAAATTATTACCCCGATCATTACCGTACCAGAAACCATGCCGGCTCAGGATCTGCTGTTGCGGTTTTTGTCGGAGCGGAAAAGCCTGGCGCTGGTCGTTGATGAATTTGGTGGCACAGCCGGTATCGTCAGTGTAGAAGATATGGTGGAGCAGATCTTCGGCGAGATCCAGGATGAATATGATACCAACGAAGACTGGACAGAACGGCAACTCGACGAAACCACCTGGCTGCTGAGTGCCCGCCATGAGATTGACGACCTGAACGAGAAGTACGGCTGGTCCATTCCGGAAGGCGATTACGACACCCTCGGCGGCCTGATTCTGGCCACTAACGAGGACTTGCCCCACGTTGGCGATGTCATCCGGTACGCGCCCTTTTCCTTCACCATTATCTCGATGGACGGCACCCGGATCGATACGGTAAAAGTGCAGTTGAACGACGAGTAAGGCCGTCACCCCTGGGGCGATGGCGGCTGTTGCTGCTGAGGCAGATAAATCCGGAACGTGGCTCCTTCGCCCGGCTTGCCAAGCGCCGTGATGGCCCCCCGGTGGTTTTCGACTACCCGCTTGCAGATGGCTAAGCCGACGCCCGTACCCTCATACGACTGTCGGGCATGCAGTCGCTGGAACACCTGAAAAATACGGTCGGCATATCGCTCCTCGAAACCGATGCCGTTATCGCTGAAGCTGATCTCATAGTAAGTCACCTCCGGATCGAGGCCCTCCGGTAGCTGCGGCCCCGAAACGGTTTGATGGTTCATGTGCACTACCAGCTGCCGATCGGCCGACCTGAATTTCAACGCGTTGGTCAACAGGTTGTCGAACAGCTGCCGAAGCTGCGAGCGGTCACCCCATACCGTAGGGAGGCTGTCTATCTGCAAACGGGCATTGTGCCGGACCAGCTGCTGCTGTAACTCCTGCCCGAGATCAGCCATCACCTCAGTCAGCGACACTGGCTGAAATACTTCCCGGTGGGTGCTGATGCGGGAATAGGCCAGCACGTCTTTGATCAGGATCGACATCCGACGGGCCGCCGACTGCATCCGGCCAATCATTTCATGACCTTCTTCGGTCAGGGCCTCGCCAAATTTAAGCTGAAGCATATCGCTGAAAGCCAGAATTTTACGCAAAGGCTCCTGCAGATCGTGACTGGCCACGTGGGCAAACTGCCGGAGGTTGTCGTTGGCATGACGCAGGTCGCGATTTGTCTGCTCCATTTTTTGCAGATTCCCTTTACTACCGGTAATATCGACCAGCGTCAGCACGATACCATCTCCCCACTTGCGGGCCGAAAGTTCATACCAGCCCTGCCAGCCACCCGCCCTAAACTCCTGCTCGAACTGTACGCCTTCGCCCGACATGACCACCTCAACAAATCGGTCGAAGAGACCCATCTGCCGCATATCAGGGAAAAACTCCAGCATCGTATGCCCAAGAATGTCTTCGTCCGACCGGTTCGTGTTCCGGCGGTTGGCTTCGTTATGCGCCACGTACCGAAAATCGATAACCGCCCCGCTCATAACGTCCCGAACCGCGCTGAAGGCAATGATCGCGTTCGATGAACTGTCGAGCACCGAACGCAGCAGATCGGTCTGCTGCTGCGTAGCCAGTTCGGCTTTCTTCAGGGCTGTAACGTCGACAAAGGTGGCAATGACTCCGTCGTTAAAAGGGCGGATGCGGATGTTGTACCAGCCGGTATAGGGCCCGACCGTTATGGGGACGCCGTTGATTTTAGCGGGTTCACCCGTTTGGGCGACCCGGATATGCCAGCCCAGTACGCCGTTGGTACGCGCTTCGGGCCAGGCTACTGAATACCGCTGCCCGATCAGGTCTCCGCGACGACGCTGGGTAATTCGTTCCGCGTCTGGATTGAGGTGAGTAAACCGGAAATCAATAACCTGGCCGCACTCATTCCGCACCGACTGCATGACGGCAATCCCGGTTTGGGTGTGGTCCAGAATGGCCTGCAACAGTTCGGTTTCCTGTTGCCGGGCCTGTTCGGCCTCTTTGAGCGCCGTGATGTCAGACCAGGAGCCCAGCACGCCATCATCGAAACGGGCCAGCGATTGAGCCATCCAGATATCGGGACCCGCAAAATGATGAATAACATAGGCCGGCAATCCGGTGTCAACAACCTGCCTGTAAGTGTCGAAAATACCACTCCGAAAGCAATCGGGGTCGAGGGTAACCATGGATACCGAAAGCATCGTGGCCCGCGGAATGCCGGTCATTACAGACGCCCGGTCGTTACATCTGATAACCTGAAAGTCGGTGATCAAGCCAGCCTGGTTCCGAATGGCCTGACACAGCACGATAGCGTCGAGCGACGTCTCCATCACGCGTTCCAGTAGCGGATCGGGTGGTAGGTTGGGGGCCACGTTCGTCATAGCTGATTGAAGAGAGGAAGGCAAAAGAGCCGCTTAAGGTAACAAGATAGTCTGATGGCTACCCTGTTTTTGGAAGTACTAATTCATCAGTTACAAATAATTTTATTTATCGGCCAGGCCGTCGAAAAAATGAAAGAAGAACACGGGTCATTTCTTACTTTTGACCGAGTTATTTTTCTGCAATCCTGTGACAACAACAACCATTTCTCAAACCGTTGCCCGTCAGTTACTCACCGTACAGGCCGTTCGGTTGCAGCCCGATGCCCCGTTTCGATGGAGTTCGGGCTGGTTATCACCTATTTACTGCGACAATCGGGTTACCCTGGCGTATCCCGAAGTTCGAACCTACCTCAAGCAGGCCCTGGCCGAGGCCATCCGTCAGCACTTCCCCACCGCTGAAGTCATTGCGGGTGTGGCCACGGCGGGCATCCCACAGGGCGCCCTGGTAGCCGATGCGCTCGACCTTCCCTATTGCTACGTTCGGCCCGAACCTAAAGCCCACGGGATGGGAAAACAGATCGAAGGACGGCTGGAGGCCGGTCAGCGGGTCGTTGTCATCGAAGATTTGATCTCTACCGGAGGCAGCTCACTCAAGGTGGTTGATGCCCTCCGGGCAAACGGGGCCGACGTGCTGGGGATGGCAGCCATCTTTACCTACGGATTTCCCGTAGCCGATCAGAACTTCCAGGATCGGAACGTGTCGTTGGTGTGCCTGAGTACCTACGATGCGCTTCTTGCCGAAGCCCAGGCGATGAACTACATCACAGCCGATGCCATGACCTCCCTGGCAGCCTGGCGCCAAAATCCGGCCGAGTGGGGCCTGTAAGCTATGGCAACGATCACCGCCCGCATTGAGCGAACCCCCTACGAGACGCACCTGTCGACCGGGTCGCAGGTTATTATTGTTGATGAGCCTGCCGATGTGGGCGGGCAAGACCGGGGTATGCGGCCGGGCGAACTACTGGCCGGTTCGCTGGCCTCCTGCACCGTCATTACGCTACGGATGTATGCGGATCGGAAAGGCTGGCCCCTCGATACCATCGTGGCTCACGTGACCTATACCTTCGACCCCGAAACGAGCCGTTCGTTATTTGCCACAAAACTGGTCTTAACCGGTAACCTGGATGACAGCCAGCGGGCCCGGCTTCTGGAAATGGCAGACCGCTGCCCCATTCACCGAACCCTCGACAACCCGGTCGATTTTGACACCACTCTGGTCGAGCCCTAGCCTACGATAGGAATGAGGTACGGGGCAACAGCGTTTCCGGCAAACTGTTTATATTTGACAACCCCTTCTGGTTGCTACCATGAACGACGCGCCCGACATTACCAAGACCTACACCAACGGCGATATTACCATCGTCTGGAAGCCGAGTGTTTGTATTCACTCGAAGCTGTGCTGGACCCAGTTGATCGAGGTTTTTAACCCACGCGCCCGCCCCTGGGTAACGATGGACGGAGCCCCTACAGCCCGTATTGCCGAACAGGTAGACCGGTGCCCGTCAAAGGCGCTTAGCTACTTCAGAAACGAGGAGGCCATCCAGCCTGACCAGATCCAGGCCGAAAGCGTTGTAGAACCACTCCCGAATGGCCCCTTACTGGTGTACGGTAATCTGCGCGTCAAAGATGCCAGCGGACACGAAACCCAGAAGAATAAAGTGACCGCCTTCTGCCGCTGTGGTGCCAGCAGCAACAAACCGTACTGCGACGGTTCGCACGTTAAGGCCGGTTTCGTCGGGTAATCAGACAGGTAGTAACGACAAAGTAAATGCCGGGATTTGCCTGCCGGTTAGCAGAGCATAGCCCGGTCCCCTAAGGACCCAAACCAACGAATACGTGCAGCTTATTGATCAACTTATAGGCCAGACATCGCAGATTGCTTACTTCTCGGGAGCCAGCAATTATACCTGGCTTCAACTACGTAACGGCGACCGGCAGCTGCTGGCCAAGCCGTTGACCTACTTTGAGCAACGGCTACCGGGCTTCGTGCGTATCCACAAAACGGCCCTGATCAATCCGATGTACGTAAGTCAGGTATTTCCGCCCCTGCGCGCCAAGATGGCGGGTGCGGTACTGATGGAAGACGGCATTAAACTACCCGTAAGCCGCCGACGGTGGGAACAGGTTTTGCTGGAACTCCATCCGATCCGGTCTTCAACAGCCGCGGCCGATGAAACCAAGGGACAGATAGAGACAAACGCGACCACACCGGCTGTTTCTGCCGCCTGTATGGTGCTGGCGATTACGTCTGCCGATGGCCTGTCGGTTATTCGTCAGTGTATGGACGGTCTGGGGCTGACCTGTGCGCTCCACCATCTGGAACGTGGCGCAGAACTGGCATCGGCCCTGCAGCTGGCCCCGCCCGATGAGCAACCCACGCTGATTATCCTCGATGCCCGAGCCAACAAAGCTGACCGGGTGCTCACGCTAAGCGGCCTGAAGCGACATAAGCGCCTGCGGGCCATACCCGTCATCTGGCTGGCCGCCCGCGATGCCGATACAACCCAGGCTTACGAGCTGGACGCCAACTCGGTGATTGTTGTCTCCGACGACGACGCTTCGTTTACCCGGGCCATCGAGCAGGTGTGCCAGTACTGGCTCATGATCGTACAGCTCCCACCGTCGGTTGCCGTCCTGAGCCAGTAGCGCCTGAGTGGAAAAATTACCAGGATTTTGGTTAAAGCAGAGATATTTCGGTTCTGGGCAGCGTAGCCGTCTCCCACCAGAACAGGCGTAACTGATTAAAATAACGGGACCACTCTTCAGCGGTGGCCGGCTTGATCAGATACGACGCACAACCCCGCTGGTAGGCTTCCGCCACATCGGCCGGACTGTTTGAGTGACTCAGCAGAACAACCGGAACTTTTGCCATACCAGCAGGCATGGATTTGATCTTGTCCAGGAGCCGCCAGCCGCTCTGCCGCTCTGGCATGTATAAATCGAGCAGGATTAGCTTGGGCAACTCCCACTCCGCTTCGCAGCATTGCTCCAGGTATTGTATGGCTTCGGCTTCGCTGGCCGCTAACGTGGCTTTCACCTGGGGTAGACATTGCCCGACAACCCGGTTGATAATCATCCCATGGTCCGGGTTATCTTCTATAATCAATAGCTTCGCGTTCTTATAATTCTTTTGTACAATAGTATCTCCAGGCTGACGTGTGCCCATACGTTTCTGTAGGATGGTTTGTTTACAAATATAAAGTCTATAGTTTATATCTATATTATAAATCAGCGTTTAACTATCGAACAACTCCCTTATAAACAAAGTCCCGGCGACCTCACGATTGAAGCCGCCGGGACGCGTTTAGGGTTAAAAAAGAAAATTCTTCAGCCGGCATGGTCGCCACCAGGGCGCCATGTACCCGCTTAGTTGCCTGTCTCATCCCTTCGTCAGTGGCATGTAAACTTATTTTACCATTAGTATAGTGGTAAGTACACCTGATTAATGAGGCAACGGCCCTCCTGACGTAGACACACTGGCTTTTTGGTCAGCCAATCTCAAAAAGATCCATTGTCGATCAGGGGCGTTTGGAAGCTCTCTGCCTGTTCGACCTGCTGGAGCGACTCCATGAAAAAAGCGCCTGACAGCAATTTGCCAGACGCTTTTCATCCAGGTTTACCCGGTTAAGCTACGGCTTCGTAGAGTTCTTCACGCTGCTGCTTTACGCGGGCATCGGAGATGTACTCGTCGTAGGTCATTAGCTTGTCGAGGATACCCGCCGGGGTTATTTCAATGATCCGGTTGGCGACCGTCTGCGCGAACTGGTGGTCGTGGCTGGTAAACAGAACCGGGCCTTTGAAGTCGATCAGCCCGTTGTTCAACGACTCGATCGATTCGAGGTCGAGGTGGTTGGTGGGTTCGTCCAGCATGAGTACGTTGGCGCCGGAGAGCATCATCTTCGACAGCATACAGCGTACTTTCTCGCCCCCGCTCAAAACCGTGGCTTTCTTGAGCGACTCCTCGCCGGAGAAGAGCATCCGGCCCAGGAACCCACGGATAAAGCTCTCGTCTTTCTCGACCGAGTACTGCCGCAGCCAGTCGACCAGGTTCAGGTCGGTCTGGAAGAATTTATCTTTCTCGGCGTCGGTCGGGAAATACGACATGGTAATCGTAACGCCCCACCGGAACGTACCCGAATCGGCTTTGCGTTCGCCGGCCAGAATATCCATCAGGGCCGATACGGCCAGTCCGTCGCGGCTAAAGAGGAACAGTTTATCCTGCCGGTTTACCGTAAACGACATATTTTCGAACAGCTTCTGGCCGTCCTCCGCCGTATAGGTCAGGTTCTCGACGGTCAGGATCTGATCACCGGGTTCGCGCTCGGGTTTGAAGTTAACGTAGGGATATTTTCGCGACGATGGCTGAATATCTTCGATCGTAAGTTTCTCGAGCAGTTTGGCCCGGCTGGTAGCCTGCTTCGATTTCGACGCGTTGGCCGAGAACCGCCGGATAAACTCTTCCAGTTCTTTCCGTTTGTCTTCGGTCTTCTTGTTCTGGTCCTGACGCTGCCGCAGTGCAAGCTGGCTCGATTCGTACCAGAACGAGTAGTTCCCCGCAAAAAGCTTCACCTTGGCAAAATCAACGTCTACGATCTGAGTGCATACCTGATCCAGGAAGTGGCGGTCGTGCGAGACAACGATGACTGTGTTGTTGAAGTTGGCCAGGAAGTTCTCCAGCCACAGGCTCGACTCGACATCAAGGTTGTTGGTCGGCTCGTCGAGGAGCAGAATATCGGGGTTACCGAATAGCGCCTGGGCCAGCAGCACCCGCACTTTTTCGGAGCCGTTCAGGTCGCTCATCTGCGCGTAATGCTGATCTTCTTTGATGCCCAGTCCCGACAACAGCGCAGCCGCATCGGATTCGGCATCCCAGCCGTTCATCTCGGCAAATTCGGACTCCAGTTCAGCCGCCCGTTCCCCATCGGCGTCGGTAAAATCGGTCTTGGCGTACAGGGCATCTTTTTCCTGCGAAATATCATACAGGCGTTTGTTACCCATGATGACCGTTTGCAGGACCGGATACTCATCGTAGGCCGACTGGTTCTGATTCAGCACCGACATCCGCTCGCCGGGCGAGATACTGACATTGCCGGTTTGTGGTTCGATTTCGCCGGATAAAATTTTAAGGAACGTCGACTTCCCGGCCCCGTTGGCGCCAATGACACCGTAACAGTTGCCCGAAGTAAATTTTATGTTGACGTCGTCGAACAGGACCCGCTTCCCGTAGCGGAGTGAGACGTTTTGTACCGTGATCATGAGGTTGATTCGTGCTTGAAATACCGGGCAAAGATACGAAATTCTGGCGGGAAACGGGCGTCTCCCTCAGGCGAGCTGACCAATGGGACTTGTCGCTTCCCGGAATCCGGCCCGGGCCGGCAGCAGCTTACTAAGTAGGGCCCCAACGGTTTGGGCAATTGGTGCGCCGGTAGTAGACTTGCGCAACTTTTGATTAGTCTGATTATGCTGCATCCGTCTACGCTCACGTTTCTGAGCGATCTGAAAGAAAACAATAACAAACCCTGGCTCGATGCCAACCGGGCAACCTACGAAGCCGCCAAAGGCGATTTTATCCAGCTCGTGACGGCACTCATCGACGGCCTTTCCACAATCGACCCCGCTATCGCCGAATCCGGTTTACAGGCCAAGAACTGCCTATTCAGAATCAACCGCGACATTCGGTTTTCACCCAACAAATCACCCTACAAAACCAACTTCGGCGCCTGGCTGAACCCCGGTGGTAAAAAATCGGAGTCGGCAGGCTATTACCTGAACGTGCAGCCGGGCGGCAGCTTCGTGGCGGGTGGACTGTATATGCCCGATCCGGCCGCGCTATCCGCCGTTCGTCAGGAAATCGACTACAGCCTCGACGAATTTGAGGGACTGCTTAACCAGCCTGCATTTGCCCGGCATTTCAAGGGCCTCGACCGCAGCGATGCGCTGCAACGCCCGCCCAAAGGCTACACCGCCGACAACCCGGCGGTCGAGTACCTGAAGCTGAAGAGTTTCACCGTTTCGCACCCCTTATCCGATACCGACCTGACCAAACCGACACTCACGAAACGGGTTCTGGATGCGTTTGCTGCCCTGCAGCCACTCGTGCATTACCTGAACCGCGCCGTTTCCTGAGCATCGGCGTCTATTTAGGCAGGGCCATTTTGTAAAAGTCGGCGACGTGGCGGGTCATATCGATCAGCGCCGGCCGGTCGATGTACATCATATGGCCCGCTTCGTAATACGACATGGTTACATTGCTCTTCAGCGCGGGGTCGAGCATCATGTGGCTGAAGGTATACTCGGTAGCGAAATAGGGCGTTGCCATGTCGTAATAACCGTTGCAGACATGAACCTTCAGGTAGGGGTTCTTGGTCATGGCATTGCGTAGCGTTTCGGCGGTGTTCAGAAACTGGTTCTGCACGTTACTGTAGTTCCAGGGCCGTACGCGCCCGGTCAGGATCTCATAGGGCAGGTCGTTTTTGACGTTCAGTACCCGATGCAGGTGGTCGTTGACGGCCGTGGTAAACGGGCCGTAGATGGTGGCGTTGTAACTGGGGTCAAACTCGGTAGACTCACCCGCGCGGTCATAGTCGGAGGCCGTAAACCGACCGTCGAGCCGCCCTACGGTACGGCCCTGTTTGCGGAGCAGTTCTTTGGTGAATCGACTATCGCGGATGCGTAGGTTGCTGCCCAGCAGGTAATCTACCGAAAGGCCGGTAAACTTGTTTAGCTGCGCAGCTATGGTCTGCCGCTCGGCCGGCGTCAGCTTATCCCCTTTCATCAGCGCCAGGGTGTAATCGCCGGCTGCGTAGGCTTCAACCTCCTTCAGGAGGGTTTTCAGCTCTTTATAGGCCGGCACCTGCTTGTGGTACCAGGCCATGGCGGCATAGGTCGGCAGAAACAGGCTGTAGGGTAATTCGTTGCCGCCGATGGCAAATTGAATGGTCGTGAAGTCGAGTACGGCCGAGATCAGCACGATCCCGTTCAGGAACAGGCCGTGCCGATCCTGCAGGTACCCCGACAGGCCAGCCGACCGGGTAGTACCGTAGCTCTCGCCGGCCAGAAACTTGGGCGATCCCCAGCGATCGTAACGGGTAGTATACAACCGGATAAAATCACCAACAGACTGCAGATCTTCTACGTAGCCCGTAAACTCTTTTTTATCGACCCCCTCGGCCGGGCGACTATAGCCGGTCATGACGGGGTCAATAAAGACAAGATCCGTAAACGCCAGCCAGGTAAACTCGTTATCGGACACCGTATAGGGCGGGGCCAGCATGGCGCCATCGTCGCCCATCAGAATCCGTTTAGGGCCGAGCGCACCCATATGCAGCCAGACCGATGCCGAACCCGGTCCACCGTTGTACGTATACGTAATGGGACGACTGCCCGGGTTCGTCACGCCATCCCGGGTATAAGCAACAAAGAAAATGTTAGCCCGGATTTTACCGCTCTCGTCGCGTTGCGGCAGGTAGCCGGCCGTAGCTGTGTAGTTAATCTTCTGCACCACTCCACCCGCACCGGTTAGGGTGATGCTATGTTTGGTAACGGATAATTCCGGGTCTGGGAAAGAACTGGTTCGGGTAGCCAGGGTAACCGACGGATCGGCCTTTTGGGCGATGCCTGTATAGACGAGAAGTAAGCAGAGGGAGAGCGTCAGTAGACTTATTTTCATTTGTTTCGGTGGTAAGAAACAAATGTAGCAAAAGCCCCTTTACAACGCCAGATGAGCCGATTGGACCGACTCGCCATAGAAGACAGTAGCCTGCCGGTCGAAATCAGCGGTCGAGTCGGTCGTCAGGAAGGTGCGCTGCCCGCCCCGGCTGCACTGGGCTTCCAATTCCGGATGCCGCTGCAGGTAATTGACCAGGCTGTCGGCTACGATATGGCCCTGGCTCAGTACGGTCATGCCGGGCGGCACAAACTGGCGAATTTTTTCGAGAAGCAGTGGGTAATGCGTGCAGGCCAGCAGCAGCGTATCGATCCGGGACGAATGCGCCATCACCCGGTCAATATGCTGCTTCACGAAATAGTCGGCCCCTGGGCTGTTGTACTCGCCGTTTTCGACCAGCGGCACCCACATGGGACAGGCTTCCTGAAAGACGCGTAATTCTGGGAAAAACTTTTCGATCTCGACCACGTACGACTCGGAGGTTACCGTTCCGCGGGTAGCCAATATTCCGACCTCTCCGGTTTGCGAATACGTGCCGATCACTTCGGTGGTCGGTCGAATCACACCCAATACCCGCCGGTCAGGCGCCAGCCGGGGCAGGTCGAGTTGCTGAATGTTTCGCAGTGCTTTGGCCGATGCGGTATTACAGGCCAGGATCACGAGCCGGCACCCCCGGTCGAACAGGTGCCGCACACACTCGAGGGTATATTGATAAACGGTGTCGAAGGAGCGGGTACCGTAGGGTGTCCGGGCGTTATCGCCCAGATAGACATAGTCGTACTGGGGTAACGTCCGGACAATTTCCCGCAAGACGGTCAGGCCACCGTAGCCCGAGTCAAATACACCAATGGGTTGATTCATTAACACGCTAACAACTATCGCTTCGGGCCTACAGCATCGTAGATAACCACCTTCTCCCAGAGCGATGCGTAGTTGTTGCGGAACTCGTCGTGGATGGGGTGCTTCTGGTACGCTTCTTCGTCGGCGGGGCTGTCGAAAAAGCACAGCCACGAATAGGTGTAGGTCCGCTCAATCACGGCGCGGTTAGTAGCCGCCGGGGTACCGATATGCACCATTTTAATGGTTGGACACTTGGCCAGCTTGTTCAGCCCTTCCAGTAGTTTGGCCTTATCGGCTTCGCTACCGGGGTTTTTCAGGTAGAACATAACGTGGTGTATAAACAACTCTTTGGGAGCCGATACCTCGGGCAGGCTGACACCCAGACCGGCTGCTACCCCCCCTTTAACAAATGCTCTGCGCGATTGATGACTCATATACTTTTTGGTTACTGGTTTTGGTACAGATGCCGGGAAGGGGTGTTGACAAACGATGCCAGCGCCCGGCTGGGGAATAAGCATCGAGCTTCGGCCCCTGCGCCGAAGCTCGATTTCGGTTTACGCCAGCAACGCTTTGCCCTGTGCCAGAGCCGCATCCAGACCCGATGCGTCTGACCCACCCGCCGTAGCAAAGAATGGCTGGCCGCCCCCGCCCCCTCGGATGTTTTTAGCCAGCTCTTTTACCACCTGACCGGCATTCAGATTTCTTCCCTGAATGAGCGAATCGGGTAGCATGACGGCCAGTTGGGGCTTTCCGTTGATGTCGGCCCCCAATACCAGCGCCAGATTGTCGACTTTCGCTTTTAGGTCATAGGCGAGTTGCTTCAGCGCGTCGGCCGAGGGCACGTCAACACGTTCTACCAGCCGCGCATGGCCAGCTCCGTCGCTGCCGGTAAGGTTTTCAATTTTATCGAGCAGCTGGTTCTTCAGCTGTTGAACTTTTTCATTCTGCAGCGCTTCGACCTGCTTTTGCAATGCCGCCCGCTCATCGAGCAGCGCCTGTACCGCCTTTACGACATCTTTCGGGGCTTTGAGCAGTTCTTTCAACTCGCTGACAACCCCCATCTGTTCGTTGACAAGTTCTTCGGCGCCAACCGACGTCTTAGCCTCTACGCGCCGAATGCCCGTCGATACAGAGCCTTCGCCGGTAAATTTAAATAAACCAATATGCCCGGTAGCCGGTACGTGCGTACCTCCGCAGAGCTCGACCGAGTAGTTGGGATCGAACGTGATAACCCGCACGAAGTCACCGTATTTCTCGCCGAACAGGGCAGTGGCGCCCATATTTTTCGCCTGATCGATGGGTACGTTACGCTTTTCGTCGAGTTGGATGTCCTCTCTGATTTTCTCGTTCACGATCCGCTCCACGTCGGCCAGTTGCTCGTCGGTAACCTTGCTGAAGTGGGAGAAGTCGAATCGAAGGGCATCCGGGCCTACGTACGAGCCTTTCTGGGCCACATGCGTACCCAGCACATCGCGCAGAGCCGCATGGAGCAGGTGAGTAGCCGAGTGGTTGCTGGAGGTCAGCATCCGGCGATCAGCGTTCACGATAGCCTTTACACCATCGGCCAGGGCTAGAAACTCGTCCAACTCGTCAATATCAATGCGATTTGCGAGGTCAGGCCAGGTAACCACCTTACTGCCGTCATCTAATGTAGACAAAGTAGCGTTAGGCGGGAAAACCTGCCAGTTGGTTTCCGTTTCCTGATAAGGAACGCTGTTAACGCCTGTTGCTGAAGCGGGATTGACGATATGAATGGTCAGATCGTTTTCCTTTTTCGTATCCACCACGTCCAGCGAACAAAACAACGTACCTGCTTTGCTCAGGCGTAAGCTGCCGATATCGCCAATTTGTCCGCCCGATTCAGCATAGAAAGGCGTTTCGGCCAATACGATCTGGTATTGAGCACCCTGTTTGTTCTGGACTTTACGATATTTAACAATCGTAGTTGTTGTTTCGAGCTGATCGTAGCCTACAAACCGCGAACCCATTCCAGATTCAGTCAGTTCAATCCAGTCGCCGGCTGAGGAGGTAGCGTCCTTGCGCGAACGAGCTTTCTGCTCCTGTAGGGCTTTCTGGAAACCCGCTTCATCGATGCTAAGCCCTTTTTCGCGGGCAATCAGCGCCGTCAGGTCGGCCGGAAAACCGAAGGTATCGTTCAGTTCGAAGACCGTTTCGCCGGGTATCTCCGACTTTCCTTCGCTCGCTAACTGACCAATGATCTGGTCCAGACGTCCCAGTCCGGTTCCGAGCGTTCGCAGGAAGGCAATTTCTTCTTCGCGAATGACGGTAGCCACAAAATCGCGCTGGGCGTTCAATTCAGGGAACACATCGGCAAACTGCATGGCCAGCGTCGGTACGAGTTTGGTCATGAACGGCTCGGTCAGATTCAGGTACGAGTAGCCGTACCGAATGGCCCGGCGCAGAATCCGCCGAATGACGTAGCCCGCTTTGGCGTTGCTCGGTACCAGCCCGTCGGCAATGGCGAACGACACGGCCCGGATGTGGTCGGCAATGACGCGCATCGCTACGTCAGCCATGCCTTTGCCGGCCTCGTATTTCCGGCCCGACAGTTCTTCGATCACCTGAATGGTGCCCGAGAAAACATCGGTATCGTAGTTCGATTGTTTGCCCTGGATAGCCATGCACAGGCGTTCAAAGCCCATACCCGTATCGACATGGCGGGCGGGCAGTTCTTCCAGCGAGCCGTCGGCTTTGCGGTTGAACTGCATAAATACGTTGTTCCAGATTTCGACAACCTGCGGATGGTCGGCGTTCACCAGCTCTTTACCCGGCGTAGCTGCCACCTCGTCGGGGGAGCGCAGGTCGATGTGAATCTCCGAACAGGGACCGCATGGCCCCGTATCCCCCATTTCCCAGAAGTTGTCTTTTTTATTACCCAGAATGATCCGCGACTCGTCCGGTTCGCCGTCGCGACCGAGGATTTCTCTCCAGATGTCCCACGACTCCTGATCGAAGGGTACGTTATCCCGCTCATCTCCTTTGAAAACCGACACGTAGATCCGGTCTTTGGGAAGTTTGTATACTTCGGTCAGCAGTTCCCACGACCAGGCCAGTGCTTCTTTCTTGAAATAATCGCCAAACGACCAGTTGCCGAGCATCTCGAACATGGTGTGGTGATAGGTATCGAAACCAACGTCTTCGAGGTCGTTGTGCTTACCGGACACCCGCAGGCACTTCTGCGTATCGGCCACGCGGGGCGACGGTGGCGTGCCATTGCCGAGAAAGAAATCCTTGAACTGCGCCATCCCGGAGTTATTGAACATCAGCGTAGGGTCGTTCTTGGCGACCAGCGGGGCTGAGGGCACAATCAGGTGTTGTTTGGAGCGGAAGAAGTCGAGAAAATGTCGACGTATTTCGTGGGAAGTCATAATAGAATCAATCAGTTGCCCGCTCAATCATTTATTTCGGGATCCACCAGGGCTACCGGTCGATCCACCAGGCGGGGCGTCGGCAAATTTACACGAAAACTTGCGTTTTTCGGGTCTGCGTGGCAGGTTTGTCAGATGGAAAGCGAGGGCAAACTGTATTACGGCATCAAGGAAGTAGCCGAGTTATTCGGGATCAACGCGTCGAAGTTACGGTTCTATGAAAAGGAGTTCCCCATGCTCCAGCCCCGAAAAAATCGCTCCGGCGATCGGGTTTATACGCAGGCTGACCTCGACCTGCTCCGCGACATTCTGGACCTGACGCAGGCTAAAGGCTATACCCTGGCCGGTGCCCGCGAATTCCTGAAAAGTCGGGATGTCAACCGCCAGCAGAATGCCCGCTACATCGCCAAACTCCGTGAGATCAAATCCTTCCTGGAAAAAATTCGCGACGACCTGAACACGCCGGTCGACAATGCTATCGATGATTCGCCGGTTTGAAAATCAGGGTCGTACGACCCCGGTACACCGGTTTAAAAACCGGTGCTAGTCATGTTCTTCCGCCTTGTAGAATCCAGCTCGGTACGACCCATGACTAGCACTGGCCTTTAGGCCGGTGCATTGAATTGACCGGCACCTGATACACCGGTTTAAAAACCGGTGCTAGTCATGTTCTTCCGCCTTGTAGAATCCAGCTCGGTACGACCCATGAATAGCGTCGGCCTTCAGGCCGGTGCACCAAATTACAGCGCGTTCAGAAAAGCGATTAGAGCCTGCTTTTCGCCGGGCGTCAGATTCAGTTTATCTGCAGGTAACGTCTGGTTGTCGACACGAAGGCCCAGGCCGTTGCCTCCGCCTTTGTTATAAAAATCGATAACCTGATCGAGCGTTTGATACACGCCATTGTGCATGTAGGGAGCGGTTTGGGCTACGTTGCGAACGGTCGGCGTTTTGAACGCGTGTTTCTGAAGGGTAATCCCGGTGGTCCGAAATTTACCCAGATCCGGATCAAGCTGGTTATTGTCGGCTGTAGCGGGTGTACCCAGCACCTCACTTTCGGTTTTCTGATAAGCGGGCGGCACCGTGCCGTTGAATAAGGGGTAAAAGTGGCAGGTGGCACATTTTGCTTTACCCATGAACAGATTGAAGCCATGCTTCTCTTCAGCCGATAGCGCAGCCTGCTTTTCGTTCCGTAACGCCCTATCTACCCGCGAGTTCAGGCTGGTCAGCGACCGGACATAACTCGCAATGGCGTTCTTCAGATTTTGTTCGGTCACCCCGTCGCGGTAGGTCTTGCTAAATGTAGTCTGATACACTTGGCTGGCCCGGAGTGCCTTTACCGCGTCGGGTAGTGAGCCGTGCATCTCATCGGCGTTTTCGATCACGTCGCTGGCCTGGTCTTCGAGGAAGGTTACCCTCGAATCGGCAAACTGAGCGGCCTGTAAAGCCGCGTTTACCAATGTGGGCGCATTACGGGCAATACGCCGACCACCGAAACCGACGGCCAGACTTTTCGGCTCGCCATCCGTAAACGCTTTATCGGGTTGGTGGCAGGTGGCACAGCTGCGGTTGGCATCACCCGACAGAATGGGGTCGTAAAACAGCATTTTCCCCAGCGCAATCCGGCTGGGCGTGGCCCGATCGTCACGACTGTTCACAAAATAGTTTGGGTCGAAGGCGTCCCGATCATTGAGCGTCCGGGCCGAAGCGGACAGGAGACGACTTTCCTGAAACACTGGAATGCCAAGGGCCTGTTGCGCGTCGAGCAGTAAGCCACTCAGCACATTGGCGTGTTGGGTGATGTAGCCAAACCGGTCGAACTCGGTAAAACTCTGCTCTTTTTGTAAAGCGCCGATAGCACCGGCAAAGGCCCCGTCGAGCCGCTCGGCCAGGTCGGGTTGCTGGTCAGCCAGGTCGTAGAAGCGGAGGTGTTGGTGTAAACTTTGCAACGAGGCTACAGCTTCCGGCAGCGAATGATTGGCAACGGGCGAGTCGAACCCGGTGATGCCGAGCGAAACGAGCCGAAACACTTCGAGCCGTATGGCATCAAAGACGTGGCTGTCGGTCATCTCGTTATCCGTGGCGACCCGGGTCAACCGCCCCACATTGGCCTGTAACAGCGCCAGCTGCCCGCGCAATTCGCCCCGGTTGGCCGGGTCGTAAGGAAATACTAGTTCTTCGATTACCTGAAAGCCCTCCGGCTTGATTTCCCGCTGTAACCCATCATCTTCTTCCACCTCGGGCAAGGCAGGCCCATTCAGGCTTTTGGCCGTTTCGGGATTGTACAGCTCGACCAGAAACTCAACCTGTTTGTAAGCCAGACGAGCTGAATCAAATGCAGCCTGAATCCGGATCTCCGACCACTGCGCATCAACGGCTCGATTCAGGTGCCGCACGGCTGAGTCAAGCTGCGCAATATCATGCAGGTATTTACTCTTAACCTGTTGTAGTGGCGTTTGCCGGGACGTCCATACCCTATACAGGCTCAAAAACGCCAGACAGGCAATCAGGACAATACCTATCCGGAATGCGTATCGGGGCTGTTGACGCGCTACTGTCGACGTAGTTTGTTGGGTAACCATTTTTACAAACGGCAAAATCAGCTTTATGAGAAGTAAAAAGCCTGACCAACCCGGGGTTGGTCAGGCACGTACTATACGTCTGTCGATCTAGCGGGGCAGCCCTTTTACGACGATAAGCTGACTGGCCTGGTTTTCGTCGGGTCGTTTGGTTCCCCCGTCAACAGCCTTGTACTTATCCCCTCGCCAGGTGTGCGGCTGAACGGCAATGATGAAGGTATCGGCAAATCCGACCTGATCCGATACGTCGATCATTGCACCATACTCCCAGGCGCCGAACCGCGATGCACCCCCTACATTGTATTTTGCGGCATCGGAAGCCGTCCGGCGGTGATCCAGTTCGATAACCGGCTTAAACTCGTTCGTTTTCAGGTTCAGCTGGTAGATGTACGAATCGTGGGTTTCGTCGCCATAGCTATTCGGGTCTTCCTGGGTGTAGAGGTAATTCTCCGTCACTACGATATTATCCACATTCTGAAACGTTTTGGCATTACCCGCGCGGTCGTCGCCATCCAGCACTACTTCGAGTGTTGCTTTGAGTGGATCGGCGGCATCCATCGTCAGGCGGTATACCCGACCGTATTTTGAGCGCGAATAATCGGCGTTGGGTCCCGATGTCGCCTGGCCCGTAACGTTGAAGTAGACTTCGCGGCCCGTGCTTTTCTTGCGGTAGTCGATGTCTTCGACCCGCCCAAATTTGATGGCCTTGAGGTCGTTTACTTTGGCGTTGATCTGCGCGCCCGTCAGGGTTTTGTGGTTGTCGATCCTGACGAACTCGACCGGGAACTTGGCCCCCACTTTCATATCCATTTCGCGCTGGTTGCCGTCGGTGCGTTTCAGCATGTAGAGCGAGCCGTTATCCAGGTCTCCCACGGTATTGGAGAGATATAGGGCCAGCTGCCCCCCGTTCACGTCCGAATCGTCGTCGCCGATCAGGATGGCTGTTTTACCGGCATAGGCCTGCTTGGGCAGCGGCACTGCGTTCTCGGCACTCCAGCGGCCCAGCCCGGCGATTTCTTTAGATACGCTCGCGGTTCCTACGTCGCCAAAGGGGTTCACCCCGTGCGTGCGCGACTCCTGGCCACTTTCGCCACAGGTCAGATACAAGGGCCCAAATCCGTGTTCTTCGGCCGTGGCCATCGTGGCCGAACAAAGGCGCCATACGCCCCCATCGGAGTTCAGGATATATTCTCCCTTGACCGGCTTAAAGGTTTTGTCGAGGGTAATGCGCGATACGGCGAAGTTGTCTTCGTGGTTTACGAGCAGCGTAAAGGTGCCGTCCGCATTTTTCAGCATGCCTGCTCCATCGGCCGAACCCCCAAAAACAAAGTTAGGTGACTGATCCAGTTTATCGTCGCTGCCGACAAGTGAGAAAATCTCGACGTTGTTGACACCGGTCATGGCTTTGGCCAGAGCAGGCGTAACGGATTGGTTTTTCAGTACTACCTCGTTAGCTGACTGTGTGCTTGGGTTTTCTTCATTACTGCAGGCCACAGCCACGAACAATGAAAGCAGCACAGTAGAGGATAGTAAAAGTCTGTTAGAAAGCATTGGCTAGTGTTTTTTGTACAGGAAACTTTTCACAAAAATACTCCCGCGATTTTTTCGAACAGTGCTTCGGTAATTATCTCACCGCTACCTTTTTACTAACCAATTTAATACATAGTTTACATACCATTCTTTGACAAGCCACTTCTGTTGGGTTTACGCCTGAAAAGCAGTAAGCTTGCAGAGGCTGCTCGCCAGCCCTCTCATTTCCGTAACTTCTTTGCTTTATCCAAACGTGTCTACCGACGCTCATTCTCAAGTTGCCCTCACCCTCGTTCCGGGCCTGGGCAGTATTCTGATTCGACAACTGATCAGCTACTGCGGATCGGCCCCGGAGGTCTTCCGGTCGCCCCTGGCCCGCCTGCTGAAAGTACCCGGCATTGGCGACATAACCGCCCGGGCCATTCGTACTTCCGACGCGCTGACGGCTGCCGAGCGGGTACTGAAACGACTCGAAACCCTCGGCGCTACGCCCCTTTTCTACACCGACAAAGCCTACCCGGCCCGACTGAAAACCTTCTACGACGCCCCGGCCCTGTTGTACTGGCAGGGCGCTGGTGACCTGAACGCCCCCCGCACGATTGGGCTGGTTGGCACCCGGCAGGCCACTGACTATGGCCGGCGAATCACTACCGATATAATCGATGCACTAGCGCCCTACCATGTCACCGTCATCAGCGGCCTCGCCTATGGCATCGACATTGCCGCCCACCGGGCCAGCCTGACCAACGGACTGCCAACCATAGGCGTCATGGCCAGCGGACTAGACGTGGTTTACCCATCGGTCCATCGGCGAACAGCGCAGGAGATGCTGTCCCAGGGCGGCCTGTTGACCGAGAGTATTCCGGGTACCAAACCCGACGCCCATCTGTTTCCGGCCCGCAACCGGATCATTGCCGGTCTGAGCGATGCCATTGTTGTGGTAGAAGCAGCCGCCAAAGGGGGCGCCCTCATTACGGCCGAGTACGCCAACAACTACCACCGCGACGTTTTTGCGGTGCCGGGCCAGCTGAACCAGACCTTTTCGGCGGGTTGTAACAAACTCATCCGGGAAAACAAAGCGCAGATTTATACCAGCCCGGCGGATCTGATCGAAGCCCTCAACTGGGATCAGCCAGTGGGTCAGCATCCGCGCGGCAATACAGCCCCGGTCCTGCCCGTAGACGTAACCGATGAAGAAAGTCAAGTCCTGGCCCTGTTGCGGCAATCGACCGACCTGCACATCGACGAGCTAAGCTGGCAGTCGCAGATTCCGATGGGCCGCCTGGCTTCGCTCCTGCTCAATCTGGAGTTTCGGGGGTTTGTTCGATCCCTACCGGGTAAGAAGTATTCGGTAGTGTATGTGTAGGCATTTCGTCTTTCAGCCCCACGCCCGATAGCTGCCGCGTTTTCATTTCGGTCAGCAGGTACGCAAGTTTCTGGGCGGCAGGCTCGTACGGCAATCCTTCGGGTCGGATGTTGGACACGCAATTGCGCGACTCGTCGGTCAGACCCGGGCGGGGTTTGTAGGTGAGGTAAGCGCCCAGACTATCGGGCGATGACAGGCCCGGCCGTTCGCCAATCAGAACCAGTACCATACTGGCCCCCAGCGCGTGTGCAATCTCGTCGCCGATAGCTACTCGCCCCTGCTGCACCAGACAGATCGGCGCCACCGACCAGTTCAGGCTGCGTATCAACCGAAGCAAGGCCGACACAACGGGTACCGCATGTGTATTGACCGCCGTAGCCGACAAGCCGTCGACGATGACGATAGCCAGTTCGATGCCGTTCGCCCCTTCGTTATCGCGGGCTAAACGGGCCAGGTTGGCGACCGATGTTTCGTGCAGTCTGCGACCCAGATCAGGCCGTTTTAGATACGTGGCGCGATCGGCAGCCTGACTTTGGAACGAGCGGGCTTCGGCACCCAGCGCCCGAATGTCGCTCAACAGCTGCTCGTCATCGAGTACCGAATAAACGGCATCGCGGGCCCGGGCGTGGTCAAGTTGAAAATCCAGCAACGCCCGGGTCGGCAGACTGTTGCCTACCCGCCCCTGTGCAATGCGCGCTCGGGTATGTGCCTGTAGAAAAGACCACGGATCTGCGTTCATACAGGCAACCTACGAAAACAACAGCTGGTACACAAGCGGTGCGACAGGCGACCGGGTACAGGCCTGTAGTCACTGTTGGTCCATTCTCGATCTATTCGCTTGCTCACAGCCGGCGTACCCCGGTCCAGTGCGTACGGCAATTTTCGGCTGGGCTACATACACGGAAACACCGTTCGGCCTATATTGCCCGTCAATGCCGCCGAACCAAGGCGGAGCAAAACCCAGCTGGCGTTTACAGCCGGCGCCTGACAACACCTCAACACGTTTCCGAATGACTAGTCTCACACGCCTTTCTCTGTTCTTTTTACTACTCGGCACACTGTCTGCTACCGCCCAGTCGGCCAAACGCTCGGGCAATCCGGTATTTCCGGGCTGGTATGCGGATCCGGAAGGAGCCATTTTTGGCAATCGGTACTGGATCTACCCTACGTACTCCGACAAGTATGAGAAGCAGGTTCATTTTGATGCCTTCTCATCGCCCGATCTCGTCACCTGGACCAAGCACCCGCGTATTCTCGACTCGTCGGCGGTGAAGTGGGCCAAAAAAGCGATGTGGGCGCCCGCTATCGTGCAGAAAGGGCGCCAGTATTTCCTCTTTTTCGGCGCTAACGATGTCCACCCCGGCGAAGTAGGAGGTATTGGGGTTGCCGTAGCCAACAACCCCGCCGGCCCTTTCCGCGATTACCTCGGCAAACCGCTGGTCGGTGAAGTTCATAACGGTGCCCAGCCCATCGATCAGTTTGTTTTCCGCGATACCGACGGTAAAGAGTATCTCATCTACGGCGGCTGGGGCCATTGCAACATTGCCCAGCTGACAGGCGATTATAAGGGGTTCATTCCCTTCGCCGACGGCACCACGTTCCGCGAGATTACCCCCAAAGATTACGTAGAAGGGCCAATCATGTTCGTACGAAACGGACGCTACTATTTTATGTGGTCGGAGGGCGGCTGGACGGGTCCCAACTATTCGGTAGCGTATGCGGTGGGGTCCTCTCCGTTCGGCCCATTCGAGCGCGTTGGCAAAGTGTTGCAGCAGGACCCGACCGTAGCGACCGGCGCTGGCCATCATTCGGTCATCAACGTACCCGGCACCGACGACTGGTACATCATCTACCACCGCCGTCCGCTTACCGAAACCGATGGCAACCACCGCGAAACCTGCATCGACAAACTGTATTTCGACGAGAAAGGCGCCATTAAACCGGTTCGGATCACCAAAGAAGGGGTTGAAGCCCGGCGTTTGTAGAACCCCGCTACATACCGCTCAGCAGCCGATGCCCCGTGCCGGCGGGTAGTAGTTGACCCTGGTCGTTCAGCAGGCCCATGCTCATAAGCCAGTGTTCAAACTCGGGCGCCGGTCGGCGGTTGAGCAGCTTTCGGATGTACAGCGCATCGTGGAAACTCGTACTCTGGTAGTGCAGCATCACATCATCGGCGCCCGGAATGCCCATGATGAACGTTACCCCGGCGGTGCCGAGTACCGTGAGCAGGGTGTCCATATCGTCCTGGTCGGCCTCCGCGTGGTTGGTATAGCAGATATCGACACCCATCGGCAAGCCCAGCAGTTTGCCGCAGCAATGATCCTCCAGCCCGGCGCGAATAATCTGTTTGCCGTCATACAGGTATTCAGGCCCAATGAACCCAACGACTGAGTTGACCAGCAGCGGCTCAAACGCCCTCGCTACGGCATAGGCCCGGACTTCGGCGGTTTGCTGATCCAGACCACAGTGGGCGTTGGCCGATAGCGCACTCCCCTGCCCTGTTTCAAAATACATAACATGCTGCCCGAGCGTACCGCGCTTCAGCGAACGGGTTGCCTCCAGCCCTTCCTGTAATAAGCCGAGGTTCACCCCGAAGGATGCGTTCACGCCTTCGGTGCCGCCAATACTCTGAAACGCCAGATCGACGGGAGCGCCCTGCTCCACCGCCTGCAGGGTCGTGGTCAGGTGGCTCAGCACACAGGTCTGCGCCGGAATAGAAAACCGCTCCCGAACGCTGTCGAGCATATCCAGCAGCCGGATGGTTGTCTGCACATGATCCGTAGCGGGGTTGATACCGATTACGGCATCTCCGGCTCCGTAGAGCAGCCCATCGACCAGGCTGGCCGCAATGCCCCGCACATTATCGGTGGGGTGATTGGGCTGGAGCCGGGTGCTGAGTCGACCGTTCAGGCCGATGGTATTCCGAAACCGGGTGATGACCTCACATTTGGCCGCCACTGTAATCAGATCCTGGTTCCGCATCAGTTTCGAGACGGCCGCTACCATTTCGGGGGTTAACCCCGGTTGCAGCTGGCGAAGCGTATCGGTATCGGTGGTCAGGCTCAACAGGTAATCGCGCAGGCCGCCCACGGTCAGATGCCGGATCGGCTGAAACGCCCCGGCATCGTGCGAGTCGATGATGAGCCGGGTCACTTCGTCCTGCTCGTAGGGCACGACAGCTTCGGCCAGAAAGGTGGTGAGCGGCAGGTCGGCCAGGGCCATCTGAGCCGCCACCCGTTCTTCTGCCGACCGGGCCGCTACACCCGCCAGTTCATCGCCCGACCGCCGGGGGGTGGCGCGGGCCAGCAGCGTCCGCAAATCATCGAATACATACCTGGTCTGACGAACTGTATGTCGGTACGGCATGGGCAATCAGCGGTTGAAAACGAAGGACGTAAAGATGACAAAATTAGCAGCGGGTAGGATTACCTTTCTCCAGGCTTCATACACTAGTAATATACATTAAATCAATTAATTATTATGGGAAAAGGCGACAAGAAGTCACGGAAAGGCAAAATTTCGATGGGGTCGTATGGCAACACTCGTCCGCAGCATCCCAAAAAGTGGACCGCCCCTAAACCGGCTCCCAAACCGGTCGATTAACACGCGAAAAATGGGTTCCGACTGTTACTACGCGCTGTAGTGACAGTCGGAACCCATCGTTTTAATACCTTACCGGCCGGGTATGTCCGGCAGCTACCGGGTTTTTGCCTTCGTTGGCTTTGTCGCTGCGGGCTCCGGGGTCGGAGGGCCAACTGGCTCAGGTTCAGACATCGGTGCAGACTGCCGGTTGCGACCTTCCCGGAAGATGACAAACCCAATCAGCGCAATCAGCAGCACGTTGGCAATGAGATCGATGGTATCGCCGGTTTTGGCAGCGGGCGGATCGAACCGAAACTCGACCGTATGTTTACCCGCCGGTATGCGCAGCGCCCGCAGCACATAGTTGGCCCGTAGCTGCTGAACGGGTTTCCCGTCGATCAGTGTCTGCCAGTCTTCGTTACCCCGGTAGTAGATTTCCGAGAAGACGGCTACCCCGTCGCGGGCGGCATTGACCTCGTAGATCATCTTGTCGGGCCGGTAGTTCGAAAGCCGGATTGTACTGCCGGTCGGGTCGAGGGTGGCAGGCAGGCCCGACAGCTGCGCAGCGAATCGCTTATCGACCACGGCCGTATCGCGTGGATTCAGGGTCTTCATGGCCGCAATCTCCGCATCGGCGCCTTCTACCGTCTGTACTGTTTTGACGAACCAGGCGGCTCCGAGCACCTCCGGATTAGGTAATACAACCGGCCCCGTCGGCGCCTGTTGCGGGTTATTGGGGTCCTGCTCGCCCTGCCGAATGACGTACTTGACGTTCAGCATATTCAGTATGTTGAGCGTATTGGGCTGGAAAGCATACGTAATCAACTCCTGATACCGCCGAAGTTTAGCCGCGTGATACCCACCAATGGACCGGTGGAAGTAGGACGCGCGGTTGCTGTTCATAAAATCGGAAGTCTGGTCGAACACCCGGAAGCCGGGCGTCTTATCCTGCAAAATCTGCTCGTCGGCGGGTGTTGGTTCAAACACCTGACTGGCCTGTGCTTTCGTGACAAAATCGGCATTGTTCAGGTAGCGTTTATCGACACCGAACAGGTCGAATATCACCAGCGCCAGCAGCACCGGATAAAAGACAATGGGCTTGATTTTATCGGTGATCAGCGCCCAGACAGCACCCGCCGTCAGCAGGATCAGGATGAACGACCGGAAGGCATCGCTCCGGAGCAGCCCCTGCCGGTCGCTGATGAGGGCGGGCAGAAACTCTTTGCCCGCTTCGCCGAAATAGCGCGCCATCATGTCGGCATCGGTCGGCGTCTGAAAGCTGAACAGGGTACCGCCCAGCAGCGCCAGGATCAACGCCAGGCCACCGGTCAGGCCAAAGCTGATCAGCAGCGGCTGTCGGAGTTGCGCAAACGTCCATTTCTGGCTTACGAGGCTCTGCAGGGCCATGGCCGCTCCAATCCCGATAAACAGCTGCGCCAGGCAAAGCGCCATGGTCATAGCCCGGAATTTGTTCAGGTACGGCAGGTAGTCGAACAGCAGGTAGTTGATGGCCGCCAGGTTTTTACCCCAGGCCAGCACAATCATAAGCCCAGCCGCACTCAGCAGCCACCACCGGATGGGGTTGCGGATCACGAACATTCCCAGCACGAACAGAAACAGCAGTGCCGCCCCCGCATAGGCCGGGCCTCCTACCATCGGCTGATCGCCCCAGTAGGTTGGCGTACCCAGCTCCACAAACTGCTGCGCCTGGGCGGGGTCGAGCCCCCGATTCACGAGTGCCTTGTAAAAGTCAGAACCGGTACCGAGACCGCCCCCCGACGCGCCCCCGAAGGCATTTGGCACCAGCAGCGTGAGGGTTTCGGCCTTGCCGTAGCTGTAGCTGAACGCGTATTCTTTGTCGAGCCCGTTTCGGGCTCCGCTTTCGGCCGATTTCCCGTCCGGATTGGTTGTTTTGGCCGTCAGCTCCGACGTGCCCCGAATGGTTTCCTTCGTGTATTGATTCAGCACGAGCAGGCGCTTGCCAAAGCTGCCACCGGCCAGAACACCCGCCAGGGCCAGCGTGGCCAGGCCCATAGCCAGTTGCCGGCCTTTACCCGCCTGCACCAGGGCAATTCCTTCAACGAGTATGTACAGGCCGATGGTCATGAACAGGTAGTACGTAATCTGAATGTGGTTGGCCCCCAGCTCCATACAGCCAAACAGTCCGGTCAGGGCGGCCCCGAGCCAGTATCGTCCGCGAAGCGCCAGTACCACCCCGGCCAGCAGGCCAGCCCCAAACCCCATAGCAAACAGTTTGGAAATATGCCCGGCCTCGAGGCTGACGATGCCGAAGGTGCCGAACCCGTAGGCAATAGCCCCCAGCGCCGACAGCCACGCATTAGCCCCCAGCACAACCAGCAGCAGGTACGCGCAAAACATGACCACAAAGACAACCGAGGCTGTGTTGGGCAACAGGCCCACAACCCCCATAACGGCTTTGTAAACAAATATGTAGGGATAGTTAAAGTCGATCATATAGGCGGGCATACCGCTGAAAACCGCATCGGTCCAGAGTGGTTTCTCGCCCGATTGCTGGCCGATCTCACGAATTTCGCGGGCTGAGGCAACCGCCTGCTGTACATCGCTCATGCTTAAGGTCTTGCCCGACATGACCGGCGAGAAATAAATGATAGCCAGCACCAGCAGACCCACCACAGCGATCAGGTGTGGGCGCAAACGTTGGAAAAATGTAGGTTGTTTCATACAATGCAGTCAGTACACTGCCCAAAGATACAGGTTTACCAGAAAACGGACGGCGCACCCGCCGGATTGTTACGGGGAACCGGTATCTCCGCCGACAAACACGCAACCGAACGGGTCTTTTTTGCGTACGGGGGGTATGCGCTACATCGTTGTTTTCGCTCAACAGGAAATTGGTTACGCGGTCGGTTTCGATACCTACGCCGACGCGACCGATTTTTTATACTGGGGATACGAGGAGTACCAGCTGATTCCCTACGGGACCTTCGACGCCCTCACGGGTGAAGTATGGCCCTACCAGCACCGGGGCGAACGGGTAGCCGATGTCGATGAACAACTGATCAGCCGCACCGCGCTCGACTACCTCCGATCAGCCATCCGCCGGATTTCCTGACCCGATCGCATAAAAACCCGTCGGGTCTCTCCTCCGATTGGCTAAGCAAGACACGAAAAAACCCGGCTCTAACGGGTAGAACCGGGTTACAATTGGTCATCGTCTGGCAGCTTACACCATCAGAATGTCTTTTTCCTTAGCCGCGAATACCTCTTCGATGCGGGCGATAAACGCGTCGGTGAGTTTCTGAACCCGCTCTTCGCCCTGCTTGACGGCATCTTCCGAAACGCCTTCTTTGACCAGCTTACGGATGTCATCGTTGGTGTCTTTGCGGATGTTACGTACGTTCACCTTGGCCACTTCCACCTCCTGTTTTACTTTTTTCACCAGGTCGCGCCGACGTTCTTCGGTCAGGGGGGGCACGTTGAGCCGGATCATTTCCCCGTCGTTGTTGGGGGCCAGGCCTACGTTCGAGTTCCGGATTGCTTTTTCTACTTCACCGATGAGTTTCCGCTCGAACGGCTTCACCACGATGGTTCGCGCGTCGGGCGTATTGACGGAGGCCACCTGGTTCAGGGGCGACATCATCCCGTAGTACTCGACCTGTATACCGTCGAGCATCTGAGCACTGGCCTTACCGGCACGAATTTTTGTCAGTTCAATGGCCAGGTGCTTCAGCGCCTTCTCCATCGTGTCTTTTGCATCGTCGAGAAATAGCTCGATCTCTTCCATTCTTTTTTACAGTTTACTGTATTCAGTGTACCGTTTTAACCAGCAGCGATAACTCAGGGCTAACGCAGCCGCTATGTAGGCAGGCATTGGCTCACCAGAACCGGCAAAACAAACCCCGGGCTACTTAGTTCGACGTCACCAGCGTGCCCGTATCGCTATCGCCCTGGATGACCCGGAGCAGACTACCGGCCTCATTCATGTTGAAAACAATGATGGGCAGGTTATTCTCCTGACAGAGGGTGAAAGCGGTCAGGTCCATGACGTTCAGTTTCTTCTCGTAAACGTCCTCGAACGAAATGGTGGTATACCGGGTAGCCGTTTTGTCTTTCATCGGGTCGGCCGTATAGACACCGTCTACCTTGGTTCCCTTCAGCACCACGTCTGCCTCTACCTCGATAGCCCGCAGGCTGGCGGTGGTATCGGTAGTGAAGTACGGACTTCCGGTACCGGCCCCGAAGATCACAACCCGCCCTTTTTCGAGATGCCGCACAGCGCGCCGACGTACGTAGGGTTCGCACACCTGCTCCATCTTGATCGCCGACATGACGCGGGTATACATCCCGTGTTTTTCGAGGGAGCTCTGGATAGCCATGGCATTGATAACCGTAGCCAGCATACCCATGTAGTCGCCCTGCACCCGGTCGATACCAGACCGCTCGCCCGATACGCCCCGGAAGATGTTGCCTCCGCCGATGACTATGGCGACCTGCACACCCAGATCGACAACCTGTTTGATTTCTTTACTGTATTGCTCCAGTACGGCAGGGTCGATGTTGTAACCGCTGGGACCGGCCAAAGCCTCTCCGCTTAATTTGAGCAGAATTCGTTTGTACTTCGTTGATGTCATGCGGGGTGATTTTTGCGGGGGCAAAGATAGGGAAAAAAGGAGAAGGCAGGAAGGATGGAGCCGAGGAAAGCAGCAAACGAAAAGTCGGTAAACCCGTCAAAAGCCCGGCCGAAAACCCGCTTTGGCTAACCGAACTCGATCAGTACCTGTCCTTTTTCGACGCGGTCTCCTTTCTGAACACGAATGGCTTTCACGGTGGCCTCGGCGGGCGCTTTTATTGTGTTTTCCATCTTCATAGCTTCCAGAATCAGCACCGTATCTCCTCTCTGCACAGTGGCCCCCACCGCTACCGTAATGCCTACGATCAGGCCCGGCATCGGTGCTTTCAGGTCGCCGATTTTGGCCGCGGCTGCGCTGCTCATGCCCATTTTTTCGAGCAGGAGGTCGAAGCGGTCTTTCAGCTGAATGGTATGAATACGCCCGTTTATTTTCAGGACAACGGTTTTAGCTGCCGCGTTCAGCTCCAGCACTTCGGCATTGTAAGAACGGTTCTGGTAGAGGATATGCAGGGTACGATCCGTAAGTCGGACCAGGTCCCAGCTGAAAGGCTCGCCGTTGAGCACCGGGCCCGTTGCTGAAAAATTGATGGTAGCCGGTTGTTGATCGAGGGTTGTCTGGTACATGGGTTATGGTTTGGTAAGGGCGTTGGATAACCCGAACGAAAATCGATCACAAGTAACTCAGTTTCGATTCACCAACCAAATTCCGAGCAGGCAGATCCCCATGCCGGCAAACTGTACGGCATAGATTCGCTCACCGTCGAGTACGCCCCAGAGCAGCGCCACGATCGGGATCAGGTAGGTTACCGAGGCCGCAAACAAAGGGGAAGCCAGCTGCATGATGCGGTTAAAAAACACCGACATCAGGCCCGACCCGAGCACCCCGAGAATAATCAGGGCTACCAGCGAGGTGGTATGAGTGGGATCGAACGCGCGCGACAGGAAGTCGGTCGGCAACAGGATCAGCACCGCAATCGGCCCGATGAACGCAAACAGCCAGGCCGTAGAGACCAGCGCGGGTAACTGGCTGATGTAACACCCGATAAAGTTGGTGTTAAAGCCGTAGCAGACCGTTGCCAGCATGACCATGAGCGCGTAACCGTTGATCTGAAAGGAGCCAGTGGCGCTGAAAAAGACCAGCAACAGCGACCCGGCCAGCCCCAGCAGAATACCGGTTACCTGCCTGACTTGAAGCGCCTGCCCAAAGAAAAGAGCACCCAGAATAAGTGTAAACAGCGGACTCAGCGAGTTGAGCGCGCCCGACAGCGAACTGTTCAGATGCGCGCCCGCTTCGGCAAACAGAAAAGCGGGAATAACGAACCCCACTATTCCCGCCACCAGCAGCGCCCACCACCGGGGCCGAACAGCTGCCCTGACGGCCGGTTGCTGGGCCTGCCGGGCCAGGAAGGGCACAAAAAAAAGCAGGGCAAACAGCAGTCGGCCAGCCGCAACCTGCGTGGGCGAAAACGCACCCAGACTCCGTTTGATGAGGATAAACGAGCTGCCCCACACCAGCGCCAGGGTACAAAGCAACACCCACGCCATAACCGGGCGTTTCTGGTTTACTACAATAGACTCTTCGGTGGGCATGAACGTAAGGGAAAGGAGCCTCAGCGCCAGCGGGCATCAGCCTTGTCGGCTGGTTACCCGCTGGCGCTGAGGGTTATACATAGGCTTCGGCGTAGCGATCGGCTACTTCGTCGAGTACGGCCCGGGTTTCTAGATAGGTATTGGTCGTAACGAGCCGCTGCCGGTAAGGCTTGAAATCAGGAAGCCCCTTGAAATAATTGGTGTAGTGCCGGCGCATCTCGAACAGGCCCGTAATCTCGCCTTTCCAGCGGATCGAGAAGTCGAGGTGCTGACGACATACCGCTACCCGATCCGCAATGGTGGGTGGGGTACGGTGTTCTCCGGTCCGGACAAAGTGCTTGATTTCGTCGAATATCCAGGGGTATCCGATGCTGGCCCGCCCAATCATAACCCCGTCAACTCCGTACCGATTCTTATACTCGAGCGCTTTTTCGGGGGTGTCGATATCGCCATTGCCGAAGATCGGAATTTTGATACGGTCGTTATCTTTGATGCGGCCGATGAGCGTCCAGTCGGCGCTTCCTTTGTACATCTGCACCCGCGTACGCCCGTGAATGGTCAGCGCCTGGATGCCGATATCCTGCAATCGTTCGGCTACTTCCTCTACATTGCGGGTGTTATCGTCCCAGCCGAGCCGGGTTTTCACCGTTACGGGCAGGTGAGTAGCTTTGACAACAGCTTCGGTCATTTTCACCATTTTCGGAATATCCTGAAGCAGCGCAGCCCCGGCGCCCCGGCAGGCAACATTCTTGACCGGGCACCCGTAGTTGATGTCGATCAGATCGGGGTTGGCGCGGGTAGCAATGCGGGCACACTCGCCCATCGTTTCGATGTCGGAGCCGAACAGCTGGATACCAATGGGCCGTTCGTATTCGAAAATATCCAGTTTCTGCACGCTCTTGGCCGCATCCCGAATGAGCCCTTCCGAGGAGATGAACTCGGTATACATCAGGTCGGCGCCGTTGGCCTTACATACCGCCCGAAACGGCGGATCGCTCACATCTTCCATCGGGGCCAGCAGCAACGGGAAGTCCGGAAGTTCTATATTACCAATCTTAACCACAGTACGTATTGATTTCAGCCACAAGGCTATAGATACCCTTTTCTGGTTAGAATTACGATTTGCAGCCTTGTTTGGTTCCTGGGTAAATAGCAGCTGACACCTCGTAAATCCGTGTTCTGTCTGTAAATTTACGGGAATTATGCAACCTATTGTCTCGCCCAACCATCCGTCATCCCGATCGCCAACCCTTGGTGGGCTTATTATGCTCGTTGGTTTTGTGCTGCTGGGGGGCGTCATCAGCACCTTGCTGCTGTTCGTTGTGCTAATGGTGGGCAAGGGACTTGATCCGGCCGAAGCCCAGGCGTATCTGCTCCGGCTATCGGGTAATCCAACCTCGGTAGCGAACGGCTGGTACGAGATCATGGCTCTCCAGGCGGTCAATCACCTGGGTACGTTTTTACTACCTGCCCTGCTCTACTGGTACGTGATCGAGCGCCGGACCTGGCCCCAGTTCAGCCAACGTCCGCTGGCAACCGTTACGGGGCTGGGTATCGTCGTTCTGATTGTCATAGCCTTCATGCCTGGCAACGGACTCATCATCGAGTGGAACCAGAATCTGCACCTGCCGCAAACCCTGGCCCCGCTCGAACAGTGGATTCGTGACAAGGAGAAAAGTCTGGCTGGCGTCACCAAATACATCACTACGTTCGACACCCCGCTACAACTTGCTATTGCCCTGCTGGTCATCGGCGTGATTCCGGCCATTGGCGAAGAAGCACTCTTCCGGGGCATCTTACAGCGCAACCTCACCGTCTGGACGGGTAACGTACACCTGAGCATTTGGGTAGCCGCGGCCCTGTTCAGCGCCATTCACGTCCAGTTTCTGGGATTCTTCCCCCGCATGTTGCTGGGCGCCCTCTTTGGCTATCTGTACGTCTGGTCGGGCAATCTGTGGGTGCCCATACTGGCTCATTTTGTCAATAACGGCTTTACGGTGCTGATGGTGTACCTTTACCAGCGCCGGGTCGTTGCCGTCGATATTGAAAGTACCCAGTCCGTCCCGATCATCGGCGCCATCCTGTCGCTGGTGCTGTCGGCGGGGTTATTGGCTTACTTTAAACGAAGTAATGCGGGACATCCTTCGCCCAACACCTAGTTACTCATGCATACGGCGGTCTGCCTGCCTTCATCTTATGAACGAAACCTGGGAATCCATATACAGTACCCCGCTGCCCCACCGGGCCGAACTGGCCAAGGCGCTCCTGACTGAACACGACATTCCGGCGGTCGTTGTCAATCGTCAGAGCAGTTCCTATCCATCCATTGGCTGGGGAAAAAGTGAAGTACACGTGCCGCTCCAGCACGCCACGCTGGCCAAAGTAATTATCGAGAATGAAGCAACGTTTAGCTAAGTTGACGAACCTACAGCAGCGGGTTATTGCGGCTGTAGTGGCGGTACCGTTTATTATTTTCATGATCTGGTACGACGACTGGACGTTTGCTCTGTTGTTTACGCTGATCAGCGCGCTTACCCAGCGGGAGTTCTATAAATTGCTCGGCCTCGACGGATTCGAGCCCCTAACGGCCTACGGAACCGTAGTGGGCTGTCTGGTCTGTGTGCTGGCTTATTTCATCGAGAAAGGCATGCTCGGCACTGACAGCTACTTCCTGATCTGCCCGGCTTCGTCGATGATCTTTTTGATCAAACTCTACAAAAAGCGGGATATGAAGCCGTTCACCAACATCGGCTTCACCTTTCTGGGTATCATTTATGTAGCCATGCCGTTCGCCCTGCTGATTGTGCTGGCGCTGCGGGGTAATGCCTACCACCCGGCCATCATTCTGGGCTGTCTGTTTCTGCTGTGGGCCACTGACATCGGCGCTTACTTCGCGGGTACCTACTTTGGTCGGCGCAAACTGTTCGAGCGCGTATCGCCCAAGAAATCGTGGGAAGGCGCCATTGGCGGAGCTGCCGCTGCGGCTCTGGTAGCGCAGGGACTGGCCATCTACGCCCCCGAACTACAACCCTGGCAGTGGTACTGCGTTGGTGGCATCATCGTCGTAACCGGTACGTACGGCGATCTGGTCGAGTCGCTGTTTAAACGCAGTATTGCCATTAAAGACTCAGGCAGTAGTATTCCCGGTCATGGCGGCTTTCTGGATCGGTTCGACGGGCTACTGCTGGCCGCTCCGTTCATTATCAGCTTTCTGAAACTGTTTGCCTAATCAACTTAATCTTTCTTAAAAAATACCCGTCCGAAACCTAATCCAGCTGTTTGGGCGTTTACTTTGTAGTTTCGCTGATTTGCCTATGAATAAGTCATTGACGGTATTGCTGATTGGACTGATGCTGCTGGTTGCAGGCGCGTCGACGACGCTCTTTGCGCAGGGTCAGGACCGCCAGGTGACATTCACGGGCTTCCTGACGGGCGGTAAAACCAATGAGCCGCTGCCGGGTGCCTATATCTATATTCCCAAAGCCGGGCGGGGCGTATTGTCGGCGACCAACGGCTATTTTGCGCTGCCGGTTTTTCCGGGCGACAGTATCATTTTCAGCTACGTTGGCTTTAAAACCCAGTACCACATCATTCCGCGCCGACTGACCGACCTTACCTATTCGGCGGTGGTAGCGTTGCAGGAAGACGTCAAAACCCTGGCCGAGGTAAAGGTCTACCCCTACGCTACCGAAGAGCTGTTTAAAGAAGCGTTCGTCAACCTGAAGCTGCCCGATCAGCAGGAGCGTGACAACCTGGCCCGCAACACCGACCCGGCCGCCATTATGCGGCAGGCGGCTACGATGCCGATGGGTGCCATCGCCAACCACCAGAACTTTGTGAACCAGCAATTTTTTGGGCGAGAGTCGGTCTACGGACGTAACAACATGACGACCTTCTCGTTTACCAACCCCTTTGCCTGGGCCAATTTTATCCGGTCGGTCAAACGGGGAGACCTGAAGAACAAGGAGTGGCGCAGTGAGCTCAACAAAGCTCCGCGCGAAAACATGACCCGGAAAGACCTGCTGGAAGGCAACTAACTGTCCTCTGTTAGCTTGCCCAGGTCTTCAGTTGCAGGTCGTTTCCGTCAAATTCGGCGTAGGTGCGCGCCGATACCCATTCGCCCAGATTCACGTAGCGGCTCCGGTCATTGACGGCCAGGTTCATGGGTATGTGCCGATGACCAAAAATGTAGTAGTCGTGGTGATGCACCGCTTCTACCTCGCGGCAGTAGTGCATCAGCCATTCGCGATCTTCGCCCATAAACTCCTCTCCTTTCTCCTGGTTGCTGATGCGGCTCCGGCGCGACCAGGCCTGGGCCAGACCAATGCCCACATCGGGATGCAGGTACCGGAATAGCCGCCGGGCCAGTCCGCTCTCGAAAAGCACCTTCAGTCGTTTGTAGGTATAGTCGCCGGGGCCGAGGCCGTCGCCGTGGCCGATCAGGAAGCGTTTGTCGCCGATGTCGTACCGGCGCGGCTGCCGATAAACCGGGATACCCATTTCCTGGGTAAAATAATCCTGCATCCACATGTCATGGTTGCCGGTAAACAGGATGATACGGGTACCGGCATCGGTCAGTTCGGCCAGTTTTCCCTGCAACCGGATAAATCCTTTCGGAATGCTGCGCTTGTACTCGAACCAGAAATCAAAGATGTCGCCTACCAGAAAAATCACGTCGGCATGGGGGCGGATGGTGTCGAGCCAGGTTACGACGGCCCGTTCACGATCCCGGCTTTTTTCGGGCGATGGGGTACCGAGGTGAAAATCCGAGGCAAAAAAAACCGAGCGGTTTGGGGGCAACAAAATCGTTTCGACGTCAGTCATGGTGGCGTAATTCGGCAACAAAAGTACGCAACTCGGCGCATTTCGGCACCGACCCGCTGCCGATGAGCCAATGGCTTGATTCCATGAAATTGTTTGAACCGGTAAACAACGGACAGCCAATTTTAGTCTTACAACAAACCTACACTCACGTTTTATGAGCACGAAATTATTATGGCTGTCTCTACCGGCCTTGCTGCTGACGTCCTGTTTCCAGGGTGACAACGCATCCAATACAGATGGTGCCAATGATGCCGCCGGAACCGGCAGCCCCAACCTGGCTAAAGAAGTAGTGGGCGTATGGCAGCTTAGTACCGATCAGCGGTTCGGGTACGACGAACCCTGCAATATGCTGGACCAGGGCCTGATCGAAGGCATGTTTGACATTGGGCTTACCGAAGAAATGACTACCCTCGATTATCCGAACGGCTGTCAGTTCAAGTGGAAAGACGGAACGGTTAGCGTCGCCTTTGGCGGGCCGAAGCCGTATCCATCCATGTACCATGCCGAATACATCTTCGACAAAATGTATCAGGGTGGCGCAGGCCAGGTATCGGGGCAAATGGGCATGGCGGCCGAAAAGGAACCGATCAGCGGCCCTGAAACCCGGGGCACGGGAGCCGAACGGCCAGCCACTGAGCCAGCGGGCGGTGCGGAAGCCGACATGGACGACGATTCGACAGCCAGCAACGACTCCTCAAACTCGACATCGGGGGTGACTTCGGTAGCCGCTCAGTTCACGAAACCAGCCGTGAGCACGGGGCGGTTCGTAGCCGTGCCTGGTGTGGGCGACAAAGCCGTTTGGGACCCTGCCAGGAAAGCAATGCATGTGCTGTACAACAATCATATCGTCAATGTAACGGTGCAGACTAAAGCCAATGCCGCTACCTCGCAGCAGAAAGCGACCTCACTGGCAGAAGTCGTGTTGAGTCACTTCGTCGAAGCCTCCTCGAACTAACCGTTGCCGACGGCCTATCAACAAAAAGCCCGCTAGTTCGTAGCGGGCTTTTTGTTGATAGGCCGTTTAACTTATACGGGAATCTGCTCGAACACAACCGCCGGCTGCGATGCGTCCTTGAAGGCTTTGCGCGGGCGGATGTTCAGCGTCTGAAACAGTTGCTGATCGGCATCTTCGTCCGGGTTGGGAGTAGTGAGCAGCTTATCGCCGGCAAAGATCGAGTTGGCCCCTGCCAGGAAGCACAGCGCCTGCTCTTCGGTAGTCATGCGAACCCGGCCGGCCGACAGACGAACCATGGCTTTTGGCATGATGATCCGGGCGGTAGCAATCATCCGCACCATTTCCCAAACCGACACGCGGGGCTGGTCTTCCAGGGGTGTGCCTTCTACGGGCACCAGCGCGTTGACCGGAACGGACTCGGGGTGCTGGGGCAGGGTGGCCAGCGTATGCAGCATACCGATCCGGTCCGTGTGCGACTCACCCATGCCGATGATCCCACCGGAACAAACCGAAATACCGGCTTTACGGGCATGACCGAGCGTATCGAGCCGATCGTCGTAGGTACGGGTGCTGATAATGTCGCCGTAAAATTCTTCGCTGGTATCGAGGTTATGGTTATAGGCGTAAAGACCGGCATCTTTCAGCTTCTGGGCCTGGGTTTCGGTTAGCATACCCAGCGTGCAGCATACTTCCAACCCCATCTGGTTGACGCCCTGTACCATTTCCAGCACTTTATCGAAGTCGCGGTTGTCGCGTACTTCGCGCCAGGCAGCCCCCATGCAGAAGCGGGTACTGCCCGTATCTTTGGCCCGCTGAGCCGCCGTCAGCACCTCGTCGACCTCCATCAGCTTGTGTACCTTCACGTTCGTGTGATAGCGGGCGGCCTGTGGGCAATACGCACAATCTTCAGGGCAGCCACCCGTCTTGACGGACAGCAGCGTGCAAACCTGTACTTCCTGCGGATCGTGATGCTGCCGATGCACGGTGGCGGCCCGGTAAATCAGATCCAGCACGGGTGAATTGTATATATCGGCTATTTCGGCGCGTGTCCAGTCAGTACGGAAGTCATTCATACAGGTAGTAATCGTTATGTCGTAGTCAAAAGTAGTAGATGGGGGCGTTCAGGGCAATTTATTTAACGCCAAACAACAGTCGGGTCAGCCTGAACGGTCGAATGAGCAGCCCATATACAACCAGACAAACTACTAATGATGAGAGACTTATTGCCAAAAATCCATCGTACAAGCCGAGTGTAGTTTCTGTCAGCACATAATAACCAATTCCTACTATTACGGTCTGGTGGAGAATATAAAATGGATAAACGGCTTCGTTCAGTCGGGGGAGTATCGGCTTATTGACGTTTAGGTACCGGTAGCCATACGCAATCGTGGCCAGTACAGACGCTACCATCAGGGCCATGCCGTTGGTAAAGTACCAGAAGTCAATCCAGAAAATCGTGTCAATCTCCTCGTTCGTGAATACCATCCGCATACCGTACAGCACGGCGGTAAACACGAGGGTAGCTACCAGAAAAATTCGGCGCTGGTTGGTCAATACTGACCAGAACTCCCGACGGCTGATGAGCAGATAGCCAAACCAGAACAACAGCAGGTTCTCGACAAAATAAGCCCAGTCGTCGATCAGCGCGTGGGTCTCATCGGGGTAGAACGGGCGGGTCATGTACTGACTAACCGCAATAACCCCCACCATCAGCCACAAAGCTCCGCCAGGCCGATTAATCAGCCGCCCGAACCGATCCGTAAACCGCTGGCCGACCGGGCTCTTCAGCCACCGAAACACGGGAATGCTGATCAGCGCATAGAGAAACAGATAGGCAATAAACCACAGGTGGTGCCAGCTGAACGCTCCGCCGGACCCACCATCTCTGTACGGCTGAAACTCGAACACATACGGGTAAAACTCGGCATAACTCCCGCTAAATCGACCTCTAAACAGCCATTCGGCGTAAATCTGGGGCGGCACGATGACGAACATACCGAAGACAAGCGGCAGAAATAACCGCCGGACCCGCTCTCCCGCGTAACTCCCGACCGTTCGCGTGCGCAGGGCGAAATAGGTACCTGCCCCTGAAATGAAGAACAGCAGCGGCATACGCCAGCGGTGCAGCCACCGCATCACCTCCTCGAAGGGTCGGCTGGTTTCCGTACTCTGAATATGCCAGCCCCAGGAGACATACATCATACCGGTATGATAGAACAGCAACGTCAGAATAGCAATAATGCGAAGCCAGTCGAGGTCGTATCGACGGGTAGTGAGCGTGGGCAAAGTGTCCATCGGAGGAGCGGCCGGGTCAGTTGGTTGCATGATAATCGGTGTTTGGTTGACAGCCCAAAAGTGGCGCCAACGGCTCCAAACGCACTATGTCCCGGTAATGATGAAGTTCGCGCCGATCGGGACGAACAAACCCGGCGCGTTATTCTACCTGCGTGCCAAGCCTATTGGCGCGATACTGGGCCGGTGTCTGATTCGTCAGCCGCTTAAAGGCCGTATGAAAGGCGGAGGTGGAATTGTAGCCCACCCGCTCAGCAACCTCATCAATCTTAAGGTGTGCCAGCGCTGGGTTACTCAGCAGCTGCCGGGCTTCGGCCGTTCGATAGGTAGCCAGCCAGTCGAAGAACGTCAGTCCCAGGCGGTCGTTCAGGAGCTGAGACAGGTGATGGGGACTGGTATCCAGTTGCTCGGCCAGTCTGGACAGCGACAGCCCACTGTTCAGATACGGCTTGTCGGTTTCGAGCAGGCGGGTCAGTCGGGTAAGGACGGCATCCTCGACTTCTTCTGACAGGGTCGACTTTTCGTACTTTTTTTTCAGTTCAACAGGCGGATCAGGTTCGGCAGGCACTTCGCCGAAAAAACTGGACCCGCGCATGACCAGAAAGCTGATGCTGTAGATCGTAGCCGCCATGTAGGTAGCCAGCAGATAATCGCCCACATCATGATAGAACCGGGGCTTGACGAGCACGATCAGCAAAGGTACCAGCGCAACCAGCCAGCTCAGGAAACGGAGCGAGTTCAACTGGGCCGCTGCCCAGATTGCGGGGCGCTGCTGGCTTACCGACCGAATGATCATGAGCGACAAAAACGCGTAGACCAGACAGCTTATCAGCGTCATTTCGTTAATCCAATCCCGCAGTCCCGTGAAGTCCTCATTCCAGTAGGGTTGAGCCGGTATGTACGGCAGCTCCGGATGCAGCGAGTTCACGTACGAATTGTATTTGAACTCGACAGGCTGGTAGAACCAGGTTGCTGAATTCAGCAGCCATATCCCGAACGGCAGCAGATGCCAGCCCCAGCGCCGGGGCAGTCGTTGATGAAGCCGGCTAAATACATAAAAGAAAAACAGTGGCCCCAGCACAAAATTCAACGGTTCGGCAAAGTCGACCGCCCACAATAGCTGAAACGTATAATTGGTATAGTTCAGAAATATTTCGCCACTCACGCCCGACAGGGCCAGGGTAAACCAGCCCAGACAACGGTTCGCTACCTGTTTGGCCCGCTCACCCGTCAGGAAGAAAACCCCCAGAAACAGGCCCTGGGCTACACCCAGCAGGATGATCAGCGCAAACAGGTCGAGGTGTACCGGTAGTGTCTGCATAGTCGTTTCGGGTAGAGGGCTGTTACATAAAAAGACCTAAACGATTCCAGTGTATCGTTTAGGTCTAACTACTGCAAACCAACTTAATTTTTATCGAATCTCCAGCTCGAACGGCATGCGCATTTGTATGCCTTCCATCGTTTTCAGCTTCTGAAGGTATTTTACGTAAGGAGCTAATTCACCGAGCTGGGCGCTGATGCGGGCTTCTTCATCATTGCTGAACGAAAACATAAGCTGCTCGAAGAAATCTTTCTTACGCGGCTGGTACTTGAGCCGGTAATCGCCTTCCTTAAGCTTGGCCGAGCGGGCCGCCAGCTTGATAGCGTCGTCGAGACCACCGAGCTGATCGACCAGTCCGATCGCTTTACCCTGGGTGCCGGTCCAGACGCGCCCGCCCGCAATAGCCCGCAGACTGTCGACGGTTAATTTACGTCCCCGGGCGGCCTTCGATGTGAAGTCATTGTAAATCCGTTCGGTGCTGCGTTGCAGGGCCTGCTTCTGAAACGGGCTCATCTCATGGGTAATGGCGGGAAAGTCAGCGTTCTCGTTGGTCTTAACCCGGTCATACGTCACGCCAAGCTTGTCTTTGAAGAATGATTCGGTGTTGAATAACAGCGAAAACACCCCAATCGACCCCGTAATAGTGTTAGGCTGGGCAACAATCTGGTTGCATCCCATCAGCATGTAATAGCCTCCCGAAGCGGCATAGTCAGACATTGACCCGATTACCGGTTTGGTGCGTTTGGCCAGTTCAACCTCGCGGTACATGACATCCGACGCCAGCGCACTACCGCCACCCGAGTTGACCCGCAGCACAATGGCTTTTACTTTATCATCGAGCCGGGCTTTACGCAGCTCTTCGACGATCGTTTCTGAACCGATACTATTCTGGTTGCTTTTGCCCGAGTTGATATCGCCCGAGGCAATAATGACCGCAATCCGGTTTTTGCTGGATCCTTCGTCCGAGTCGGCGGCTTCGGCATCTTCGTACTTGCTGAGGCTGACGTAATCGATTTTTTTCTTGTCCTCGATCTTAAGCTGTTTTTTGATCAGGCTTTCGAGTTCGTCCTGATACCCGACGTTGGTAATCAGTTTCGTGCGCAGGGCGTCGCCCGGCTCGCGGATGGTCAACTGATCGGCATAACGCTTGAGCGAGTCGACCCGCACGCCACGGCTGCCGGCAATCTTAACCAGCATGTGATCATTGACCGAATTCAGGAACGACGTAACCTGCAGCTTGTTCGGCTCGCTCATGTTCTCGCGGGTGAACGGCTCAATGGCGCTCTTGAATTCGCCCACGCGGAAAATTTCGGGTTTCAGGCCCAGTTTGTCCAGCGTGCCTTTGAAGAAAGACAGTTCGGCATTGAGGCCGTTCCATTCCAGTTCGCCCGCCGGATTGAGGTAAATTTTGTCCGCTACGGAGGCCAGGTAGTAGCCTTTTTCGCTCATCGTCTCGGCATAAGCGTACACGAACTTCTTCGATTTTTTGAAATCGATCAAGGCGTTGCGTACTTCTTCGAGCGAAGCCCAGCCTGCCTGCGGATTCTCGCTTTGCAGATAGATGCCTTCAATGTTGTCATCGTTCTTAGCCTTGGCCAGCGCTTCTTTCAGCTCAATGAGGCCAATGGCATCGCTGGTGCCGCCTGCTCCGAACCCGCTGAAGGGATTCTCGACACTGCGCTCTTCAATAGGTTTATCCAGGTCTAATTTCAGGACTGTATTCTCCTTTACACTGACTTTTGTATCGGCCGAAGACGAGAGTGCAGCTCCGATGCCGACCAGCAGAATAAATCCGACGATCGAAAACAGAAGCAGGCCGACTATCGTGGCGAGCACGTATTTAAAAAACTGGAGCATGAATCAGTTTACGAATTGAGTTATACTTACCTATTGAACAAAAATAATGACACATTCGGCGACTAAACCCGAAAAAATGTCAAGTGCGACAATTATCGGATAAATGGTTATGCCGGGCTTTAAACAAAAAAAGGAACCAAAGGGATTTCATTTCCCCCGGCTCCTCTGGATGTAAAATCTACGTGTGCTGCTGCTTACGAAGGCATCTCAGCATAGTCGTCCATAGACGTCTGGATGACCTCCAGCGCTTCATCGCGGCCGTAAATATTGGCCAGTTCCATGACAGCAGGCTCACCTGGCAGGTTCTTATAGGTTAGAAAGTAGTGACGCAGGCGTTTCACCACGGCTTCGGGCAGTTCGCTCAGGTCTTTGTACTGACCGTACATTGCATCGCCTTTCAGAACAGCAATTATTTTATCGTCAGCTTCTCCTTTGTCGATCAGCCGGAAGCCCCCGATCGGGATAGCCTGCAACAGAATGTCACCGTGGGTAATTTCGCGTTCGGTCAGTACGCAGATGTCCAGCGGGTCGCCATCGCCTTCGCTGATGATATGGCCCGACCGCTCTGAAGCCAGTTTGGCGATCCGCTCTCCGCAGAACGTTCTGGGAACGAACCCGTACAGCGCCGGAATGATGTTGGAATACTGCTGCGGCCGGTCAATTTTCAGATAGCCAGACTCTTTATCGATCTCATACTTCACGGTATCGGTGGGTACTATCTCAATGAAGGCCGTAATGACGTGGGGGGCATTTTCGCCCGGCGAGATGCCATGCCAGGGGTGTGCTTTGGAAGGGGTTTTTGCCATTGGATCAAGTTGTGTCGGCTCTAGAAAAGCTTGCATACAATTTCGAGAAAAAATAAGAATAAATCGAGTTCGTCAATTGGCCCAAACAAACATTCCGCCCGCTATTGGTGGCAAAGCCTGACCAGCAGCGGGCGGAATGATGTCTATAGAGGCAAAAATACGTCTAAAAACCTAATTGTCGTGATTTTCTGTGCGAACGGGCCTGGAATACAACAAGAAGTCAGGGCGCAGCTGGGGGGTGCAAACGTCTTGTTTTGTTTAGCTCTCAAACCCAACCCGTTCGGCAACGAGCAGTTCACCGCTTTTATTCAGGCTCTGCCTCACCAGCATCTCCCCCAGAAAGCCAGCCAGAAAGAGCTGTACCCCGAGAATGATGGCAACCAGACCAAAGTAAAAAAGCGGGTTATCCGTAGCATTACGGAACTTGACGCCCTGTGCTATATTGATCAGCTTTTCGGCTATGATCCAGACTGCCAGTACACTACCAATGAAGAACGATAAAGTACCCAGCGTGCCGAAGAAGTGCATAGGCCGTTTGCTGAACCGGTGTACAAACCCGATGACCAGCACATCGAGGAAGCCGTTGACGAACCGCTCGAGCCCAAATTTGGTCGTACCGTATTTACGCGCCCGGTGCTGAACCACTTTCTCGCCTATCTTCGAAAATCCGTTCCAGTTGGCCACGATGGGCAGGTTCCGGTGCATGTCGCCGTAGAGGGCCGGTGCAATGGTTTTGACTACCTTCTGCCGGTAGGCTTTCAGGCCACAGTTAAAATCGTGCAGCTGAACCCCCGAGATCCAGCGCGAGACGGCGTTGAAGAGTTTGGTGGGCAACGTTTTGGTAAGGGGATCGTACCGCTTCTGTTTCCAGCCCGATACCAGATCATACCGATCCTCAACAATCATTCGATACAGTTCCGGTATTTCGTCAGGACTGTCCTGCAAATCGGCATCCATGGTAATGACAACCTGGCCCCGCGTGGCCTGAAAGCCCGTCTGGAGTGCCATCGTTTTGCCGTAGTTTCGGTTGAATCGAATGCCACGTACGGCCGGATTCTGCGCCGAGAGCCGTTCTATCACCGGCCACGACTCATCGGTGCTTCCATCATCGACAAACAGGATTTCGTACGAGTAAGCGTGTTCGTTGACGACCCGCACAATCCAGTCGTGCAGTTCGGGCAGCGACTCTTCTTCATTATAGAGTGGAATCAGAACGGTCAGTTGAAGCAATTCAGTCATGGGGGTATCTAAACGCCAGGCGCGCAGCGACGGTGCAAAGGTCGCAGAGTTTTCAAAATATCAGATAAAAATCGCGGAGCAACGTCCGGAACGCGGGGGTGTAGGTCCGGTTGTCCGGCTCATATATCGTTAACAACTCCTCATCAGGGTTCGTTGCACCAAACGAAAAACCGCTGATCAGCCGAAAAACGGGTTTGTCGGCCCGATGCCGGAGCCGAAGCTGCCGGAAAACCCCCAGCCCTGCTTCCTGCGCTACAGTACGGATCAAACTCATCTCACACGGAGGCAGCAGCACCCACCACTGCCCGGCAGGTTTCAGCAATCGGACAACAGCCGTCACCAGTTCCTGGAAGGGCAGGTCGTCGGTATGCAGGGCCCGGTTCACAGCCGCATCGGGCGACCGTAGGTGATTGGTGTAAAAGGGCGGGTTGGTCAGGATACGGTCATACGGTCCCGACGGTGGTGAAAAGTGCTGGATGGGGTCATGCCATACGCGTACCCGGTCAGCAAAGGGACTAGCTTCGGCGTTATCGCTGGCCTGACCGAACGCTTTATCGTCGATTTCTACCGCATCGACTCTGGCGGCCGGGTTCCGCTGGGCGGCCATGAGGGCCAGCAGGCCAGTACCGGTGCCGATATCCAGCACCCGGGTGTCTCCCGTGCCGACATCCGCGTAAGCGCCCAGCACGCAGGCATCGGTGCAGACTTTCATAGCTGCCCGCTCCTGGTGGATAGTGAACTCCTTGAAGGCAAACATTATTTGCGGCCGAAATCCGCCGGGTTTTCTCCCCAGACGGTTGTTTCCCACTTTAATACCGGATTGGCATACCGATGGGTCTGTAGCCAGGTCTCGGCCCGGTCGATCAGATCGAAGAGCTCGGCGTTGCGGGCTGTTTCATCCAGCTTGGTATTGGCCTTCTTCTTTTTCACCCAGCTGATCGCCGTTCTGGAATCGGAATAGACCGGTATGTTGCTGTTTTTCTGGTGCAACAGCGCCAGGGCATGTACAATGGCCAAAAACTCACCAATATTGTTGGTGCCGTCAGGGTAAGGTCCTTTCAAAAACAGCTTCTGGCGCGTAGCCAGGTAGATGCCCTGATATTCCATATCGCCGGTGGCCGTGTTCCAGGCGGCATCGACAACCAGACTATCCTCAATAGGCAACCCCACGAGCCCATCGAGCTTCCCCTGTTTTCCAGCGGGTTTGGGACCCTGTCCTATATGTTTGTGGGGTTTATCACCAAATGCCTTGAGGGCGGCAGCTTTGCTGTCGAACGATTTGAACAACGGTTTGGCGAACCCGTCTGTCTGCACTTTGGCCTCGTCCCAGCTGTCATATACGCCGGGTTTCCGGCCCTGCCAGACTACATAAAATTTAGGTTTCTTCTGGGACATTCCTGCGTATGCTAATCCGCAAAACTAAACATTCTATCCCGGATCGTCAGCCTTCCCCCGCCAGGCCTGCCTATCGAAACCCCGGTTGAAATTGATTTTGCCGGCCTGAAGAACAAATACACACAACCCTGGCCGGGGCAATAGGATATAAAACAACCCCAGCCTGAAGGCCGGGGCTAGTCATGTGCTTAGCTCAATGCAAAACCCTGGTGTGTTCTATCAATGACTAGCCCCGGCCTTCAGGCTGGGGCAATCGGATATAAAACAACCCCGGCCTGAAGACCGGGGCTAATCATGTGCTTAGCTCAATGCAAAACCCTGGTGTGTTCTATCAATGGCTAGCCCCGGTCTTTAGACCGGGAGACGAGAAATACAAACAACCCCGGCCTGAAGGCCGGGGCAATCAATATCAATCGTCTGATGACTCGCTCGGCCATAAGGCGACCAGGAGAATACCGGCCAGCATACCCCAGCCGATGGCTTTGGCCACGGTGTAAGACGTTGGCGCTGGCATATCACGAATGCCCGATTCATCAGTCACCGCGGCCTGGCGGACGTATCGGCCTTCTGACGGGATCGACAACTCATCGAAATTATGAGACAGGCGGCTGAGGCCCAGCTCCAGATCAAGGCCGCTCACGGCAACGCCATGCCCCGTACCCACCGCCCGCGGGTTCAGCGCTACCAGCTTCTGAACCGACTGCCGGGCCGCTTCCCAGTCGCAGGTGAAGTAGGCAGGTGGACCATGTATTTCCTTTTTCTGCTGCGCCACCGCAACAGCCGAGTTCTGATTGGTAGTCACGAAAGCATCACCCACGATGAGCGTACGATCGCTGTCGCGGAAGAGCGAAACATGACCGGGCGCGTGGCCGGGTGTATGAATGACCCGCCAGCCGGGCAACTCCGGAAGCAGGCCATTGTCGGGAATAGCGCTGACCCGGTCGCCAAAATCATCGGGACCAATTGGGAAAATGAATGAACTGTAGGACATGAAGCCTCCGCCAATAGCCGGATCGGGTGGTGGGTAGCTCGATTTTCCTGTCAGGTACGGTAATTCAAGCTTGTGCGCGTACACCGGTACGTTCCATATCTTCAGCAAGCTTTTCAGTGAGCCCGTATGATCGAAGTGACCGTGTGTGAGCACAATCGCTTCGGGCTGCGTACCAACCCCAAATAAGCGCTCGGCTTTCTTTTTGATTTGACCCGTATAACCCGGCAAACCAGCGTCGACAAGTACCCAGGGGTTGCCCTGACCCGGCTCGCCAATAAAATATACATTGACCATGAGCGTCTTGAGCCCCGCTACGTCGTGCGTTAGGTCGTAAGGCGATCCGGCACTGGTTCCGACTGGTCCGTCGAGTTCAACTTGAGATTCCATGCGCGTTGAGTTTGATGTCCTAGATCAACCTACCAATTTAGTAGATTGTTTTCGAATCATCGTCAACGGCCATATCGGCGCAGGTCGACCATAGCGTCGGCTAGGCCACCTTTTTCAGCTCGTTCAGAAACTCGCCCGGTGAGGTACCCGTAAACTTCCGGAACGCCCGATTGAAGGTGGCTTTGGAATTAAATCCACAGTTTAGAGCCAGTCCGAGAAAACTCAGATGCGTAGTGGCGGGGTCACGAACCTGGCGCTTGAACTCATCGACGCGGTATTCGTTGACAAAGTCATTGAAGTTTTTTCCCGTCCCCGTGTTAATTACCTGCGAGAGTAAGACGGGGTTGGTATGCAGCCGGCGAGCCAGATCAGCCAGCGACAGGTCGGGGTCAAGGTAGGGCTTCTCGGTCGCCATATAGTTCAGCAGGTTGGCCAGACGCTCAGACAAGTCCGGGGGCAGTAATGGTGCCGTTCGGTCCTCTGGCGTGTCAGGCGCTTCAGAAGCGGGTGTCGATATCGGCATTGCATCGGCGGCTACCAAAACCGGGTCTGGGACTTGTACGGGTACAGTTTCGTTCCGAAACGTGAGCCGGCGAGCCACCTGCACCTGGGCGTAGCCTTCTATGCTCACGTAGTAGATCAGCGCCACACCAGCCAGCTCATCCCACCAGTCCTGCCAGAAATTCAGATTGAACGCTAGGCTGATCAGCGTCATGACCAGGTTAAACAGCGACGTGACGGCCATGGCGATCATAAAGTTGCGAAACCACCGAAAGCTGATCGTATCGATTTCCGAAAACTGGTTCTTGATCCACGAGTGGTATTGCCGGTACAGTTGCAGCGCCCAGTAGAGATAAAGAATGTCGATACCGATACCGATGACAAACTCTGCCGTATCCAGATACGGGTAATGTACTGTCTTCTCCCACTCGCTTACGAACGCGGGCCCCATGGCAAAGACGCTGACATGATAGACGACGAAGACCAAAAAGGGAACGGCGTGCCAGAGATCCCGGCGGCTAAACCGAAACTCGGCATTTACCTGACTCTTCAGATAGAAATAACACAACACAGGGAACAGATAACCCAGCGTGCGCGGAAAAAACTCCAGTTCACGCCATAGCACCTCAATGCCGCCAAAGCCCAGCATGTATTCCCAGATATTAAGGCTGCACCCAACCAGCACCCATCCGAGCAGGATGTCGGACAGGCGTTCTTCGCGTCGGCCCCGTATCCATAACAGGATGGCGTATACCCATCCCTGGACAAATCCAAACAGTAAGGGGGTTGAATAGGCAGAAAAGTAAAAAGTCATTGACGGGAATAGGTTGGGGCTAGCGTTCGGTAGCCGACGTGACCAATATACAGTGTTTCCAGCTGTTTTGTAATACTCTGTGGGCTGGGCGGAACGTACTTAGCTGCCACGCCTACTCGAGCTGGAACGTCTTACCGGCATACTCTTTGTCAACCACCAGAAACGGCTTATCGGTGTCGATCCGGTTGCCACCCATCACCCGATCTACCTGCTGGCTGGTGGCCAGGTACAGCCGGGTACCGGCCGGAAACGTTACCGTCCGACTCCCCCGAGGCCCTATGACAAAGCCGGTAGTTCCGTTTCCAGGGTCGCCGGGGCTATAACTGACCAGGGTTATCTTTCGGGGCAGCAGGCTGCTGTTTCGCAGTTGAAAGGTAATACCGCTTTTGCCCCGATCAATTGCTTTTCGCCCACCCACCGGACCGGTACCCAGCGTTTTGCCTGCATCGCTGGCCGTCACCGTCAGGATGTAGCTGCCGTTAGTCTCGCCATCCTGGCTGTAATATAAACTGGTTCCCACCGGCCAGTTTTTGGGTGTCGACTCGTTCCGGTTCATGGTAAAGCCATAGGCAATGCCCGGCCCCTCCGCCCTGAACATCCGATGATAACCCAGGGTATTTTTAAGGACGAAGGATACCCGTTCGGTCGATCCGGTTGCCGCAGGCAGCACCGACGACTGTTGTGCGGAAACGGGGCATTTAGCCAGGCAACAGATAATAAGCAGGAATGGTAGCGTTTTCATGGTGTATAGGGGTTTTTATTGGTTTTGAATCAGCTTTACTGTCTTGCCCGCATCGTCGGGCTGTACCACCAGCAGCGGTTTGCCCGGAACGACTTGCCCCTGCATGGTGGCGTTGATCTCGGCCTGGGTTACCAGCGATAACGTGGTACCGACCCTCAGCCTGACGGTATGCAACTGACCCGGCAACAGATAAGCGGTAAAGACATTAGGGTACTTATTGGCCGTATGCCGCTCCAGAAACCGGAACTCCCGGGGTAGCAGACCGTTGTTTTTGAATGATAAGGTCACGACAGATGCCGTTTGCGATCGGGTTACACCACCCGACAGGCTTAGCATAAGGAGTAGGGCAATTGTCTTCATGGGGTTTATTTTTTTAAAGTCTGATAGAATGAGATTGGCGGGGGATAGAATTGGGGATGGTGTGTGAGACGCGGGCAATGCAATGGGTGGCGAGGGGTGAGACGCAAGGGCCGGGCCGCGAGACGCGACGGGTCGCGTCTCTACAGGTTGCCCTTCGTTTTGATGCGGTTGGCGTCGGTGCCGGTTTCGCGCTCACGGGCCGATTTGATGTCGTTACTCCCGAAACGGTAGGCAAACCGGAGACTTACCCGCCGACTTTCCCACTTCCTGTCGATCACAAACTGCTGGGGACTCGCCGGGTCCAGGCTAAAGTTGGCCGATTGTTTCCAGCGCATGGTGTTCAGTACATCGTCTAGGCTGAGGGTCAGCTTACCCCGGCCTTCCCAGACTTTTTTCTGAACGCTTAGGTTAATTGCCCCGAGTCCTCCAATCTGGTACACCGTCTGCGTGGTGGGTGCACTCCAGAAACCTGACACCTGGGTCGACCAGACCGGTGATAGCGTGAACGCGTGCTGCATGTAGCCATCGAAGGCAAAAGCGCGCTGATCAAACGGTTCACTGACCGACAGATTGCCCCGAAAGCGATTCCAGGTAGCCCCGGCGTAGACGTACCCATTCCACCACTTGGTAATGGGCAGCGGGGTACTGAACGAGACGTTCAGCGCATCCGTCCGGCCCACGTTTGCAACGGTCTGATAACCCGTGATGCCCTCCTGACGAATCACATCCGTCGCGAAATCGTTAGTCTTGCTGTAGGCGATTTTTACCGTCGTCGCCCACTTGTACGTGTAACTCAGCTCGGCATTATGCGTATAGGACGGACGGAGATAGGGATTACCGCGCTGGCTGGTATACGGGTCCAGCTGGTAGATGAACGGGTTCAGGTCCTGGTAGTTGGGCCGACCGATCCGCCGGCCGTAATTGGCCGCAAAGAGGCTCTTCTCCGTCGCCTGGTACTGCACAAAAGCCGTTGGAAACAGATTCAGGTAGGTGGTATCGGGCCGCTCCAGACTGCCCGACGAGCGCAAATCCGTAGAGCGCCCCCGCACCGTGGCGTGTTCAGCGCGCAGCCCCGTCTGTACCGTCCATTTCTTGCCGAACGACCGGTTCAGCGATGTGTACACCGCGCTGACGATCTCTCGATAGGTAAAGCGATTCGTGCGGTTGATATCGGGCGTATTCTCCGGTCCTGAGAAGACCAGCAGTTCGTTATCCGTAGCTACGTCGGTATGCTTGAAGCCGGTTTCCAGTTTCAGGCGCTGGGTTTTCCATTCTTTTTCCAGATCCCCTTTCAACGTAATAATCGTAATGCCGGTACTGGCATCGAAGCGGTTCTGCCGGCGAAACAGCGGCTCCCGATTGGCGTTGACGTAATCGCTGATGATGGTACTGGGCGATACGTTACTGAAGCGGGTCAGGTCGGCGTCCAGATTGACAACCAGGCCCAGCGTATCGGTATAGCGGTAATTGAAGGCGCCATTGACCCGGCTAAACCGGCTCGGGTTGTTGACCTGGTTGGCCACGCTGGAATCCGGGCGGCTCTGGTTGCTGACTATATCGGTTGTCGTGTAGGTACCGAACCGGTTCGATGCCGTATTGCCCGAAATAATCAGCCCCAGCGTGTGACGACTACCGATAAAGTAATCGGCACCGGTTTTATAGACAAGCGCCCGGGTTCCGTCCGAGTCGTACCCCCGCTGCCGAAACTGGAGCCCTCCCGCCGTCCGATCCAGCCGAACATTCGTGATCTGAAAGTTGTCGGTCCCCGAGAGGTTTCCGAACAGGTTCAGCCGTTTGGCCCGGTAGTTCAGATCGACGGCTGCGTTGGCCCGGTGGTGGTCGCTTTGCCCATAGCCACCCGATGCATTTCCGTTCAGCCCCAGGCTTTTGTCGCGCCGAAATTTGATATTGATGATGCCGGCCCCACCCTGCGCATCGTAGCGCGCCGACGGATTGGTGATCAACTCAATTTTTTCGATGGTCGACGCGGGCGTTGATTTGAGCAGGTTAGCCAGATCCGTGGCCGATAGGTTCGTCGGCTTCCCGTCGATGAAGACGGTAGCCCCCTGCTTGCCCGCCATTCTGACATTGTCGTTCGGATCGATCACGACTCCAGGGGCCTGTTGCAGTAACTCATAAGCCGTTTTTCCCTGAGCCGTAGCGTCAGCCGCTACGTTGAGTACCGTTTTGTCGGTCTGCTGTTCGATATAGGATTTCTGAGCCCGCACCGTTACGGTCGTCAGGGTCTGGCTGAGCGGCCGAAACGTAAGCGTGTCGACAACTGCCGACTGGCCGGCCTGCACCTGTATGACCCGGCTCGTTACGGTGTTCATGCCAACCAGCGACGCCTGAATACGGTAGCTGCCGTCGGCTACATTTTTAAACGCGTACAGCCCTTTTTCGTCAGCCATCGTTCCCCCGGCAAAGCTGGAATCGGCAGTGCGCATGAGTTTCAGGGCGGCAAAGGAAGCCGGCTGGGCATTCGACTCCCGAATGACACCCGTTAAGGTCTGGGCAACGGCCGGTACGGACAGAATGGCCAGAACGATGAGATAGAGATAGCGTACCATGAGCTTGGAGGCTCAGCGGTTGGGGGGTCGACGTTGACCGACGTACTGCGCTGAACGATGGCTCAAAGGTGGCTGGTGGCAGGCTCCGTATCGACTCAGGAATAATTTGAGACGCGTCAGGTTATAATTTGAGACGCGTCAGGCGGGTTTATGGCCCGTAGTCTGTAGTTCGGCAACAGGTTTATGCGGTGGCGGCACTACTGCTAACAAACGGGCCAAGCTATCCCGGCAGTTGGTTATTCCTGAGTCGATAGCTTGCCCGTTTAACGATGACCGAATCAGGCCCGTTCTTCCCAAACCCGGGCCACGTTGACAATCACCTCTACCGCCTTCTGCATATCCTGAACCGATACCCACTCCTGCCGCGAATGAAACGCATGTTCACCGGCGAAAATGTTCGGACAGGGCAGCCCCATGAATGACAGTCGCGAGCCATCCGTGCCGCCCCGAATGCTTCGGCGCCTGGCCGATAAGCCCGCCCGGCGGATAGCTTCGAGTGCATGATCGACAACCGCCGGATGCTGATCCAGCACTTCTTTCATGTTCCGGTATTGTTGCTTTACGACAAAATCTGCTTTGGAGCCGGGATAACTGGCCAGCACATCGTTGAGCTGGTTTTGCAGATACGTTTCCTTCTCGTGCAGACCGGCTTCGGTAAAGTCGCGGATAATGAACTCCAGCACCGCCTGATCCTGGTTGCCCTCCAGCCGGGTGGGGTGAACAAACCCGTCCTTCTCGTCGGTCGTTTCGGGCGACAGGGCTTCTTTGGGCAGGCTGGCCAGCAGGTCGGCCGCAATCTTCAGGGCATTTTCGAGTTTGCCCTTCGCAAAGCCGGGGTGCGTACTGACACCCTGAATCTGAATCCGGACCGCATCGGCCGAGAACGTCTCATCTTCCAGCGTACCCAGGCTCTCCCCATCGATGGTATAGCCAAAATCAGCGCCCAGCTTCTGAATATCAACTTTTTCGGTGCCCCGTCCCACTTCTTCGTCAGGCGTGAACAGCAGCCGGATTCGCCCGTGTTTGACCCCGGGGTGGGTAAGCAGGTAGTGGGCGGCATCCATGATCTCGGCCACGCCCGCTTTGTTGTCGGCCCCCAGCAGGGTCGTGCCGCTGGCGGTAATGATATCGTTCCCAATCTGATCCAGGAGATCCGGGTGATCGGCAACCCGGATAACCTGCGCCGGATCGGCGGGGTTTGCCCGGTCGGGCAGGCTAATATCGGCGCCGTTCCAGCGTTCGTGGATAATCGGCTTCACACCAGCCCCCGTCACATCAGGCGACGTATCGACGTGCGAGCAGAAGCAGATCGTCGGCACGTTTGCTTTGTCGGTAGTAGCCGGGATGGTCGCGTATACATAGCCCCATTCATCCAGCTCGACATCGGTAACGCCCATGTCCAGCAACTCCTGAACCAGCAACCGGCTCAGGTCCTTCTGTTTTTCGGTACTGGGATTCGTTGTCGATTGTGGGTCCGACTGGGTGTCGATCCGGACGTATCGCAGAAACCGGTCAACGGCAGTAAAGGTGTAGTTTTCCATAAAACATCGGGCGTCTTACCCTAAACCGGCTGGAGACGCCTGCCGGACTTAGTGCGCGTTAACGATTGACAACAGATCGGCGGGTGAATAATTGACACTTTTCAACGTCTTGTGGTCGGCGTCGCGGTAGACCAGAAACTTGCCGTCAGACTCCACATAATGACAGGCGACCCCTTTGGCGGTGTACTGAGCCACGGTGGCTTCGGCCTCCTCTACCGTCAGGCAGGCTTTACTCATGTTAGATCGTTGTACTTCGTCGAACAGGGTTTTGAACGAATGACCCAGCCCAAACTCCAGCACCGCTCCCGACAGCACATACTGCAAATCGCAGAGTGCATCGGCTACCGCCACGATGTCGTTGGCTTCGATTGCTTCCCGGAGTTCATCGAGTTCTTCGGCCAGCAGCGATACGCGCAGCTGGCAGCGGGCGGGCGACGGAATCTGGGGGGTTTCTAAAACGGGGGCATGAAAAGTACGGTGGAACTCGGCCACCTGATTCAGCGAATCGGGTTGTTGCATGAACGTAGTTAATCAGTAAACGTAATCTTAGGATTTTTCAGGCTTTTCATGGCCTGTTCGAGCCCGTTGAGCGAAAGCGGAAACATTCGGTTGCCCGACCATTCCCGAATCAGGGCCGTACTATGACTGTACTTCCAGTAAGCGGCCAGGTTGGGATTGAGCCAGACCAGATGCGGATATTGAGCCTTGAACCGATCGAGCCAGACGATACCGGCTTCTTCGTTGTAGTGCTCCACGCTGCCCCTGGGGGTGGTTAGTTCGTAGGGTGCCATGGCCGCATCGCCTACAAAAATCACGTTGTACTGCCGGTTGTATTTATGAAGCACCTCCCAGGTCGGCACCCGCTCACGACGGCGCTGGTTATCTTTCCAGAGCGTTTCATAAACGCAGTTGTGAAAATACAGAAACTCCAGGTGTTTGAACTGGTAACGGGCAGCCGAGAAAAGCTGCGAACACAGGTCGATGTGCTCATCCATCGATCCGCCCACATCGAATAACATCAGCACTTTAACCTGGTTTTTGCGCGAGGGCTGCATCCGGATGTCCAGATATCCGCCGTTGCGGCTCGTCCCGCTGATGGTGCCATCAATGTCCAGTTCGTCGTTCAGGCCCTCGCGGGTCAGAATGCGGAGCCGGCGGAGCGCCATTTTCAGGTTCCGGGTATTGAGCTCGATCTGGTCGTCGAGATTTTTATACGCGCGCTGCTCCCATACCTTGGGCGCGGTTCGGTTACCTCCCGATGGATTCTTCTGATCGGGCGATTGGGGAGCACCGTTTCCCGGCAGGCCCCTATCCTCATTGCCACCCGCTCCGCCCTGTCCGGGTTGCGCCCAGGTCGTATTGGGTTGATCGGGCTGGTTCATCAGCTCGAGCAGCTGCTGCCAAAGCGCATCGATACCACCTGTGGTTTCGAGCGCCTGCCGGTCTTCGTCGGTTAGCTGACTGTCCAGACCGTCGCGCAGCCAGTCGGGTGGTGACGGAGGGAGGCTGGCAGCCGGGGCCGATGGCTTAGCCGTTACGTACTCGCCAAAAAGCCGGTCGAACAGGTCGAGGTGCTGTTCGTGTTTAATCAGGGTGGTTTTGCTCAGGTAGTAAAACTCCTCGATCGAAGTACCGCCCACCTGGCTCCGCATCACCGACAACAGCGTCAGGTACTCCGACAGGGTTACCGGCAATGCGTGACGACGAAGGAGTAGAAAGAAGTCCAGAAACATGCGGTTGTCTTGAATAGGCTCCCGTAACGGGCTGGTGGGCACACTGGTTTTTCGGTCGCTACCGGCATACCAATAAATTCCCGGATCAATAAGGCCGCCCCCCTTTTCGGCGAAGGGCGGTCATCAGATCGGTATCCTGTTCGTTTTTCAGCAGGGCTCCCAGATACGGCGGCAGTTCGTTCAGGGCGTCGAGGTCGTTCAAATCATCGTGGGTAACGCCCGCCACCAGCAGCAGCCGTATCCAGTCGATCAGCTCACTCGTCGATGGTTTCTTTTTCAGCGCTCTCACATCCCGAATGCTGTAGAATACCGACATCGCTTTGGTCATCAGCTCCTGAGGCAGGTCGGGATAATGAACTCCTACAATCTGCTCCATCGTTTCGCGATCCGGAAACCGGATAAAGTGGAAGAAACACCGGCGCAGAAACGCATCGGGTAGCTCTTTCTCATTGTTGGAGGTGATGATAACGATAGGCCGGTGCCGGGCTTTGATGGTCTGCTGCAGTTCGTAGCAGTAAAACTCCATGCGGTCCAGTTCCAGCAGCAGATCGTTGGGAAACTCAATATCGGCCTTGTCGATTTCGTCAATCAGCAGTACCGCCTGCTCTTCCGACTCGAAAGCCTGCCAGAGCTTTCCTTTCCGGATGTAATGGGCGAGGTCCCCTACCCGGTTCGATCCGTCGCCGAGCTGTGAATCGCGCAACCGCGATACCGCATCGTACTCATACAGCCCCTGCTGAGCCGAGGTGGTCGACTTGACGTGCCAGGTGTACAGCGGCTTACCCAGCGACTGCGCAATCTCATAGGCCAGCAGGGTTTTGCCCGTGCCCGGTTCGCCTTTGATGAGCAATGGCTTCTGAAGTTGAACAGCTGCATTGACCGCCATGCTCAACTCGCGGGTGGCAACGTAAGTAGCTGTACCGGAAAAGGCCATGAGTATAGAGGTTTCGGTGTACAGGTATCGGTTCACCCTAGTCAGCAGGCCTGAAAACGGCGAACCGATACCTGTCCGTCAGGTTATTCTTCGCCCTCGCTCGTGAAGGAGTACAGGGTGTTGTCCAGATGCAAGGCGTTGGCTTTATAGTTCCGTACGAACTCTTCGATGACCTCGTCGGTGATTTCTTCTACGTTCAGACAAACGTCCAGCGCGATACCATAATCCGTCTCGGTATCGATCTCCACGTGCTCCTGAACTTTCACCGTTTCGGTTTCTTCGATTTCCTCGATGATTTCGGTAAGCGCCGTTTCAGCCTCTTCCTCCATCTCGGGCGAGATCGTGTAGCCAGCACTCCGATCTTCGGGTGGTACGTATTCCGGATAGGTCTTCCGCACCTGCTCTACGGCCATTTCGTACACCAGGCTGCTATGGTGCAGCCGCAGCGTGTACACCAGTGCGTCGTAAATCACCTCCTGGGCCTGATATTGGCCAGGAAACTGAATATGAACGCATTCGCCGGATTCCAGCACGTCCAGATCGTCGTCTTCAACGTAAATAAACGATTTACCTTCCTGTCGGCACTGCTCTTTCAGCGCACTGATTTCTTCGGGGTCGTACCCTTCGTTCTTGTAGTTAGCCATGCGGCAAAAGTAAAACTTAATAGTGAGTAATGAATGAATCGACAGTGGCAGAAGCCGTCCGGCCGTCAATAAACCAGCCACTGGTCTGAGCAGGAGAACGCATCAGGCCGACAACGGTATGGTTTCAGTGGCCCAGCCCGTAACGAGTGCTCCCGCAAAATCGATCGCCTGGTAAACGGGCTTCAGATCGACGGCCTCGACGGTATCTTCGGGTTGATGAATCCGGGGCATTTGTCCCGACGGATCCAGCGCGCACAGTGCCACGACCGGTATCCGGTTTCTGACGAACCAGACGCTGTCGAAGTCGGCGGTATGCCACTCGCCCACCTGTACCCGCTCCCGAAAGGCATCGGTGTTGATCAGCTCGCGGGCCCGTTCTGTAGCCGGGTTGTCGTACCGGATAACCTCTACCGTTCCCGTCTGCTCCACGACGGTTAACTGCCCGGCCCCCAGCGTATCAAAATTGATGGCCAGCGTCTGTTTCCGATTCCAGGTACGTTTATGAGCCTCCACGTAGTGATAAGCTCCAATCATACCGGCTTCTTCGGCGCTGGTCAGAACGACTTCAATATCCAGATTGGGCAGGTTCTGCTGTCGAAGCTGTTCGGCGGTAACAAGGGCCGCAGCTACGCCCGTTGCGTTGTCGCTGGCTCCGTTGGTGTATCCTTTCAGCCAGTACCCCGCCGTACCGACCCCAGCCTGTGTGACAAAATAAGCCATAAGTGCATAGCGTAGGTAAGTAACATAGGGCAGCCCAGTACCCATTGCCTCGGCGGTGGCCAGCATAGCGGCTATGACCATCAGCCCCAGCGAGACGATCAGCGACGTTCGGAAACCGGCCTGCTGTTTGGGTCCGTAGAGCAGCGAGACCGGCGCGGTATCGTAATGGGCCATCAGAATCACCTTTTTCGTATCGGCCGGGTCGGTCTGGGCGGGCCAGTGGCCTATCACATTACGCGCCGTACCCTGCCCCGGGAAGCGCGTTATGAACGAGTAGCGCCAGTTGAAATACCGATAGGCCATCCATACAAAATACCAGACCAGACCCACCGCTACGCCGGTTACCGGTACCAGCGCCAGCCCGGTCAGGATACCGCCAATAATCCAGTATACGACCGTGACATACGTACGGGGTGTCTGAAACGCTTCGGTGCGGACGCTGGCTCCCATCTCGGTCAACTGATCCTGTAACAGCCGGGCCGCTTCGGTTTCGTAGTGGGTAGCCGCGCCCCGATGGGGTAAGCGCGTAAGGTCGCGCAGAAAAGCGTCGATCTGAATCATATGAATTCGGTTAATGCTCGGGTTTTTGAAACACCAAGTCGGGGTCGATCCCGGCCTCACGCATAAGGCCCATACCGTACTGACGAATGGTGTCGATAACCGGAATGGCACGCTGGCCTTTTTCGGTAAGCCGGTACTCCACCTTGGGCGGCACCACCGGGTATACTGTCCGCGTTACGAAGCCATGCGTCTCCAGCTCCCGCAGTTGCGTGGTCAGCATCTTGTGGGAGATATGGGGCAAATATTTTTTCAGATCACCATACCGCAACACTGCTTTTTTGCTGAGCCGCCACAAAATCGGCATTTTCCAGGTACCGCCAATCTGGTGCATGGCGTACTCGACCGGATTGTAATACACACGTCCGTCGTCAACAAAGTCGGGCATATCGGTATTAATTTGAGTATCAACAGTATCTACTTTAAACCTGAACGGGGCCGAGTCCATCATGGAGTAGGGCACCAGCGATTTCGGTCCCAATGTACGTCGGTAAACAATCCCGGCTGACGAAGCTTACCAACTCCCCCATCTTATTCAACTCCGAAACACTACCTGCTACCAGATTACCGCGCTGTCCGTAGGGCAGATGTTGTGTCAGCTTAGTTAGTCACTCTCCAAAAAGAGAGTATGGCACAAAAAAGTACCTAACTGGACAATCCTCCTGTTTGCCAGCACATTTGTGGTACGTTTTAACCGAAGCAACAACCAGATCCTCTGTCATGAGCTTAAAAGATCCCAACCGTGTTTATGCCGAACGCCCGAAGCGCGTTGCCATCGTCATTGCCAATCCGGCCGTATCGACCACTACCGGCTGGCCCGTCGGTTTCTGGTGGAGCGAGCTGGCCCACCCCTACCACGAATTTACGGAGAAAGGCTACACCGTGGAGGTATTCAGTCCAAATGGCGGCCCCTGCCAGGCTGACGCCATGAGCGATCCCAACGACCCGAGTGGCTACTCGGCAGGTGACCTCATTTCGCAGGGATTTATGCACACTCCCAAACTGCGGGCATTAATCGATTCGACCCGGCCCATTAGCGACCTGGAGGTAGCCGATTTTGATGCCCTCGTCGTGGCGGGTGGACAGTCGCCCATGTTCTCCTTCGAAACCGCTACCGACCTGCATCAGAAGTTTGTGGCGTTTTATGAAAGCGGTAAGGTAACAGCCGCACTCTGCCACGGGGTGGCGGTTCTGCGCTACGCCAAACTCAGCAATGGTGCCTACCTGGCTACCGGCAAAACCGTAACGGGCTTTGCCAACGTGGAAGAAGATTATGCCGATCAGGCGGTCTGGGCATATGGCATTCTCCCGCAGGACACCCATCTGATGCCGTGGCGCATAGAAGACGAGTTAAAGAAAATCGGCGCCAACTACGTACAGGCGGGTTTATGGCGTGGGTTTGCCATCCGGGATGGTAACCTGATTACCGGTCAGCAGAACTTCAGCGGGGCCGAAACAGCCCGGGCTATCGTTGCCGCACTGGGAGAATGATAGTAGCTGGCCGCTCTTCCTGTTAATTTTTTCTCTTTATCGTTTCCCATATGCGAATTGCAATTATCGGCGCCGGTCATGTTGGCGGTGCCCTCGCCCAGCGCTTCGTTCAGGTCGGCCACACGGTGCTGATCGGGGCCCAGTTTCCGCTCTCCGACAAATCGATCAATCTGGCTAACCAGATTGGACACGACCGCTTCATGAGTATCCTGTTGGCCGTTCAGCAGAGCGAAGTCGTCGTACTGGCAACCCCGGCGGCTAAGACCCTGGAGGTGGTGAACGAACTCGGCGACACCAGTGGCAAAGTCATCATCGATGCCATGAACACGGGTCGCGGGGCAGGTCTCACCGGCTTCAGCACCACGACCGAGGCCATACTAGCCCATACCGCCACCACCGATGTCGTCAAGTGTTTCAACACGACGGGTTATGAAAACATGCTCAACCCGGTTTACGGGGAGCAGGGCATCGATATGTTCATGGCCGGCAACAGCGACGCTGCCAAAGCCACGGCCCGACAGCTGGCTATCGACATTGGTTTTACCGATTGCTATGATCTGGGCGGGACCGATGCCATTGGTTTATTGGAGCAGCTGGCCATGTGCTGGATCAAACTGGCCATGGGTTCGGGCTATGGGCGTGCCATTGGCTTTAAGATCGTAAGACGCTGATTAGTCAGACATTTTCCGGCAAAAACAAACCCGCCGAAAAACACCATCGCTCTTAGCGAGTTATTTAGCCTGTAACCCAAACACGCTACCACATGCAGATCAAACGTAATGCCACTGCCCACTGGACCGGCACCGGCAAAGATGGAAAAGGCACGCTCAGCACCGCCAGCACGGTACTGAACCAGACCCAGTACTCGTTCAACACCCGCTTCGCCGATGGCGTGGGTACCAACCCGGAAGAACTGGTAGCGGCTGCTCATGCGGGCTGTTTTGCCATGCAGCTGGCCTTCAATATTCAACAGGCAGGTTTTGCCGCAGACTCGCTCGACGTCCAGTGCACCGTAACCCTCGAAGACGGTAGCATTAGCAGCTCTACGCTGAAACTCACGGCCAGCGTTCCGGGCCTTGAGAAAGAAAAATTCGACGAGTTGGTTGAGCATGCCGAGAAAAACTGCCCTATCTCCAAGCTGTTCAACACAACCATCAACGTTGACGCTACCCTGAACTAACGAGCAATGAGTGCATGAATGAACAGAGAGAAGTGGCCTGTTCATTCATGCACTCATTGTCGCTTTCGCGCCTTCCTACCGCGCTTCTTCTTATATTGGCTGTTACAATCGTATGAAGAAGCTCCTGACCAACCTCACGTTTTGGGTACTGACGGCTATTACGGCCGGTATTCTGCTTGGCCATTTCCGGCCCGACATCGCCCTCCTGCCGGTACTCGACGCCCCCATCAAAGGTCGATTTATGGGACAGGAACTATCCCTGGGCGCTACGTTGAGCGAGTTCCTGAGCGGGTTGTTTATCAGTACCGTCAAGCTCTTCATCAGCCCGATTATTTTCCTGACCATCACGCTCGGTATTGTCAGCATGGGCGACCTCAAGAAGGTGGGAAAAGTAGGCGCCAAGGCTCTGCTATATTTCGAGGTTGTTACTACCGTAGCGCTCCTGATCGGGGTGCTGGTCGCCAATATCATCCGGCCGGGGGATGGGGTTATGACCTCGGCTGTGGCGGGCGGAGACATCAGCAAATACACAAAAAGCGCCGGTGCGTTCAGCTGGTGGCAGTTTTTCCTGGATAACGTTACCCTTCAGGTGCTGGTACTGGCCATACTGACGGGGGTCGTACTAAGCCGTTATTCGGGCCGGGATGCCATCGTTGCCGGTATGAATCGCTTATCCAAATACATCTTCAGGGCCCTCCATATGGTCATGAAGCTAGCTCCCATCGGCGCGTTCGGGGGAATGGCTTATACGATCGGCAAATATGGACTGGCTACGCTCCTGCCCCTCGGCAAGCTGATGCTGACCGTTTATACGACCATGGCGCTCTTTATATTCGGGGTGCTCTGGTTCATACTCCGCACCGCCCGCGTCAACCTGCTCGACTACCTCCGGTATGTTCGTCAGGAGCTGCTCATCGTTCTCGGCACCTCCTCATCGGAAGCCGCGCTGCCATCGCTGATGGAGAAGCTAGAGCGAATGGGCTGTGCCAAGTCCGTAGTGGGGCTGGTCGTGCCGGCCGGCTATTCGTTCAACCTCGATGGCACGACCATTTACCTGTCTATGGCAACGATTTTTCTGGCGCAGGTATTCGGCATTGAACTGACCCTGAACCAGATGCTGACCATTATCGGCATCCTGATGGTGACCTCGAAAGGGGCGGCCGGCGTGACCGGCAGTGGCTTTGTTGTGCTGGCCAGTACCCTGACCGCTATTCAGGTTATACCGGTAGAAGGGCTGGCCCTGCTGCTGGGCGTAGACCGGTTCATGTCAGAAGCCCGCAGTATCACTAACTTCATCGGCAACGGGGTAGCCACGATCTGGCTGGCCAACCACGAACGGGCTTTTGACCGGACCCAGATGCACCACGCCTTCAGCGAGGTAGACAGCCTGGAAAGCACCCAGCCAGGGACCGTTCGCCAGAAAACTGACTAGCTAATCCAGCTAGTCAGTTCGGCGTTTGAGCCTTTCCAGAAAGTCATCGATCATAATAATATCCCGTAGATCCTGCGGACGTTGGGCAACTACTTTCTGCTCTCGTAAATCATTCAAATGGAGAAACCGAACGGTATATCCATATTGATTTCTAACGGTTCGCGAACGTAAAAAGCAATCCTCAAAATCAAATTTTCGATGCACTACGGTCAATATATCAATGTAATTGTTTAATCCGAATACCTGGGGCTGCGTAAAATCGAGCGCTTCAACCTGCTCAAGCTCTTCCTTTGTATAACCCATATCCAGTAATGTGCTTACAAATCGTTGTCCGTTGATACCTGTTGGCTCAATCCACACATCAACATCTTCAGTATTTCGGGATAAGCCGTTGAGATACATGGCAAATCCACCAATGATCAGATAACGAAGCTCATTTCGCTCAGCCTGCTCCACGAACAGCTTGAACTCTTCATTTTCTAGATCCATGCTGGTTTACTCACGCTGATAGTCCTCTTACCGTTATACGGACGCCCCTTAATTGCCCAGAGCCGTGATTGCATGACAAAAAAACGCCGATAGCGCTCTTCGGGCGTCTCTTGTAATCCCTGTTCGAGCATTCGCTCATAGGGTTCGCCCAGATCACTGTAGATGGTAATCGTCCGTTTCTTTTTCATAAGTACCCGGCTTTACGGTATGGTATAAACGCTGGTACAGCGAGCCGCCGTACCCATGCGTTGGCTTTCCTGATTTATTTAACAAACAGCAACTCCCGGTACTTCACCAGGGGCCAGTCTTCGTCATCGACGACCTGTTCGAGTTTATCGACTTCATACCTGATAAGGTCGAAATAGTCTTTCACCTCGGTGCCGTATAGCCGGGCGCGTTCAACGGTATCGGCTATGTTGTTGGCTTTCTTACGGCTTTCGATCATTGCCTCTACGCCCTTCTTGATCACGATAACCCGCGCCGACAGTTCGCGCAGTATGTCCTTGATGGGCTCGGCTTCGGCGGTCATGCCCAGCTCCGTCAGATGACGGGCCGTTTCGGCCAGCTTGTTCTGGTATTTCAGGACCGTCGACACAACGTGGTTCATGGCCAGGTCGCCCATTACCCGCGACTCGATCTGAACCGTTTTGATGTATTTTTCCAGTTCGATCTCGTACCTCGATTCGACTTCCGCATGGCTCAGCACCCCCGTACGCTCAAACAGCGCCAGTGACTCGGGCTGAACGTAGACGGCCAGCGCATCGGGCGATGATTTGATATTCGACAGGCCCCGCCGGGCAGCCTCCGCTACCCACTCGTCGGAATAGCCGTTGCCTTCGAACAGAATCCGTTTGGCGTTGGCGTAATACTCTTTCAGAATATCAACGATGGCCAGCTCTTTCTTCTCACCCCGCGCCAGTCGACCGTCGAGTTCGGTTCTGAACTGGTTGAGCTGATCGGCTACTATAGCGTTCAGCACCGTCATGGTCGAGGCTGAGTTGGCCGAGCTGCCCACCGCCCGAAACTCGAATTTGTTGCCGGTAAAGGCAAAGGGCGAGGTACGGTTACGGTCGGTATTGTCGCGCATCAGGCTCGGAATCCGGTTCAGGCCCAGTTTGTAGTAGACGTTGTCGCCTTTGTTGAGCGAGATTTCGTTTTTTGTCTCAAGATCTTCCAACGCCCGGGTCAGCGTTTCGCCCAGAAAAATAGAGACGATAGCCGGGGGAGCCTCGTTAGCGCCCAGGCGATACTCGTTACCCGCCGATGCAATGCTGGCCCGCAGCAGGTCGGCATTGTCATGAACCGCTTTCACCACATTGACCAGGAACGTCAGAAAGCGGAGGTTTTCTTTCGGCTTGGTAGTGGGTGACAGCAGGTTCACGCCGGTATTGGTTCCCATCGACCAGTTGTTGTGCTTACCCGAGCCGTTGATGCCGGCAAACGGCTTTTCATGGAACAGGACCTTCAGGTTGTGCTTCTCAGCAATTTTCTCCATCAGATCCATCAGCAGCGCGTTATGGTCGACAGCCAGGTTGACTTCCTCAAACGTCGGGGCCACCTCAAACTGCCCCGGTGCCACTTCATTATGCCGCGTCCGGACGGGCATGCCCAGCTTCATGGACTCAAACTCGAAGTCGACCATGAACGCGTTGATCCGGGGCGGTATCGAGCCGAAATAATGGTCGTCGAGCTGCTGCCCCCGGGCGGGCTGATGACCAAAAACGGTACGACCGGCCAGCACCAGATCCGGGCGGGCGTAGAAAAGGGCGCGGTCTACAACGAAGTATTCCTGTTCCGGCCCCAGCGTTGGTGTCACCTTGGTAATGCTCCGGTCAAAGTACTGGCAAACGGCGGTAGCCGCTTTATCGAGCGCATTCAAGGCTTTGAGCAGCGGGGTTTTGTAATCGAGGGCCTCACCCGTGTAAGCGATGAAGACTGACGGAATACAAAGCGTTTTACCACCCGCGCCGTTATCCATCAGAAAAGCCGGGGAGCTGGGGTCCCAGCCGGTATAGCCCCGCGCTTCGAACGTATTGCGCAGGCCACCACTCGGAAACGACGACGCGTCGGGTTCCTGCTGCACCAGCGCGCTGCCTTTAAACTTCTCCATCGCCTTGCCATCGGCGGTTATATCGAAAAAAGCATCGTGCTTTTCGGCCGTTTCGCCCGTCAGGGGCTGAAACCAGTGGGTGTAGTGCGTAGCCCCTTTCGACGTTGCCCACGATTTCATAGCACCGGCCACTTCGTCGGCAATGGCCCGGTCGATAGCGCCGTTGGTCTGGATGGCTTCGGTAACTTTCAGATAAGCTTCGGGCGACAGCAGCGCCCGCATCACCTCATTGTTAAATGTATTGGAACCAAAAAAATCACCTACGCGCTCGGTCGGGGCGGCAACAGCCACGGCCTGGCGGCTCTGAGCAATTTCAAGGGCTTTGAACCGATAATTGGACATAGTACAGTCAGGGCGGTTTGGGAATGAAATGGTTTATCAAACATACATGCGTTCAGCCCAGATTACAACCTGGCCCATAAAAAAGCCCGGCTACCAAAGCAGCCGGGCTTATCTAAACTACACAAAAGCCAATTAAGCCGTTTCCAGAACGTCGGCCGCCTTAACGGTTTTGATGATTACCGCTGCCACTTTGTACGGATCAGCAGCCGAGTTGGGCCGGCGATCTTCGAGCCAGCCTTTCCAGCCGCGCTCTACCGTAGCGATAGGAATACGGATCGAAGCACCCCGGTCCGACACCCCGAACGAGAACTGATCGATCGACTGGGTTTCGTGCTTGCCGGTCAGGCGCAGGTGGTTATCGGCACCGTATACATCGATGCAGGCTTTGATGATCTCGGGCGTACGACCGAATCCGCTACAGATTTTGTCGTATACTTCCTTGCTGCCCGCCGTACGAAGCGTCGTGTTGGAGAAGTTGGCGTGCATACCCGATCCGTTCCAGTCGGTATCGCCCAGCGGCTTGCAGTGCCAGTTGATCGATACGTTATATTTTTCGCCGATACGCTCCAGGAGGTAACGGGCTACCCAGATCTGATCCCCGGCGTCTTTGGCACCTTTGGCAAAAATCTGGAATTCCCACTGACCCGTTGCTACTTCGGCGTTGATACCTTCTACGTTCAGACCAGCCTCCAGGCAGGCGTCGAGATGTTCTTCGACAATATTACGGCCATAGGCGTTTTGTGCACCTACCGAGCAGTAATAAGGACCCTGTGGCCGTTTGGGGAAACCCTCGGCCGGGAAACCCAGTGGCTTATCGATGGCCATGTCCCACAGGAAATACTCCTGTTCGAAACCGAACCAGAAATCGTTATCGTCGTCCTGGATCGTAGCGCGACCGTTGGTTACGTGGGGGGTTCCGTCGGCGTTCAGTACTTCGCACATCACCAGATAACCATTCTTACGTTGTGGGTCAGGGCAGATGAATACCGGTTTCAGCAGACAGTCTGAAGAACCGCCTTCGGCCTGCTCGGTCGAAGAACCGTCAAACGACCACATCGGGCAATCTTCTAGTTTGCCGGAGAAATCGCCTTCGATTTTTGTTTTGGAACGCAGACTTTGGGTGGGCTTATAGCCATCGAGCCAAATGTACTCTAACTTCGACTTTGCCATGATTGTACAGGTGGAATGAATTGTTTGGGTTTTGTTACGATACGTTTAGCAAATATAAGCGCGCTTCACCATAAATTATAAAAGCCCTCGGAGGCAAAAGCCATATTTTCAACTGTTTTTGTGGAAATATTATAATTTTAATTCGTTCAGTGCAGTAAACAGCCATATTTTTCATTAAAAATCTTTGCCCATCAGTACAACCTCTTTCTACCGTTCCTACAACTTTTCAGCGCAGACAACTCTATTTTTCAACCCTGTTTGCTGCATCACGGTAACCTATACAGGTAAAAATATCCGATCCAACAACCTGCCATTCGACGCCATTCATTAGCGGCTGACGCGGAACCCGTCCGGGCGTTTTTTTGTACTTTTGCAGGATATACCACTGATCGTGAAAAAAGTAGCTTTCTATACGCTTGGCTGCAAGCTGAACTTCTCGGAAACGTCGACCCTGGCCCGGATGATGGAGCAACAGGGGTACCAACGGGTTGAGTTTAATCAGCAGCCCGACATCTTTATTGTAAATACCTGCTCCGTTACGGATAATGCCGACAAGAAGTGCCGGAAGATTGTTCGCGAGGCTCAGAAAATCAACCCCGATGGCTACATAGCTATCCTGGGTTGTTACGCTCAGTTGAAGCCACAGGAAATTGCTGCCATTCCGGGCGTCGATGCGGTACTGGGCGCAGCCGAGAAATTTCGGTTGCATGAACTGATGCCTACGTTCGTGAAAGTACCGGACGGGCAGTCGGCCCGGATCTTCAACTCCCCGATCGAACACGCCATCGATTACCACGCCAGCTATTCGCTCAACGACCGCACCCGTACGTTTCTGAAGGTGCAGGATGGCTGCGATTACCCCTGTTCGTACTGTACCATTCCACTGGCGCGGGGCAGGAGCCGGTCCGATACAATTGCCAATGTCGTGGCATCGGCCCGCGACATTGCCGCACGGGGGGTCAAAGAAATCGTTCTGACGGGGGTAAACATTGGCGATTTCGGCCTGTCTGGCGGACCCGATCGGCAGGAAACCTTCCTGGATCTGATCCGGGCACTCGATGACGTAGACGGCATCGAGCGGTTCCGCATTTCGAGTATCGAACCAAACCTGCTGACCGACGATATAATTGCGTTTGTTGCCTCGTCGAAGCGATTTGTGCCGCATTTTCACGTGCCGCTGCAGTCGGGCAGCAATCGGGTACTCGGCCTGATGCGCCGGCGTTACAAACGCGACCTGTACGCCGACCGCGTGGCGCGAATCAAAGAGCTCATGCCCCATGCCTGTATTGGCGTCGACGTTATTGTGGGGCACCCCGGCGAAACGGAAGAGCTGTTTCTGGAAACCTATCAGTTCCTGACCGAACTGCCGGTTTCCTATCTACATGTATTTACCTACTCTGAACGCCCCAATACCACCGCGTTGAGCATCAAACCGGTGGTTCCCGGCCACGTTCGGGCTGATCGAAGCCGGATGCTTCACATCCTCTCCGAAAAAATGCGCCGGGCCTTCTATGAGTCACAGCTGGGCCGCGAGGCAACGGTCCTGTTCGAAGAAGATGTGGAAGATGGATTCATGCAGGGCTTCACCGAGAACTACGTTCGGGTAGTGGCCCGGTACGACCCGCTCCGGATAAACGAAACACTGCCCGTGCGGCTCACAACCATCAACCACAACGGGCTGGTAGAAGTAGAAGAAACCGTCTTGTTGGAACACCACTGATCGGTCGACACGGCTACATAAAAAGAGGACCGGCATGACTACCGGTCCTCTTTTTATGTAGCCGTGTTTGAGCAACTGGTCCCGTCGGATCTCTATTGCTGAGCTGCGGCCCGCTGGTCAAGCTCTTTCAGGACATCAGCCATGGTTCTGAACCGGTTGGCGTCGCCAATAAAACTCAGCCCCGACATAATCAGGGCGAAACCACCGGTACTGACCCAGAACCAGGGATCTTCGCCTACCTCTTTCATCTTTGAACCATGTAACAGCACCGCCAGACCAGTGCCCAGTAGCATGGCCCCGCTTCCGCCGTAGAGCCAGTATTTGGTGATCAGTTTTTTTTCCCGCTCCGTTTTCATAATCCATTTCTATTTATCATAAAAACACAGCCGGTATGATTCGGTTTTGAAAAACTATTATCTTACCTCTTCGTTTCCAGTCTTACATGATAATCTGATCCTTTCAAACCCAACGCACAAATGCCTGAATTTACCCTTGGAATCGAAGAAGAATTTCAGACGATAGACCCAGAAACCCGCGAGCTCCGGTCACACATGTCCAAGCTGGTAGAGGGTGGCAAAATCATACTTCAGGAGCGCGTAAAAGCAGAGATGCACCAGGCCGTGGTAGAAGTAGGCACTAACATCTGTCACAACATCCACGAGGCCCGGCAGGAAGTAACGTATCTGCGTCAGGAGATTATTGAACTGGCCGAGAAGCAGAACCTCAAGGTAGCAGCGGCCGGCACCCATCCGTTTTCGGACTGGCAAAGTCAGCTCATTACCCCTAATGAACGCTACGACCGGCTTATCGAAGAAATGCGCGACGTGGCTCGTTCCAACCTGATTTTCGGTCTCCACGTCCACGTAGGCATTCAAAGCCGGAACGAGGGGATTCAGATCATGAACGCCGTGCGGTACTTTCTGCCTCATATCTACGCCCTGTCGACCAGTTCGCCTTTCTGGCGGGGGCGAAATACCGGCTTCAAATCGTACCGCTCTAAAGTATTCGACAAGTTTCCGCGCACGGGCATTCCGGACTTTTTCGCATCGGCGGCCGAGTACGACGAGTATATCAACCTGCTGGTCAAAACCGGCTGTATCGACAATGGTAAAAAGATCTGGTGGGACATCCGGCTTCATCCTTTTTTCGACACCATCGAGTTCCGGATCTGTGACGTGCCGATGCGGGTCGATGAGACCATCTGCCTGGCGGCTATCATGCAGGCGCTGGTTGCCAAAATTCATAAGCTGATGGGTCAGAATCTGAATTTCCGGCCCTACCGGCGCATTCTGATCAACGAAAATAAATGGCGCGCAGCCCGGTATGGCATTGAAGGAAAGCTGATTGATTTCGGCAAACAGGAAGAAGTACCCACTCATCAGCTGATCCACGAACTGCTCGCTTTTATTGACGACGTGGTCGACGAACTGGGTAGTCGGGCCGAATGTGAATACGTGCTTAAAATCCTGGAGATGGGTACGGGAGCCGACCGTCAACTGGCTGTTTTCCAGGAAACCGGCGATCTTAAACAGGTGGTCGATTACATTGTCTCGGAAACTTCTTACGGAATCAGGTAGTTGATATTGACACGTACAAGGCTCCTGGCCAGCGGGCTGAGAAGCGGCTTACCCCCTTTTTTTGGCCCATAGCCTGGCGCCAGTATTTAGTCTTCATTTTACAGTTTATCCGATGAAAATTGCCGTTCTGGACATGAATAACAACCATCCCAATGAGGGGATGCGTTGTATTTTGCACGCGATCCGTACCGTGCAGGGAAACGATCATACTGAACTGGCCTTCGATATCTTTAACGTTCGGGGCAATAACGAAATACCGGGTCTGGATTACGACCTGTACATCTCGTCTGGCGGCCCGGGTAGCCCACTCCCGTCTGAAGAAGCCTGGGAGCAGCCCTACTTCCAACTGATTGATCAGCTTTTCGACTGGAACCGTCAGAACGAACGCAAAAAGCATGTGTTCCTGATCTGTCATTCGTTCCAGCTCGTGACCAGACATCTGAATCTGGGCGAACTGAGCCGCCGTAAATCGACCTCGTTCGGAATTTTCCCGATCCATAAAACCGACGAAGGCACCAGCGATCCCGTTTTTGCCGGGTTGCCCGAACCGTTCTACGCCGTTGACTCGCGCGACTACCAGGTTCTGAAACCCGATCTGGAGCGTATCGAAGATATGGGCGCCAGTATTCTCTGCCTGGAAAAAATCAGACCCCATGTAAAACTTCCCCGGGCGCTGATGGGCATCCGGTTCTCGCCCGAAATTGTAGGAACTCAGTTTCACCCCGAAGCCGACGACGAGGGGATGCTCCGGTACTTCCTGTCTGACGAAAAGCGAAAGCAGATCGTAGCCAATTTCGGCCAGGCGAAGTACGACGAAATGATGACCTACCTGCAGGATCCCAACAAGATTGCCCTGACCGAGTCGGTTATTCTGCCGGGCTTCATCCGTCAGGCCGTTCGTTCGCAGGCAGCCACTCAGGAACTGGTTATCAACTAGCTGAACTAAGGCTCAAAACAAGCCAGCCAGCTGGCTTGTTTTGGCTACTCTACTTTGTCATGAATTGACATACCGATGATTCACTCCGCCCGTATAGCCTTTAACCAAGCCTTCAGCCCGGAAAAATACCGGGCTTTCTTAGCTCAAATCGAATCGGATTTTCCTGGTCAGCTGGACTTCCGTGTGGCCGAAACGCCCATTTTCGTTCCCCGGGTACTGACCAACAAGCTTCTTAGGGCTTGTGACGACATCGTCGATGGCATTACTCAGCCCAGCTTTCGCGAACAGACCGAAGGAGCCATTCCGAACGAAGCGCGGGTTCCCCATGAGCCCCTCGATGGTCCGGGCGCACACACCCAGTTTCTGGCGGTCGACTTTGCGGTTTGCCGTGACGAGCAGGGTGAACTAACTCCCCAGCTGATCGAACTGCAGGGCTTTCCGTCTCTGTATGCTTTTCAGCCCTATCTGGCCAGTCAGTTCCGCGCCTATTACCCCGTACCAGACGAACTCTCGCACCTGTTTTCGGTTGCCACAAACGACGAATACACGCAGGCGCTCCGGCAGCTGATCGTGGGCAACTGCAACCCGGAGGAGGTGATTCTGCTCGAAATATTCCCGGAAAAACAAAAGACACGCGTCGATTTTGCGCTGACCGAAAAAGCGATTGGGGTGAAGGCCGTATGTCTGACCAAAATCCGCAAGGAAGGGCGACAGCTTCTCTACGAGCGTGACGGCCGGATGGTCCCGATCCGTCGCATCTATAACAGACTGATTTTCGACGACCTGCGCAATTTCCCGGACCTTCAAACGGATTTCAAGCTCACTGACGACGTCCATGTTGAGTGGGTCGGCCACCCCAACTGGTTCTTCCGGATCAGCAAGTACACCCTACCTCTGCTCAAAAGTCCATTTATTCCGGCCAGCCATTACCTGTCAGACTTAAATGAGTATCCGGCAGACCTGGAGAATTATGTATTGAAACCGCTATTCTCCTTTGCAGGCAGTGGCGTCAAGATCAACATAACCCCCGACGATCTGGCGTCTATACCGGCCGACCAGCGTGCCGGGTACCTTCTGCAACACAAGGTAACCTACGACCCCGTTATCCAATCGCCCGATGGGCTGGTGAAATGCGAAATACGGATGCTCTTTATCTGGCCTAAGGGCGACGCACGTCCTACCCTGCTCACGAACCTGGCCCGCCTGAGCCGGGGTGAGATGATCGGGGTCAATTTCAACAAAAACAAAGACTGGGTCGGCGGCACAGTCTGTTTCTTCGAAAAATAGGGCACGTCCCACCCAACCCTTCACCTTAGGTACCCATGCAAACCCAACCTCATCTTACTGAAAAAGCCATCTTCGACCTGACCGATAAAGTAGCCATCATTACCGGAGCCAGCAAAGGAATCGGCGAAGACATAGCACGTTTATACGCCAGATTTGGCGCTCACGTCATCGTCAGCAGCCGGAAGCAGGACGCCTGTGACGCCCTTGCCGAGGACATCAGAGCCCAGGGGGGCGAAGCCACCGGCGTGGCGGCCCATGTGGGCGATATGAGTCAGCTGGGGCAACTGGTAGAAAAGACCATATCTACCTACGGCGGCATAGACATACTGGTAAACAACGCAGCCTCGAACCCCGTCTTCGGCCCCTCGCTCGACTGCGACGGAGCCGCCTTCGACAAGATTATGCAGGCTAACGTCAAAGCCCCCTTCGAATTGAGTAAACTGTGTTACCCGAGCATGAAAGCCCGGGGCGGGGGCAGTATCATTATGATGAGCAGCATTGCCGGCCACACACCCGATCCGGGTCTGGGCATGTACAGCGTCAGCAAAGCCAGCCTCAACATGCTGACCAAGGTGCTGGCCAAAGAATGGGGCCCGGATGGGATACGCGTCAACGCCATTTGTCCGGGTCTGATCAGGACCAAATTCAGCCAGGCGCTCTGGCAGGACGAAAAGATCCTGGACCACTTTACCAAACGGTTACCCATTGCCCGCATGGGGACAACCGATGAAATCAGCCCCTTAGCCTTATTTCTGGCCGCCGATGCTTCTTCTTATAGCACGGGTAGTTTGTTCTATGCCGATGGCGGCACCGTCATTTGAGTCAGGTCATCGGGCCTCTACGTTATGAAAACCATGATTCCTCTCAACCAACTTGAAGTCTGGCTCCGCGGGCCTCTACCCGATATGCCAGCCCTGTTGCAGCCCGTTGCTCATGCCCTGCTGCAGGCTCGCGAAGAAGTCAACTCGCTTATGGACGGCTTCCCGGATGCGCTCCTGCGCGAGCAGCCCGGAAACGTCGCTTCGGTAGGCTTTCATCTACAGCACCTTTCGGGCGTTCTCGACCGCATGTTTACGTACGCACGGGGGGAGCAGCTGTCATCGAGTCAGTTGAATGATTTGTCGATGGAGAGCACGCCAACCGGGTCATTTCTGACGACTGTCGACCTGGTCCGTCGGTTTAACCAGCAGGTTGACGAAGCGCTGCTGCAACTCAGGCGAACCGATCAAAGCACCCTGACCGAAGTACGGGGCGTTGGCCGGGCGCAGCTTCCGTCTACCCTCATCGGGTTATACGTACACGCGGCCGAGCATACCATGAGGCATGTCGGCCAGCTTTCCGTTACCGCGCGTATTGTGCGCTGGTCTTAAAGTTTTTTAAGGGTACCTCCGTCTACAACCAGCGTAGTGCCATGGATAAACCGGGCTTCGTCGGAGGCCAGATAGCATACCGCCGATGCGATATCTTCAGGCTGACCCACGTTGGCGCGGTCTACTTTCTCCTGGCCATTTTTCACGTTTGGGTTGTCCCAGAGCATGGGCGTATCGATGGCTCCGGGCGCTATGCAGTTTATCCGCACCCTGGTCCGGTCGTACTCCTGGGAAACACCCTGGGTGAAAGCCTCCATCCCTCCCTTGCTCGTAGCGTAAGGAATAACGTTGGGTGTGGTCTCGTGGGCATGTACCGAGCTGATGTTAACAATGGCCCCTCCCTGCATATGCGGAATGCAATACTTGCAGAACAGGAATACCGAGCGCAGGTTGGTGTTCATCACCTTATCCCAGTCTTCCAGCGACAGATCTACGATGGGCGTAAACGTCATCATAGCGGCATTATTGACCAGCACGTCTACCCGCCCCCAGGCCGAAACGGCCTGCTGAACCGCCGACTCAACGGCCTCCGGATCGGATACATCAGCCGCAACGAATCGAGCTTCGCCCCCTTTGCCTGCAATCGTATCGACAACTTGCTGACCATCCGCTTCGTCGCGCCCGATCACCAGCACTTTTCCACCCTCTTCGCCCATCCGTTCGGCCGTGGCCCGGCCAATACCCGAGGTTGCCCCGGTAACAATACACACTTTATCCCTGAATCGCATGCTGTTGAGTTTACCAGACCTAACCGCTCAGGCGAAAGAAGTGTTTACTGAGCCTGCCAATAGCGATGGGGTCCGCAAGCCCATCAGACGAACCGGCTGATGGGCTTGCGGACCCCGTGTATAGATTGTCTCTGGTTACTGCGTTATTGCACGGCCAGTACTTTGAACTCGGTTCGTCGGTTTTGCTGGTGCTCGCTTTCCGTACAGTTCACGCCATCGACGCAGCCGTTCAGAATTTCAGCTTCGCCATAGCCGCGGGCCATTAACCGGCTGGCGGCTATACCCCGCGCAACCAGATAATCCATGGCCGCCCGCGCCCGGTTCTCTGACAACCGAATGTTGTAGGTATCGGTAGCCCGGGCGTCGGTATGGGACCGCAGCTCGATCTGCATCTGCGGATACTCTTTCAGAATGGCCAGTACGTGATCGAGCTCGCGTGCCGCATCAGGACGGATGAAGAACTTATTGAGATCATAATAGATGTTTTTCAGCTGGAACACGTCGCCAACCCCATACAGACCGAGCGAATCGGTAATGACTTTTGCGTTGCGTTTCGCTTTCGTCGTGTACTGCGTTTTCTTGGTAGCGTAGCGTTCTTTCTGGGCCGTAATGGTATACGGAGCGTTGGGCTTGGTATTAAACTCGTATCCGCCGTCAGGACCGGTAATGACCGTTTGCTCCGACTTATCCTTGTCGTTACGCAGCGTTACTTTCACCCCGGGAGCCGGCTGCTGGTTCACCTCGGTCTTGACCACCCCCTTCACAATCGTGTTCTCAGAGCGTTCGAGATAGATTTTGATTTCCATCACGGCTCGGGGCGACTGGGTCATTGTCGAATACCGGGCACTGTTCATGGCGAACCCTTCTTTGATGGCCTTAAACTCGTATTCGGTGTTCGTATCGATGCACAGATCCGTACGGCCTTCTATGTTGGTAATCCGCAGATCCTGGTTGACGCCATTGCGCAGGATACGAACATCCGCGTTTTCGAGCGGGGATCCCGTTTTAGCATCGAAGACCAGGATGTTTAGCTGTTTACACGTACGGCGGAACGCATAGATATCGTCGTCGCTAACGCCTTTTTTACGGTTGCTGCTGAAATAGCCACTGGTCCGGGTCCGGTCTGTAATGAACCCAAAATCATCTTTTTCGGAGTTGATCGGTGCGCCGGCGTTCTGAACCCCTTTGTAGGCCACACCATCGCGGAGTTCAGCATAGAATACGTCAAGTCCACCTAATCCTTCATGGCCGTCCGATGAGAAATAAAGGTTTCCGCCTTCGTCGGCAAACGGAAACATCTCGTTCCCCTCGGTATTGATCTCCTTACCCATATTGACGGGGGTGCCCCACTCGCCACTACTGGGATTGAATTCAACGACGTAGATGTCAGTACCCCCGAATCCACCGGGCATGTCGGATGCGAAATACAGTTTTGTATTGTCTGGCGAGAATGCCGGGTGGCCCACGGAATACTCGCTACTGTTAAAGGGTAACTCCTTAATATCAACCCACTTACCACCCTTGTTCACAGAAGAATACAATTTCAGTTTCTTTACCCCGTCTGAGCTTTTTCCAGATTTTCCTTTGCTGGTGTTGTTCCGGGTAAAGACGATAAAGTTCTGATCTTTGGTGAACGTCATCGGCCCCTCGTGGTACTTGGTGTTCAGGGTCTTGCTGAATATCTCGGCTTTAGTCAGCTTCTGCGGCTCCTCTATCACCTCGGTGGTTGGTGCTTTACCGTCTCCACCTCCACCCAGTACGGCAGCCCCCGTTGTTCGGGTTACCACCGAGCCCGGTACACGCAGCTGGTTGGTATCAGGATGAAAATACAGATCCAGGAAGGGCGTCTGGTTCCAGTTGAACACCCGTTTCACCGCCCCTGACTCGTCACGCGCCGACACGAAAACAAGTCCGTTCTTGTAATACATCGGACTGAAATCGGCCTGTCTGGAGTTGATTGGCAAGTCATACAAACGATACGACGACGAGTCCTGGTAGAATCGCCCCATATCCATGTAAGAAACCGTAAATCGACGGCCACGCAGGTCCTGCGCCTGTTTTTCGCCGTACTGGCTGTACATCTTCTGCGAATCGCGGTATTTTCCGTTGGCCGCCAGAGCCTGTGCGTAGTACAGGTACACTTCACTATCGAGGTCGGTATATTCTTTTACCAGATCGCCGTATACGCGTTCGGCATTACGCATATCCTGCAGCTTGCGGTAGCTGTAGCCCAGCTTGGTCATGGCCTCGCGGGTTTCAGCAGGCTCTTTCTTCTTATCGGCCCGTAAAAACTCCTCATAGGCCCGTACTGCGCTGACGTAACTATAGTTATCGAACTGCTTGTTTGCTGCCCGCAACCGCGCGCTTTGCGCCTGACTGTTCAGGCTCCAAAAGGCCAGTCCTGCAAACAGCAAAACCCGTATAAATCGGTTCATGAGTATATTTTCGTTAATTAAGATGGGCTTTTGACTGATACTATCAAAATAAATGCCAGAATTTCCAAACGGTATAAAGAGCAGTGGTTGTTAGCGAAACCAGCCCATAACGAACATTAAAAGTACAATTTTTAGAACGACCATTCGGGGCAATCGTCACTTCTGACGCCAATTAAATTGTGCGATCCGCCGGGTCTGTTCCGTTATCCGGAATCGGTGACTGATCCGATGCCCAATCACCCAGGCTATTTCGGAATCTGATACCAGCACCGCGATGCGTTCCCGCTCCAGGCGGGGCAGCTTATTACTGTTCAGGAGATCGCTAATTAGTTTTGTTCCCTTCATCCCCAATGGCTGAATCCGGTCTCCGAGATGCCAGGGACGTACGGTCAGCGGAAACCGCAGCTGGTCGGCATCCAGGCAGGCTACCGATGGGTCGGCAGGTATTGAAAATCCGTCCGTCCGCTCGACGAGTTCGACTACCAGTTCAAACTGTTCGGCAACCTCTATCGGGGCTACGGGCCAGTCATGCAGTGCAATCGCGTACTCGTCCAGCCGGCTCAGTGGCTCCAGTGACAAACCCGTTTGTCCTGACGCTAACCGATCGTGAACGACCCGGTGGCTAGCCGACTGGAATACCTGACCCGTAGCCTGGCTGAGGCAGGCCAGCATGGCGTTTACCTGATCAGCCCTGAATCCATAGGAGCTGAGCCATTCGCCCAACTGGAAAGCAGACTCGCGTACGTCAATCAGTTTATGAGCGGGAAGCCAGATCCGGTCAGCCTGCTGCTCAGCAACGGCCTGCCAGCTTTGGGCCAGCTGGTGTTCCAGCAGACGCTCGGCAGCGCGGAGTTTTTCCAGGCTGCGCGGTAAGGTCTCGGTCAGCAAGGCCGGGTTCAGCTCCGTCAGAACCGGTACCACCCGATGCCGAATACGATTACGAGCATATTTATCATCGGCATTGGAGCTATCCTCCCGGTAGGGTGTAGACGCTTCGTGGGCATAGGCAGCGAGTTCATCGCGAGTGGCAAACAGCAACGGCCGGATCACCTCTCCCTGTCGGGGCAAAATCCCGCGCAGCCCCGCTAGGCCGGTACCCCTCGTCAGATTCAGCAGGATCGTTTCCAGGACATCGTTCTGATGGTGAGCGGTAGCCACGGCTGTATACCCATGCTGGCGAACGAGTTCCGTAAACCAGCTATAGCGAAGATCGCGGGCGGCCATCTGGATAGACATACCGCGCCCGGCCGCAATGGTAGCGGTATCGACCCGTGTCAGATGGAACGGAACCCCGTATGCCTGCGCACTGTTTTCTACAAAAGCAGCATCAGCGTCTGACTCAGCCCCCCGTAAACCAAAATTAACATGGGCCACGGCAAACGGCAAACCCGACTGGTGAAACAGATGAGCCATCACCATCGAGTCGAGTCCACCACTCACGGCCAGCAATACGGCATTGGGCGGGGCAATGAGCTTGTTTTCGTTAATATAGTTTAAAAATCGCTCCCTAAACATCCGGCTTCGGCTGGTTGCCGTAGTTTTGTCGTTATGGTAAGTATGCGTACGTATTGTTTGTTGCTTCTGGGTATTGTTGTCAGCCTGTTCAGTTCAGTGGATGCGCTGGCTCAGGTGGGCCGTCCTCCCATGTCGACCGGAGCAACGGATAAGGTTGAGTTGTTACCCGGTGCCGACAGCCTGGTTGGGGTAAACGTTCCGGGCCAGGTTGTCCGAAAAATATACAACAATGTTCGCTTTCGACAGAAAGGCATTCTCATGTACTGCAACCTGGCGATTCAGAACGTAACTACAAACGTTATCGAAGCGTACGGTAACGTTCGGCTCATCCAGGGCGATACTATCAGCGTACGGGGTGATACCATGTTCTACTACGGCAATACCCGACAGGCGAATCTGCGTGGCCGCGTGACCATGCGCGACCGCAAGATGACGCTCACCACGGGTCAGCTCGACTACGATATGATTTCGGGTATCGCTCACTATCCCACGCCCGGCCGGATTGTTGATAAAGAGAACGTGCTGACCAGTCGCGAAGGCTATTACGATACCCGCAGCAAGCTTTTTACCTTTCGACAGAATGTTAAGCTCGTCAACCCCAAAGGTACGTTAACGGCCGACTCGCTGCTCTATAATTCGCTCAGTCGGATCGCGACGTTTCAGGGACCGACCCGAATTACGAACAAGGATGGTGTTCTGACAGCCAGGGAAGGTCAGTACAATACAACCTCCGGCATCTCCAACTTTCAGCGACGGGCCACGGTCGAAACGCCTAAATACCGACTCACGGGTGATTCGCTCTATTATGATAACGTGTCTGAACTGGGAATTGCCAAGGGGAATGTCATCATGGTAGCCAAAGACCGGAAGGCGGTAATTACCGGCGAGCATGTTCGCTATAACGGCAAAGCCGGGGTGTCGCGGGTAACGGGCAAGCCAGTAGCCAAAAGCCTGGCCAACGAAGAAACCAAAGATACGCTCTATCTGCGGGCCGATACGCTGTTCTCCTTCGATGATAAAGTCACCAACACCCGTCGGCTCATGGGGCAGAAAAATGTGTTCGTGTATAAGTCAGACCTGCAGAGCAAGTGTGATTCGCTGATCTACAACACCGCCGACTCTACCATCTATTTCTACAAAAAGCCCATCGTCTGGAGCCAGAACAAGTACCAGATGGAGGCCGACTCCATGCGGGCCCTGCTAAAAGATAATCGCATCAGCACCATGTTTATGAAAACGAAATCGTTCGTGGTTTCGCTCGATACACTTCAGAATTTCAACCAGGTAAAAGGACGCACTATTACGGCCTATTTTACAACCAAGCCTGTTGTCGATGCCCCGCCGGTAACAACAGCCGGTAAGTCGACGACTGCGCTGGCCTCGGCTATTGCTTCCCGAACCAGTACACCCACTGCAACGAAAACCGTAGGGCAGCGCGTATTGGCAAATAACACAGCACCCGCGTCAGCGACGGCACCCGTACGCGAACAGACCGCTCTGGAACGAGTCGTTGTTGAGGGCAACGGGCAGAGTATTTATTACGCTGTGGATGAAAAGAACCGGATGATTGGGCTGAACCACGTTGAGTGTAGCCGCATGAACATTGAATTTGCCGACAACAAAGTAGGGCGCATTCGATTTTACGGCCAGCCCGACGCTCAGCTGATTCCGCCGAAAGAAATTACCGACGATGCCAAAGAACTCGATGGCTTCCGATGGCGCGATGCCGAAAAGCCGACCAAGGCACAGGTCCTGTGGCTGGAGACTCCGCCTGCCGAGCAGCCACCCGCTAGAAAAACACTAAAAACAAAGTCACCAACTAAACCTTTAGCTAAGAAACTCGTTCAAAGGAGTATAAATTAATGGTTTTAACAATTTTTTAGACAGTACGTCGTTGACTTTGTCTTTTTCCGTGAATACGTTTGTGGTGAATAGGAGTATACCTGAATTCGAACTTGATGAAACAATTTATACTTATGAGTGTGTTGTCGGGCTTGCTTTTGGCTACAGTCCCGCTCAGAGCGCAGGTCGCTCAGCGGGATTCGGACGCCCGAAAAGGCAGCCGGCTTGAACTGGGCCGAACCCCGACGACATCACGAATAGCCTCAAAACCGGTGTTGTCACGGCGCTTCTCGCTCGTGCCTAACCCCGCAACGGTTGGCCTGGATCGGTCCGTACACCTCCAGAAAAATACGCCGATCAACGAGCACTACCGCACCTTGCTGATGACTAAACCCATGACCAAGTCGGCGAATGGTCGCTCTTCGGCCTCAGAAACGGGATCGATTGCATCTGCGGATGCGCGGCCACTGGCAGGATCTGAAATCAAGGCAGAAGACCGGTTGTTTGCCAACGAGAAAATTTCCGTTTCCAACGCTTATCCAAACCCCGCTGATGATGCGGCCGAAATTGATTATCAGTTTACGGCGCCGGGCGATGCCCGCCTTGTCATGGTGAACGTGCTGGGGGCGCCGGTTGGCGAATACAACCTGGAGCAGGGAGAACGTAAACTACGCATCGGTACCCGCAACCTACCCACCGGTTATTATCTGTATCAACTATCGGTAGACGGCAGAAAAGTGGCCACCAAACGCCTGCTGGTTCGCCATCAATAAGTAACGTGCTTACATTGAAGCCGAAAGAAGCCAGATTTCTTTAACACAAATTAACGGTCAATCGTCATAACAGACTTGACCGGCACGGCACTATCCAGGCTGCATCGTCGTTAAAACGGTGTAGCCTCTGTTTTTTTTGTATCTTTGCCTTCGTATGCAACAAAGTCATTTTGTAAAGGTTCTGCTGGGAACGTGGATTGTGTTTGTGCTGGGTTCGTGTAGTCCATTCTCGAAACTACAGAAGAACGGGACCGATGATGAGAAGTACAAAGGAGCGGTAGAATATTATAAGAAAGAAGACTGGTACCGGGCGGGGCTATTGTTTGAAGAACTCATTCCGGTTCTGAAGGGAAGCACCGAGTCGGAGATGGCTCAGTTCTACTACGCCTATACCCAATATCATCAGCAGCAGTATCTGCTTAGCGCTACGCTGTTCAAGAAATTCTACGAAACCTTTGCCCGCTCGGAGTACGCCCAGGAAGCGATGTATATGTACGCTTTCTCCCTGTACAAAGATACGCCCCAGTTCAACCTCGACCAGTCGAACACGCTGACAGCTACCTCGGCTCTGCAGGATTTTATTAATGCTTATCCTGACAGCAAATACCGCGACGACTGTACCCGCATGATTCTGGAGTTACGGCAAAAGCTGGAACGTAAAGCCTACGAGAAAGCCAAACTGTATTACAAAACCAGCGGTTTCAACATTGCTTCGTACAAGTCGTCGGTCATTGCGATCAACAACTTCCAGAAAGAGTTTCCGGATTCGCAATACAACGAAGAACTCGCCTTTCTGAAAGTTGACGCGGAGTTCAGCCTGGCTCAGAACAGCCTGGAGACCAAACAGAAGGAACGTTATCAGGAAGCAATCAATTATTATCAGGAGTTTGTTGACAAATACCCCAAGAGCCGCTTCCTGAAAGAGTCGGAAAAAATGTATGAAACCAGCCAAAAAGAGTTGGAGCGCCTGACGAAGCTGGAACAGGAACGCGAAAAAGAAAAACAAAATGCGCAGCCCGATGCCAGTCGGCCAGCTAAGGTCACGGCGGCTAATCAATAATTGCTTTCGGGCACACGAGCCGTTTACAGATCCTTGCTGAAACGGCCTGATGATCAAACCGAAGGCAGAAAACAGTAACACTGAAAATTATGGCAACCAATCAATCTATCATCACCCGCGACAACGACAAGATTGCCGCCCAGACGGGGAACCTGTACGAGTCGGTGTCGATTATCTCGAAGCGCGCCCGGCAGATCTCGTCTAAGAACAAAGAAGAGCTGAGCAACAAATTGTCAGAATTCGTTTCGGCCGTCGATAATCTGGAAGAGGTATTCGAGAACCGTGAGCAGATCGAGATTTCGAAATTCTACGAGCGTATGCCCAAGCCAACATCGATCGCTACCGACGAATTTCTGGAGGGTAAAGTATACTGGCGTTATAACGACGAAGAAGCGCAGTAGTCTTCGTCTGGTCTATACAAGTAACCGCACGGTCCAGATGCCGTGCGGTTTTTTTGGTTTGGACGCATGCCCCGAACCGCGCCGGTTCTGGCGGTTCAGCTAACGTAATCATGTCTATGGTATTAGCCGGTAAACGAGTTCTTTTAGGTGTTTCGGGCAGTATTTCGGCCTATAAATCGGCGCTTCTTGTTCGCCTGCTAGTCAAGGCCGGGGCCGACGTGCAGGTCGTCATGACCGAGTCGGCCAAAACATTCATCACACCGCTGACGCTGGCTACTTTATCGAAGCGTCCCGTACTGTCGGCTTTCGCCCATACAGAAGACGGGCAGTGGAACAATCACGTGGAGCTTGGCCTCTGGGCCGACGCCGTAGTGATTGCACCCGCTTCGGCCCACACCCTGGCCCGCTGTGCCTATGCGATTTGCAACGACCTGCTGTCGGCAGTGTATCTGTCGGCAAAATGCCCCGTCTTCTTCGCTCCGGCTATGGACCTCGACATGTACCGGCATCCGGCTACGGTCGGGAACCTGCATCGGCTCGAGTCATTCGGCAATCACATCATACGAGCTGAATACGGTGAACTGGCCAGTGGCCTGGTGGGCGAAGGGCGCCTGGCCGAACCCGAAGCCATTGTACAGGTCCTGGAAACGTTCTGGGCCAAAAGCACCACGGCTAGCCTGACCGGGAAACAGGTGCTGATTACGGCTGGCCCCACGCAGGAGCCTATCGACCCGGTGCGGTATATCAGTAACCATTCTACCGGCAAAATGGGGTACGCGATTGCAGCGGCCTTTGCGCAGGCTGGGGCACTGGTTACCCTGGTCAGCGGCCCTACCAGCCTGCCTCTGCCCCACCCCGCCATTCGGCGCATCGACGTGCGGTCGGCCCAGGATATGTTCAGCGCCACACAGGCCGCTTTTAGCCAGGCTGATATCACGATTCTCAATGCCGCCGTGGCCGATTATACGCCGGCCCACCCCGCTGATCAGAAGATCAAAAAGAAGGAAGCTCAGTTCGCCATTGAACTCGTTAAAACCGTTGACATTGCCGCTTCTCTGGGTCAGCAAAAACGGGAAGGTCAGTTGATGATGGGGTTCGCGCTGGAAACGAATAATGAACAGGAGAACGCGCTCAAGAAACTCCATGCCAAAAACCTCGACTGGATTGTGCTAAATTCACTGCGGGATTCGGGGGCTGGTTTTGGACACGATACCAATAAAATTACCGTTATTGACAGGGACGAACAAGTGCGTGAATTTGCCTTGAAATCCAAAGAAGACGTGGCGCAGGATTTGTTACAGATTGTGCTTGAGAAGCTCGGTTCGCAGCCGGCCCTCACCGTCTGACAGGTTTCCCGTTTCAGCCCGATTGCGCATCAGACTCTGGTCGTCAGAAAAAAGCTTTATATGAAATTGCTAAAAACCTTGCTGTTAGTAGGTGTTCTGGTCAATTCGGCCCGGGCCCAGGAGCTGAACTGTACGGTGACGATTAACTCCGACCAGCTTTTCGCAGCCCAGAAGACGGACTTTTCGTACGTCAATCAGTTACAGGGAATCATTTCGGAGTTCATGAATGCGCGCCGATGGACAAACGACCAGTTCGCCCCCAACGAGCGGATCAACTGTTCCATGAATATAAACCTGGTGAAATCACTGGCTCAGGGGGTTTTCGAAGCTACCGCCCAGATTACCGTTACCCGACCCGTATACGGTACCAGCTACGAAACCACAATTTTCAACTACGTGGATCGGGCTTTCAATTTCGTTTACCTGCCCACCACCCCCGTCTTCTTTCGCGAGAACCAGTTTTCCGATGACCTGACCTCACTGCTGGCCTTTTACGCCAACGTCATACTGGCCGTTGATTATGACACATTTAGTCGGCAGGGCGGTAATCTGTTCATTCAGCGCGCGTACGCCATCACGAACCTGGCTCAGCAGGGCTCACCAAACGCGGCCTGGCAAACCGGAGGTGACCGTCGTAACCGCTACTGGCTCATCGAGAACTTGCAGAACCAGCAGCTGCTGCCGTTCCGGGATGGGCTGTATACGTACCACCGCCTGGGACTGGACACCTTTGCCGCCAATCCCGTACAGGCCCGGAAGCAAACGCTCGACCTGCTCGGTACCATTCGGACCATCGGTCTGCAACTTCCCAATTCGGTGCTGATTAATTCGTTCTTCGATGCCAAATCGCAGGAGTTGTTCAACATTCTGTACGAAGGTACTCCCGCCGAGCGCCAGCGAAGCTTCGAGCTGCTTTCCTATCTCGACCCCAGTAAAACCGAAGTGTATCGTAAACTGGTTGCCAGCGGCCAGTAATGGGAGCCGCCGGGCTACCTGACAGGCTGAGTTACAGTAGCCAGTGAACGGGTATTATCTTTACATTTTTTCATCGGAATCGGCACAAGACGTACGGCTTCCTCAGAACTGAGTGCTGGCTGGTATTGTTAGCTATTTGAGGAACCTCACCTATGCTATCGCACTTATTGATAAAAAATTACGCCCTGATCGATGAGCTCGAACTCGCCCCTGACCGCGAGCTGAATATCATCACAGGCGAAACGGGCGCTGGTAAGTCTATCATGCTGGGCGCCATTGGCTTGCTGCTGGGTAATCGGGCCGATACCAGAGTGCTCTACAACCCGGAGCTGAAATGTGTCATTGAAGGCACGTTCGGCGTGGCCGGTTATGCTATCGAACGAATTTTCGAGGAAGAAGAACTCGACTTCTCGGACAGCTGTATTGTGCGTCGGGAAATCGGCGTCAGTGGCAAATCGAGGGCTTTTGTTAACGATACCCCCGTTAACCTCGAAACGCTGCGTCGGGTTACGAGCCAGATCATGGATATTCACTCCCAGCATGATTCCATACTGCTCGGCTCTAACGACTACCAGCTGGAAATTGTCGACACCTACGCCCAGAACGATACGTTACTCCGGCAGTACCGCACTGACTACCAGGCCTACCGCGCCAAAAAGAGCATCTACGATCAGCTACAGGCAGAAGCTGCAGCCATGCGGAAAGAGTTCGACTACAACAATTTCCTGTACGAAGAACTGGTCAAAGCCCAACTGACCCCTGACGAGCAGGAAGCCCTCGAGCAGGAACTCAACATCCTGGAGAATGCCGAAGAGATCAAAGAAAGACTTCAGCTAGCCTACGAATACCTGGACAACGCGGAACAGTCGGTCATCGATTTTCTCAAGAGTACCGTCAGCAATCTCTCCTACATCAGTAAGCTTTCCGATCAGTACGAACAGTTGCAGCAGCGGGCGCAGAGTAGCCTGATTGAACTGCGGGATCTGGCGGATGAAATCAGCACCGAACAGGACAATGTCGAAATTGACGATGCCCGGGCCGAAACCATTCGGGAGCGGCTGAACCTACTGTATCAGTTGCAAACCAAGCACCAGGCTACCGACGTAACCGCTTTGATCAGGCTGCGTGATGAGCTGGGGCAGAAAGTAAGCAAGGTGCTGAATCTGGACGATGAGCTGGCCGAAGCCAAAACCCAGACCGAAGCTGCCCGCGCCCAGTTGCTGGAGAGCGCTAACGCCCTGTCGGCGGCACGCCTGGCCGTACTCGAGTTGATTGAAGCAGAAATTGATGGTTTGCTGCATGATCTGGGCATGCCTAACGCATCCCTGAAAATCCAGGCCGAGACTGGCAAGCCCAGCGCAACGGGGATCGATGTGATTACTTTCCTGTTCAGCGCCAACAAGGGTATAAAACCCCAGCAGCTTAAAAACGTAGCTTCTGGTGGTGAATTCTCGCGGCTGATGATGGCCATCAAATACATACTGGCCAATAAGCGCTCGTTGCCAACCATTATTTTCGACGAGATCGATACGGGTGTCTCGGGTGAAATTGCAATCAAGATGGGTAATATGATGCGCGACATGGCCCACAGCCACCAGATTATCGCCATTACCCACCTGCACCAGATTGCCGGACAAGGCACAGCCCACTACTTTGTTTACAAAGACAATACAGCCGCCAAGACCGTCAGCCGAATCAGGAGATTGTCATTTGATGAGCGAGTGAGCGAAATTGCGCAGATGATAGGAGGCAAGAACCCGTCGGCCAGCGCAATCAAAAACGCCCGCGAACTGTTGAAGCAACGGGCCACCGCTACGGTCAGATAACAGGGCGGTATACGTCATGTCGGTCTATAGTAATTCCTGCCAATCTACCTGAGTTCTACTACCTAGCTTAATTATACCTAGCTTAATTAATTTATGCACAATCGTGTTGTGTTATTGACCGGCCTGCTCACTGCCACCCTTTTTCTCGGAAGCTGCCAGTCGAATGACGATGCCGTACGGGAGGCCGAAAATGAAGTTTTTGCGATTCACGACGAGGTGATGCCCAAAACGAGCGATATCCTGGGGCTGAAGAAACAGTTGAACCAGCGCCTGACGGCTATCGACAGCCTGGGAGAGGCCGGTTCACCAGCGGCCACGCTACGGGCCGACGAAGACCGGGAACAACTCATGCGGCTGCGTAAAAACCTCTCAGATGCCGATAGCTCGATGATGAGCTGGATGAACCATTACAACGGCGACACCCTCACTACACTTTCCTCAGAAGAAGCTTTGCGTTACCTGGCGGAGCAAAAAGATCAGATCAATGAAGTCAAAACAAGAGTCAATTCGAGTATCGAGCAAGCCCGCTCGTTTCTGGGTAAGAATTAACAGAATGGCTGTGGTGCTGCTCGCAGCCGGCCTGGTGCTGTCGTGCAGTCAGTCGGATGAAAAACTACCCATCCTGAGTAGGCGGGAAGCCGTTACCAAAGTAGTAGATGGGAAATCGGTAACCGATTCAGTATACCAGACTATTCCCGATTTTGCCTTCGTCAGCCAGTATGGCGATACGGTCACGGCGAAAGCCGTTGCCAACAAAATCTACGTGGCCGATTTTTTCTTTACCAGCTGCCCTACCATCTGTCCCAAGATGAAAGTACAGCTGAAGCGGGTTTATGAGACGTTTAAAGGCAACCCGGATGTTATGCTGCTTTCTCATACAATTGACCCGGCGCACGATTCCGTAGCCGTACTGCGCGAATTTGCCGACAACCTGGGCATAAGCGGCCGGCAATGGCTCTTCGTAACCGGCGATCGGGAAACAATTTATGACATCGGGCAGAACAGCTACATGGTCACCGCCCAACAGGATTCATCGGCCCCGGGTGGTGTTGTACACAGCGGAGCTTTTATCCTTGTCGATAAGCAACGGCATATACGCGGTATTTACGACGGCACCACGCAGGAAGGCGTTGATAAACTGATGAATGACATAAACCGGCTATTGGCTGAATACAAATCATGACAATACGGCTGGGTTTATATGCTACGCTGGCGGGTCTGCTTACCCTGGCATCGTGCCAGAGTGATGAAGAGATAAAGCGGCAGAAATACATTACCGAAGGGATCTTGCTGTACAAAAGCAACTGCGCCAACTGCCATCAGGCTGACGGGAAAGGGGTTGCAGCGCTCTACCCGCCCCTTGCTGGGTCCGATTATCTCGCCAACAAGGACAAAGTTATCTGCCTCATCAAGTATGGACTGAATGGCCCAATCGTTGTGAACGGAAAGCGGTATAACCGACCGATGCCGGCTCAGCTACAGCTCAGCGATCTGGAAGTGGCCGAGATTACCACCTATATTTATAATGAGTGGGGAAAAGAAACCGGGCTAACCAGTGTCACGGCCGTTACGCCTATACTAAAAGCCTGCGAAACCAACGCGCAGCAGAACCCGGCTCCTGCGTCCGCTCCCTAATAGGCAGGATTCGTTTCTACGTTGAAGACCCCGGTTGGCTTACGGATCCTGTAGTTCGTAAAATCCTGATTGGCATCCAGCCCGAGCCCGTACAGGTTTTCGCCGGTAAGCTGGCTGATGACTGTCACCCGCTTTTCGGTGTACACCTTTTTGGTTGCCGGATTCCAGTTCAGCTCGGGCGTCAGCAGCTTTTCCTGTTTCTGCTTGTTGATTACAACAACATGACCCATAACGGTATAGAGGTTCTTTTCTTTGCTGTACCGTCCCGAATCAGACCGTAGGGTAGTCACCTCTTCACCAGCCGGGCCGTAGAAAACGATGTTAACCTCTTTAGGATAAGTCCGGTTATCGTTGGCATACCGATACTGTTTGGCCGTGGTCAGCTTGACTTTCAACAGGGCCGCTTCGCTATACAGTAGTTTGACGTCGTTAATCTCTTCGATTGGCCCTTTGTACGGGGATACCTTCCTGGTCGGCTTCGGGTCTTCGCAGCCCAGCAGCAATACGGCTCCCAGCAGGCAAACGTAAAATGGATACCGGAAAGCCAGTCTGGTCCATCCAGACCATTTGTCTGCATTTCTGGTATCCATTTTACCTGTCACGCTATTCATGCTGTATCAATCGACTACCTGCTTCCGGAACCACCAGTCGTTCAGCGAGAAGCCTAACGCCATACGGACGTACTGTTCACGAATCTGACTGCCCGTCAGCACCCCGCGCTGGCCACCCACAACCGAAACGGTGATGTGATTGACCAAATAGGCGCCGAGGGGTAAAGAGATGCCAACACTACCATTGATGTCTTTGATTTGTTCACCTGCCACGCGGTAAGGCATCTGATTATACTGGAAACCGGCCCGGTAAGTTATGAGATCCCGATAGCGAGTAGAGTTTGCTTTAGGGGTGTACTCCAGCCCGGTGGCTACGGTCAAGCCGTCGGTTAGGTTTCCGGGCTGATCGCTGACCGTTCGGAACTGGGTCCATTTCTGAAATCCGACGTCGATACCGACCAGGAATGTATTGTTGCGCTCCAGACTTAGCCCGACATGCAACTGCTGGGGCAGCGTAGCCCGCCCATTGGCTCCGTACCGAAGGGTATCGGGCGATGAGATGGCCAGCCCGGTCAGTGTCGTTTGCTGGTAAATATCGGTCTCGGTAGCGTTGATGCGCGTCTGCGGATCGTACGTAGCTCCCAGGTTCAGGGTCCAGTTTGTGCTGAGTTTTGGGCGCCAGGCCGCTCCCAGTTTCCACACGATATCGCTGTAATTGGCCCGGTTCAGGCGGGCGACCCGGGTATCCTGTACGCCCACATTGGTTTCGTTGATGAGAACGCGCGAATCCGAAGTGTTGGTGATGTTGCCAAATACAAAGGCCGCTTCGGCACCGGCATAAATGTTTTTACCGATGCGAAACCCACTGGCAAAAGCAGCTTTGTTAAGACCACCCCGACCAGTATAGTTGTATTCGGCTTCGTAGATCGTACTGCCAATGGGCCGGTACTGCCGGGTGCTGTAGTCGACGTAGGTATACGGGCGCAGGCTCAGCGACATATTCCAGCGTGAGTTGGCCGGAAAAGCCAGGGCCAGATAGCCCAGGTTGCCACCGAAATCGCGCTGGCTCTGCGTACTGCCGTTCAGATTCTGGGTGAGCGACTTCGATTGGCCCATCAACCCAACTTCGAAAACAGTGAACCGTGTACGCCGGGCCAACAGGGCCGGATTTTGTAGATTCAGGTAGAACGGGCTGGCATTACTGATGCCAATACCCCCCATACCCATGTTCGTGACGTTGCCAGAGGTATATTGTTCGCCAAGACCCAGCGCGGAGTATGGCGAATTTCCTAATCCCTGCGCCAGAACCACTGGTGCGGTCGCGGCAATGGCCAGCAAACTATGCGTTAACGTCTGGCGTATCCGCTTATAAATTTTCAACATTATACTGTAAAATACGATTCAATCCAATCAGCACCAGTTCGGATACTGCAAATATCGGGGGTTTCAAACGACTTTCAAAGGTTGGACCGTCTCCCCCGCACAACACCACCACTAAACCGGGACGTTCGCGCCGGTAGTAATCGATGATTCCGTTCATTTCCAGAGACAGTCCGTTCAGTACGCCACTCATCATAGCCTGCCGCGTATTAGTTGCCGTGAGCGCCGGCCATTGCTGATCATCCAGCACGAGCCCCTGCTCCAGATCCAGCAACGGCAAACGCGCCGTTTGTTCGTGCATAGCCCGAAACCGCATGCGCAGCCCGGGCGAGATCAGCCCTCCCTCAAAAATACCCTCTTTACTGACCAGATCGGCCGTAAGGCAGGTACCCAGGTCTAGAACCAGGCAGTGCTGATCCGGAAAAAGCGTAACCGCCCCTACGGCAGCCGCTATTCGGTCGGCTCCCAGCGTATAGGGTGTATCGTACTGTTTCCGAATAGGAACGGGTGTGTACCCATCCAGCACTAACAGCTTGTCACTCAAGGCTCCCAAACCCTCCCGAATGTCGCTGGCAGGCCGGCTCGTTGACGATACGATGCCGTGATCGAAAGGGCGCTGGGCTACGTCGGCCAGTAAGTCATCGACCGAGTGGTAACGGCCCGCATCCATCAACCCGGCGCTTTCAAACCAACCAGCCTTCAGGGTTGAATTGCCCCAGTCTATTACCAGATTCATGTAAATTAGTCAGTCGAAACAGCGTCTTGAGGAAGGTGTTCGGGAAAGGTAACGACGGAGATGCAGGCAATCGTTACAGCAGGATGGAGATTTAAGCATTTTTAAGGAAAATACCAGTTAATAAGCCCGATCGGGAAACATTTTCAGATCGCTGACGTTATCTTGACAAAATCGGAACGGTTTGTTACCTTTGCCCACATCAATCTGGTCGGCAGGTAGCTCTTTTCGGAGGCACAGCTCGTACTACGGCAGACCATCCGTTTTCCAAACGTCTCTATAACCACCGCGTCTGGCCTCACCGGACCTTTGTGTTTGGATAAAGTAAGAGTACTTCCCGTTCACTTTTTTAGATTAACCCCATTGCCCAGTTAACTCAACTTATTGCGGTTACCTTGTCCGGTTCTTTAAGAATCAGCTCGTTACGGCACTCGTCCGACCCGCGCACCTGCCCTTCGGGCATTTACTTCTCCGTATCAGCAACCCCCATTTTCTATTCTGACCGTCCGGTCGGTCCTGCCAAGGTTCCCTGTTAACCTGAACTGTATGTACAACAAAGAAGAATTGAGTATGAAGCTTCTTTCTGAGCTTCAACCCATTGCCGAGCAATTCGGTATTCGCGACATCGCGAGATACACCAAAGAAAAACTAATTTATAGAATCATCGACGAACAGTCGAAAACGCCTGTTTCGGAAAGTGAGGAGGCCGCCATTGAAGCGCCACGCCGTGGTCGTCGCCCCAAGGCAGCACCAGCGGCCGAAGCTACTCCACCAGCCGAGCCGGCTGAACCAGTAGCTAAGCCAGAACCAGCCCGAAGTCGCCAGCGGACTCGTCGCGATGCCGATGCAGCCCCTACTCCTCCCCCAACGTCTGAAACTGGCGAGACCACTATCTCAACCGCCGAAGCCCCTGTAGCCGAAGCCGAGCCGGGAACGTTCCCGGCCGATGCCCAGCCAGCACAGCAACCCCAGCCGGAATTGTTGGAAAGCGCCCAGCCAGCCATCGATGCAGCACCACCACAAACGGCCGCTGAAACCAGTGCAGCAACCAGCACGCCAACGGAAGCCCGATCGTCGGAGCGACCACTCCGTACCCGGGAGCGGGTTGGTAACGCGAACGGCGACCCTACCCGGACTCGCCCCGAAAACAATCGGGATGGCGGTCAGCGCGACGGAGCAGCCCGGGATGGTGGACAGCGCGACCAGAATCGGCAGCGTATGCAACGCCCCGACGGACAACCCGCCGGTCCGCGTGATCCTAACGGTCGGCAGCGGTTCGAAAACCGGAGCGACCGGCCCGCTGGTGACGATTTATCTGCCGACCGCTCTGTCCGTCCGCGCGATGGCGGCCGTCGTGACAATATGCGCGAAGGAGGCCCCGGTCACCGTTCGCGGATACCAAGACCTGTTGCCGACGATACAGCGATAAACTACAACGCTCAACCGGAAGACGAGTTTATCACACCTACCGTTGTTTCTGAAGACAACAGCGGGAATATGCAGTCGGCACCGGCGGCCCCCGTTACGGAAGAGTCCAACGACCAGCCTACGGATGTTCAACAGGCAGATCAGCCTGCTTCGGCGCAGATGCCCCAGGTTCCGCAGCCGTCCCGCGAAGCGCAGGAGTATCAGAATCGCATTCGTCGGCAGTACAACCAGCACATCCGGGAGTTTGACGGTATCATCGATAACGAAGGGGTACTGGAAATTATGTCCGATGGTGGCTATGGGTTCCTGCGGTCGGCTGACTACAATTACCTCGCCAGCCCGGATGATATTTATGTATCGCCCTCGCAGATCAAGCTGTTCGGCCTGAAAACCGGCGACACGGTGCGCGGAGCCATTCGCCCACCCAAAGAGGGGGAAAAATACTTTGCCCTGCTGCGGGTAACGACCGTCAACGGGAAAACCACCGAGGAGATTCGTGATCGTATTCCGTTCGAGTACCTGACTCCGCTTTTCCCCGAGGAGCAGCTTCACCTCAGCAACCGGCCCGAGAATTATTCGTCGCGGGTGCTCGATCTGTTTGCTCCTATCGGAAAAGGGCAGCGTGGTATGATCGTCGCGCAGCCGAAAACAGGTAAGACGGTATTGCTGAAAGAGATTGCCAATGCCATTACCCGGAATCACCCGGAGGTCTACCTGATCGTGCTGCTCATCGACGAACGGCCCGAGGAGGTAACCGACATGGCCCGCAGCGTCAATGCCGAAGTTATTTCATCGACCTTTGATGAGCAGGCCGACCGCCACGTAAAAGTGTCGAGTATGGTACTAGAAAAGGCGAAGCGGATGGTTGAATGTGGCCACGATGTGGTTATCCTGCTCGATTCGATCACGCGTCTGGCGCGGGCTTACAACACCGTGGTTCCGTCGTCGGGTAAAATCCTGTCAGGTGGTGTAGATGCCAACGCGCTGCACCGGCCCAAGCGTTTCTTCGGCGCAGCCCGGAACGTGGAGAATGGCGGATCGCTGACGATCATCGCTACGGCCCTGATCGATACAGGTTCGAAAATGGACGAGGTGATCTTCGAAGAATTTAAAGGTACGGGTAACATGGAGCTTCAGCTGGACCGCAAACTGGCTAACAAACGCATCTACCCCGCTGTTGACGTGATGGCCTCGGGAACCCGCCGGGAAGATCTGCTGCTCGATAAGGAAACCCTGCAACGGGTCTGGATTCTGCGTAAGCACATGTCAGATATGAACCCAATGGAAAGCATGGACTTCCTCCTCGATCGGATGAAGGGCACCCGGAACAACGAAGAATTCCTGATCTCGATGAATCGTTAACAGGCCTCTTTTATACAGGAGCGCCCCGGTCGATAGGTCGACCGGGGCGCTCCTGTTTTCGTGTGTATCGTTACAGCCAGCCTTCGCGCAGAATACCGTTCAGCTGTTCGTAGGGAACCGTTACTTCGATCGGGCCCACGGCGTACGCGGCAATTTCGTAGGGGTTGTAATAGAAGATCATGCCCTTCGGACTCAGGCCCACGTTAGCGGGCAGGAAAAACCGACCGTCATGCAGAAAGTACCCCCGTTCTTCCAGATTATACTGAGGTAGTAGCTGCTGCTGTTTCCGAAATGCTTTTTCGACTACGCCGAGTAGAGCAACCGTATCGGATACCATGTCACTCAGATTCAGTGGCTGCCCTGTTTCCCGGTTAAAGGTGAAAAATGACTGGTTCGAATTCGGATGAGCCCCCCCTGTATAGGCGTAGGTTTCCATTTTGACCGTCAGCACATTTTCATTCGAGAAAACCGTATCGGCCGTCGTTTTCAGCTCCCAGCACCCGCCCAGGCTACCCATTTCGGTAAGCATATTCTGGTAATCGGCCGCAAACAGGGCAGCCGCTTTGTTCAGATCAGAGCGAGAACCCGGATTAGCGGCAACCGTTGCACTATCGAGCCAGTCCGTCACACTGCTTACAGCCATATCGCTCAGCTGACCGTTGATGGTACTGGCGCCGGGTTCGTCATCGGAGAGAAGTACGTAGGATACCGACACGTTGACCCCCCGGTTACTGGTTGTATCGCAGCGGCTTTCTCCCGAAAACGTATAAAGCTGCTGCTTCAGTTTGGGAGGACCAGACGGTTTAGTACGACACGCCTGCGACAGGCAAAGCAATCCAAGGAATAACGCTGTAATCAGGTACTTCATGAACTAAACAGGGAGCGTTTGCCGGTTGTTGACGAGCGGTTTGCCAACAGCACTGTACATCTATTGAACGAATCGGCTCTCCCTCTACAAACTTAGCAAATCTTTGAACCGAATAGCCTGACGCCGGCTGATTTCAATTTTATCGCCCCCGCGCAGGGTCACCAGCAGCCCACCGCTGAACCACGGTTCAATCTTTTCGATCCACTGCAGGTTGATGATGTGTTTCCGGTTGGCCCGGAAGAAAGTGCTCGGGTTTAGCCGATCTTCGAGCGCATTGAGCGACTTCAGAACCAGGGGTTTCTGATCGTCAAAGTACAGTCGGACATAGTTACCCATCGACTCGAACAGGCGTACCTTTCCCAGCTTTACGAACCAGCACTTTTCGCCATCCTTCACGAACACCTGATCATTTTCGCCCAGTACCTTGGAGAGTGAACCGTTTGTCGGGTTTGTGCCGGTTGAGTCGGTGGTGTGCTGCTCTTCTTCTATGCGGTTGATGGCATCGGACAAGCGGGCCAGCTCAACGGGTTTAAGCAGGTAGTCGAGCGCATTGAACTCAAACGCTTTGATAGCATACTCGTCGTAGGCAGTGGTAAAAATAACCTCCGGCGTTTTTCCTTCAATCGACTGAAGTAGTTCAAATCCGTTTTTACCGGGCATCTGAATATCGAGAAACAGCAGATCTGGCTCGAGTTCTTCGATCATCGGTAACGCTTCATTGGCATCAGCGGCCTCGCCAATGACCTGAATTTTGGGAAAGTTGTCAAGCAGTCGACGAAGTTCGTTACGAGCCAGGCGCTCGTCATCGATAATGAGGGTCTTCATGGGGAATAGATATATAACGTCACATGATAATTAGGCGTACGGGCAGCCCGTCTCACTCTCCGCTCATCATTTTGGCGGTAGCGGCTCGCCGGAATAACCCCTCCGACTGAGCGGGAATGCTGATATGCGCACAAACGACCGGGCCCTCGCTGGGATCATCGTCTTCCTGATCAATCTCAAACGAAGCTTCGGGCCCGTAGAGGAGTTCGAGTCGTTGTGCGGTATTGGCCAGACCGAACCCGCCCGACGCCGTTCGGTCGCCCAGCACGCCGGTATTACGGATCGTGATATGAAGTTTATCCGCCTTAATGGTAGAGCTAACCGACACGAAGCCGCCCCCTACTGCCTGAGACACTCCGTGTTTGATGGCATTTTCGACCAGCGTCTGCAACATCATGGGCGGCACCTGCCAGAACAGCGTTCGGCCATCCAGTTCGATGCGGGAGCGCAGCCGGTCTTCGTAGCGTACTTTTTCGAGCGCCAGGTAGTCTTCTACGGTTTTCATCTCCTCACGGAGTTCTACCGTTTTTCGGCGGTCGGCCAGTAATGAGTTGCGGAGCAGGTTGGAAAGCTGGGTGATCCCCTGCTGGGCCTTGTCCGGATTTTCGTAAACCAGCGCCCGAATGCTGTTGAGTGCGTTGAAAACAAAATGAGGATTCAGCTGAGAGCGCAGCACTTTGGCCTCCGTCTCGCGGATGCTTGTTTTCAGCAGAATTTTCTCAATTTCGGCGTTTCGGGTTTGCTCTACGTAATGATAAACCGTATAGCTCAGTACCCACGCCAGCATGGCCTTACCCCAGCTCAGTATATAGCCGATAACGGGCCAGGGCTCATCGATCAGCTTATCCGGAATAATAATCTGGTCGAACGGCATGTTGACCATGGTCATGATCAGGGCCAGCACAAAGACCGACAGCAGCACCCGGGGCGCCAGCTGCACGAACGGCAGGCGTACCCAGCTCCAGCGCCGGATCATGAGCCGGTACAGATGCGTCAGGGTGATGCCCAGAAAAATATTGGCAACGGCCAGGTATAGCGTATCCGCATCGAACCCGTCTTCAAGCACGTAGGCCAGGTATTCGACCAGAATCAGCAGCGTCCAGCCGAATAACTGACAAAACCAATATATTTTCTGTTTCGGAAAACCCATGCGTCAGTCGCGTCCACTACCGGACTATGAGCGAATGTACGAGAAAGAAGGCATCTGTACCCAGCTACCCATTACCAAAGGAGCTATTGGCGGATTACTGGCGCGTACACTGGTACTACCGGAATCGGCAAACAGGCCTAGTGCGCCAGGGCCAGCGTCAGCAGATGCGCCGTATCATTGGCCTGTTCGATCGTGAACGCAGCGGTCTCGTAGTTGTACTGAAGCTTATAGAGACAGAGATTACTGTGCTCGAACTGATCCATATGGGCCAGTGGCTGATTGGTAAGCCAGCAGAGCAGGATACGCATAGCCCGACCATGCATGGCCACCAGCACCGTGCTCTCGTCCGGATGCGACAGAATAGCTTCTATAGCCACCCGTTGCCGAACCACCACCTGGTCGGGGCTTTCTCCGCCGTCGGTTGGCAGGGCGGTATTACCCGACGCCCAGGCCGTGATGAGTGCGCTGTAGTACTCGTTTTCGATGTTACCCGGCACCCGGCCTTCCATAACGCCCCAGCTGATCTCGTTCAGACCCGGTAGCTTTTCGTAGGGCAGGCCCAGTTCGATAAACGACTCAACCGTCTGGTACGTACGCTTCAGCGCGGAGATGTAGATTTTGTCGAAAGGTACGTGCTGATACGCCTGAAAAAAGGCCATCGCCTGCGCCCGACCCATGTCGTTGAGGTCCGAGTCGACACCACTGCCCTGAACTACGCCCCGTCGGTTGTAGTCCGTTTCGCCGTGGCGAATTAAATAAATGGTTTTTTGCTGCAAGCCCTTAGCTTTGTCTTAAGTTGTATTCAACTACAAAATTAAGAATAAACCACTGCATTATGAAAGCTGGTTTCGACCTGAGTAACCTTTCCTTTGCCCACGCCGACTCTATTGTTAAACACCTTGGTATTGAGTTTACAGAAGCCGGCGAAGGCTATTTGCTGGCCCGGATGCCGGTGGATGCCCGCACGCACCAGCCCTTCGGCATCCTGCACGGCGGAGCCTCGGTCGTGCTGGCGGAGTCGATGGGTAGTACGGCTTCCTTCATGATGCTGGATGATCCTGCCACCCAGCGGGCTGTGGGCGTAGAAGTGAATGCCAACCACATCCGCTCGGTGCGCGAGGGCTGGGTTTACGGTCGGTGTACGCCCATTCACGTCGGGCGCTCGACCCACGTCTGGGACATCCGCATCACAGACGAGCAGGGACGTACGGTCTGCGTCAGTCGGTTGACTATAGCTATTATTACCCCCTAGCGGTCGTACCTGTCAACTTATTGCCCGGGTTACGCACAAATCCTGTCTACAAACTGTTACCCATACAGCCGATCTTTTGCCCGGTCGGCTGTTGACTATGCAACCTGATCCGCTCATCAACACCGTACTTTCTGAAAAATCCTGGCTTACCAGTCAGCCCACGGCCACTGACCTCTGGCAAACGGCGCTCTCGCTCGGGTATCCCGCTGCGCTCTGGCGGCTCCCCAACCGGGCCGACAAACATCTGATCGTTTCGCTGGATACCGTATTGCCGCGTGTATCGGTCGATCTGGAAGAACTACCCGCCGGATTTGCCATTAGTCCCTTCGACAACCTCGACTTCGGTCCCGACAGCCCCGCCCGCACGCTGTTCCTGCGCGCCGACATTCACGCAACGTTTGGTGAGCAGGGGGGTAAAATCGTGGAGACAGCCAACGATCCGGCCGTAAACCGCTTCTGGCAGGCAGTAGCTGAACAACCAACGGCAGAGCGCCCGGCTTCGCTGTTGCTAACCGACCTCCCCGACCCTAACGCGCAGGCAGACTACATACACCGTGTTGCTCAGGCCGTTGAGGCCATGCAGCGGGGTGAATTCCGAAAAGTGGTGCTGTCCCGAACGAAGCGCGTCGAGTTCTCGGAGGCCCCCGACGCGGTAGCCCTGTTCGATACACTGTGCGACACCTATCCTACCGCCTTTATTTCGGCCGTGTCGTTACCCGAACGTGGACAGATCTGGATGAGCGCCACCCCTGAACGGCTGGTTAGCCAGAACGCCGACGGCCTCTTCAGAACCCTCTCGCTGGCGGGTACCCAGTCGGCAACCGATGCCAACGGCGTAGCCAAACGACCGGCAGAAGCTATGTGGTCGCAGAAAGAAATTGAGGAACAGGCGCTGGTAAGCCGGTATATTATCGAATGCTTTAAGAAAATTCGACTGCGCGAATACCTGGAAGAGGGGCCAAAGACCATTGTAGCCGGTAATCTGATGCACCTGGGCACCCAGTTTACGGTCGATACGCAGGCGGTGCATTACCCCCAGCTGGGCACCGTCATGCTGCGGCTACTTCATCCGACCTCGGCCGTCTGCGGCATGCCGCGCGATCGGGCCTTCAATTTTATTCGGCGCCACGAAACCCACGACCGCGAGTTCTACGCTGGTTTTCTGGGACCGGTCAATATCGGTTCGACGGAAGAACAACCAGCCACGGATCTGTTTGTGCACATCCGCTGTATGAAGCTGGAAGGTCGCGTGGCTACACTCATTGCCGGAGCCGGCCTGACCGAAGATTCGGTGCCGGAACGCGAGTGGCAGGAAACGGAAATGAAATGCCAGACCTTGCTGGCTGTGTTGAGCAAGCCGTAGGCAGCGCCTTTCCGGGAGGGTGGTGCGCTACCTACGGCTGTCCAATGTCTCCTATTCGTCCCGACCTTCAGCAGGATCGCTTGTGGCCCGGGAGCCTTCTTCGGAGGTACGTCCGCCAGCGGCACTAGCAGCGCCAGACTGCGTTTCGCTATCGGGAGCGGTGTTGTCGGGACCTCCGTTGCCCGCTGCCTCGCGGTTTTCTTCTGAGTCCTGTAGTGATTCCTGTGGATTCATATGTGTTGAGTAGTTAGCGTGCTTTAGGTGATTCCCTATTCCATACTGTCATCGTCGAGATCGTCGTCAATGTCGTCATCCAGTTCTTCGCTAAGGTCGTCGTCGAAGTCCTCATCGATGTCTTCGAGGTCGTCTTCGCCATAGCCACTGGTGGCACCGGAACCTAACTCGTCAAATTCGGCTCCTCCGTCGAAATCGTCGTCGTCGTCGTCCAAAGCGGCCGTTTCGGGATCGGGATTTAACATCAGTACGTCGTCCTGTTCAAAACTGGGATGGTGTAACATGATTGTAAAGATATGCGGGTTGTCAATGGGGTTTGCAGTAGCCTTAACGCGACTCTTTGCCGGAAGGTTTTACTGACACAAAAAGTATTTGACCAAATGGCCCCGAAATAGCAATGCATCCTCCGTAATTAGCGAACGAGTTAGGACGCAGCGTTGGCTTTTGGCCCCGGCTGCGTCTTTTTACTGGCTCGTTACTTTATATTCACGAATGAAAAACTACCAGCTCAAACGGCTTTTCGATCAGCCAATTTTACAAACAATTGATGTAAAACCCGCTATTGACGGCTTTGAAGTTCTCGGCGCGTTTAATCCGGCTACCTGTTTATTGGGCGATGAAGTGATCATGCTCCTGCGGGTGGCCGAAGCCCCCCTGGCCCGGGAAGGGTACCTGTCCATACCACTCATCGAAGAAAAAGATGGCATTCCGACCCTGACTGTCAGGCATTTTAAAGAACCCGAAGGAGACTATGACCCCCGGGTGGTAACCATCGACGGCAAGCAGTATCTGACGTCGCTCAGCCACCTACGGCTGGCCCGGAGCCGCGACGGGATTCATTTCGATATCGACGATAAACCGTTTCTGTTTCCGGCCCGCATGGACGAATCGTTCGGCATTGAAGATGCCCGAATTACGTTTCTGGACAATCAGTACTGGATCACCTACACGGCCGTTTCGGAGCACGGACCCGCCGTCGGACTGGCTCGTACCACTGATTTTACAACCGTAGAACGGCTTGGCCTGATTCTCCCGCCCCCCAACAAGGACGTGGCTCTGTTTCCGAAACAAATCAACGGTAAGTACGTGATGCTCCACCGCCCGATGGTATCGGAAATAGGCAAACCCTCGGTTTGGATGGCCGAATCGGAGGATGGGGTCAACTGGGGCAATCACCGGTTCCTGTTTGGGGGCCGGGGCCTGGCCGACACCCGTTTTGCCTGGGAAGGTGCCAAGATCGGAGCCGGCCCGGAGCCGTTGCTGACTGACGAGGGCTGGCTGGTCTGCTACCACGGCGCCGACGCCACCCATGCCTACGCCCTGGCGCTGGCGCTGCTGGACAAAGACGACCCCACCCAGGTGCTGGACCGCTCGGCGGGTCCGCTGCTTACGCCTGATCTGCCCTGGGAGCAGGAAGGATTCTTCCCCAATGTCGTCTTTTCGAACGGCTGGATCCAGTGGCCGGCTCAGAGCGCGCACCCAAATAAAATATGGGTATATTACGGTGCAGCTGACTCAGGCGTTGGTTTAGCCGAGTTAATACACATATAAAGTGGTACATATTTTCCTATATCCGTTATATTCGTTTTTTCTTTCTAGCAACCTGAAAACATGAACCGAATTATTACGGCTTCTCTCTGTCTGGCAGCGGCTCTTCCGCTCCGGGCACAGTCTCCCAAACGACCGCTCAAGGCCAGCGATTACGACCGATGGCAAAGTATACGAGCAGAAAAACTCAGTAACGACGGCCGCTGGGTGGCCTATCAGATCGATCCGCAGGAAGGCGATGGCCTTTTGCAGGTCAGCCGGACAGACGCGACGCCCGGGGCGAAACCTACCGCACCGGCCCAGGCAGTAGCCAAGCCAGCCTACGCCTTCGCCCGGGGCTACATGGCCCAGTTTACCCCCGACAGCAGGTACCTGATCATGCGACTGAAAGTCCCGCTGGCTGATACCCGGAAAGCCAAACTGAAAAAGAAAAAGCCCGACGACATGCCCAAGGACAGCCTGTTGGTGCTTAATCTGGCGACCGGCGAATCGACCCGACTGCCAAACGTGAAGTCGTTCATGTTTGGGAAGGACGCAGGGTCGTGGCTGGCCATCCTGCAGGACGGTAATGCCCCGAAGCTGGTAGCCGAAGCCCGCACAACGCCCCGGAAAGACACGCTGACGCCAACTACGCCCGTATCAACCACTACGGTAGCGACCCGGCGCGGCCCGGCCAAAAAGCCCAAAGGAGACGACCTGGTGCTGTTCAACATGGCAGACGGAACCCGCAAAACGGTACGCTACGTATCCAACGTGGTTATGTCGGATAATGGCCAGACTATTTTTTACAGCCGTGAGTCCGCTACCGATTCCCTCAAAGCCGGTGCAGCGCTTACGCCGGGGGTGTTCATGATCAACACCACGAACGGCCAAACCATACTGGTTGACAGCAGTTCGCAGCGCAAGCTGTATAAAGGACTGGCCGTAGACAAAACCGGTAAACAACTGGCCTGGATGGCCTCTGCCGACAGTGCCGGTGCCGACGTACGGGTGTTCTCGCTCTACTACAAGAATCTGACGCCAGCTCCGGTGGCGAAAGGAAAGCGCGCCAAAACGGCCCCGGCCGAAGTGCCCTACCGCGTGCTGGCCGACACCCTGACCAAAGCCCTGCCATCCCGGTGGTCGGTGAATGAGTACCGCGAACCAAAGTTCTCGGACGACGGGAGCCGGCTGTATTTTTCGACCTCCCCCATTGCGCCCAAACCGACCAAAGATACCCTCACCCCCGACGACGAGAAAGTACGGATGGACGTCTGGAGCTGGACCGACAGCCGCCTGCAGCCCATGCAGCAAAAGAGACTCAAGGAAGAAAAAGAACGGGGTTTCCTGACGGTTGCGGAGCTGACTCCTGCCGGTCCGGCGCGGGTCACGCTGCTGGCCAGTCGGGAAGTACCCACGGTTACGTTCGACCCTAAAGTAAACACCCGCTACCTGCTCGGTCTGAGCGACCTGCCTTATCAGGTTCAGTCGTCCTGGGACCCCGGGCATACGGATCTGTACCTGATCGACACCCAGACCGGCGACAAAAAGCGGATCGCCAACGACGTTATGGCCTCCCAACCCCGACTCTCGCCGGGCGGAACCTATGCCTACTGGTTCGATGAGCGTGATTCGCTCTGGCGGGCCTGGTCGGTGGCCGATGGCAAACGAATCGACCTTACGCGCGGTTTACCCAGCAAATTTTTCGACGAAGAGCACGACACGCCCAGCCTCCCCGGTTCGTACGGCTCGGCGGGCTGGACCACCAACGACCGCTACGTATGGCTGTACGACCGGTACGATATCTGGCAGATAGACCCTACCGGCCGCGAGAAGCCCCGCACCTTGACCAATGGCTGGGGCCGGACCAACAAAGTCCGGTTGCGCCGGGCCGATACAAATCCCGACGAGAAAGCCATCAATCCCAAAGAAACGCTATGGCTAACCGGTATCTGGGAGAGCGACAAACAAAATGGCGTACTGCAGGCGACACCACCCGCATCCGGATCGGTAACCATTCGGGTGCTGGCCCATAGCCCGCACCGGTATTTCGGGCTGTCGAAAGCCAAGCAAGCCCCAACCATGACGTATTACCGGGGTAACTTTCAGGAGCCAATCAATCTGTACAGGACCGATACCACCTTTGCCGCACCAGTTCAGCTTACCCGCACCAACCCGCAGCAGGATAGCGTTCGCTGGGGTAGTGTAGAACTGGTCAGCTGGCTGGGTACCAACGGCGTCAGGCTGGAAGGGCTGTTGTTCAAACCGGAAGGCTTCGACCCGAAAAAGAAATACCCGATGCTGACGTATTTCTACGAACGTAACGCCGAAACCCTGAACGACTACCGGGTTCCTTCGCCCAGCCGCTCAACCATCAACATACCCTACTGCGTATCGAACGGTTACCTGGTTTTTGTACCCGACATCGTATATACGACCGGCCAGCCGGGTCCGAACGCGTACGACTGTATCGTTCCCGGGGTGCTGAGTCTGCTCGACCGGGGCTTTGTAGACCGCGACCGGCTGGGTATTCAGGGGCAGAGTTGGGGGGGCTACCAGACAGCCTACATCATTACCCGCACCAACCTGTTCCGGGCGGCCATGGCCGGTGCTGCGGTGGCCAACATGACCTCAGCTTACGGCGGTATACGGGGCGAAACGGGGGTTGTCCGGCAGTTCCAGTACGAGAAGACCCAAAGCCGGATTGGTGGTACCCTCTGGGACAAGCCCATGAACTACCTCGAAAACTCGCCCCTTTTCTACGCCAACCGGATTCAGACTCCGGTCCTGCTGATGCATAACGACGCCGACGGGGCCGTTCCCTGGCAGCAGGGCATCGAATTTTTTACGGCCCTGCGCCGGCTCAGCAAACCCGTGTGGATGGTGGTGTATAACGGCGAAGGTCATAACCTGACCCAGCGCCACAACGCCAAGGATCTGAGCATCCGGATGTATCAGTTCTTCGACTACTATCTGAAAGACGCCCCCGAGCCTGTCTGGATGAAAGAAGGACGGACAGCTGTCGAGAAAGACCGGGGCGAGATGAAGTATTAACACCGGCGATCCTACCAAAGCGCGCGGAGCGAACACGAGACAAGCCAAAGGAGGCTGGTTCTTTGTTCGGTCCGCGCGTTCCGGCTTTTACGGAGCGGCCTTCAGCACTTCGCCTTTTACGTACAGCGTCATGGTTCCGCCTTCGGCATTCGACTCGACAAAAACGCTTTTGCTGAACTGGCCTACGGCTGCTGCGTTGAAGGTCGCTTTAATTACCCCCGAGGCTCCCGGCATAACGGCTGCTTTGGGAAACTCTACCCCGGTGCAGCCGCAGGACCCTTTCGCCTGGCTAATCAGCAGCGGTAGTTCGCCCTGGTTGGTAAACCGGAATTCAGCCGTTACGGGCTTACCCTGTTCGATGCGCCCGAAGTCGTGGGCCGTTTTGACCCAGTTGAACAGAGCCGCCCGGCTAACCATGGCTACAGAAGCCGTCAGGGCCAGTAGCCCTACCATAATAACTAATACGCGTTTCATTGGGAAATATGATTAAGTGATAGATGCAAAGCCGCTCACCCGAGCGACGATGCAAACCTATATCAGGTCTTTCTGTCTTCCTGTTAAGCCCTTCCTAACAGGTGTTAATGAGTTGTTAACGGATTGGCGACAGCCCGACGAATCGATATATTTGCCTGGTAACCTTATCCCTTTACCCGGGCCTTCCCCTTATCCGATGAATAGGCTTCGACTGCTTGTTGTCCTGTCTGTCTTGAGCATCATTGGCATCCTGGTCATGCAGGCGGTCTGGGTACGCAGTGCCTACGCCCTGCGGGAGCGGCAGTTCCGACAGTCGGCGTTCATTGCCCTGCAGGATGTAGCCGATGAAGTAGCCCGGCTCAACCAGTTTACCCTGAACCGGTATGCCGTTACGCAGCTGTCGGCCGATTATTTTATTGTCAATACCGACGCGCCCATTGACCCGGTCGCCCTCGAAACCTTTATTCAGCGATCTCTGCAGCAGCATAATCTGATAACGGATTATGAGTACGGGATCTACGACTGCGAAACGGACCGGATGGTATACGGCGCCTATGTCAGTACCAACGGCAAAGCCGGTCAGACCTCGCGGGTGCTGCCTACCTTTCCCCGTTATACCTACTACTTCGGCATCCGCTTTCCGAATCAGTCCTCGTTTGTGGCCGGCCAACTAAGTGGCTGGCTGTGGTCAACTCTGGTGGTGTTGCTGGTTGTGCTCTTTTTCGGATATACGCTGATCGTTGTACTCCGGCAACGGCGGCTGACGGAAGTGCAGCGCGATTTCATCCATAACATCACCCACGAGCTCCAAACCCCCGTCTCGACCATCCGGATAGCGGCCGATGTGCTACAGTCCGACCTGATCATCGATCAACCGGCGCGACTGAAACAATACGCCCGTATCGTGATGGAAGAAAGTCTCCGGTTGCAGAAACAGGTGAGCAACGTGCTTCAGTTAGCCCGTACCAACCGCACCGGCTTTCGTCTTAGCTGCACTGACGTTGACCTCCACGCCCTGATGCGCGCAGCCGCCAGCACCTTTGCTCCCTATGTCACGCTCGACCTCAGGGCGGCCGAGGGGCGGGTGTGGGCCGATCCGTACCACCTCGAAACGGCATTGACCAATCTGATCGACAATGCCATCAAGTACAGTCAGCCAACCCCTGCGGTTGTGTTGCATACGCATATTGATAAGGGTCGGCTGATCTGGTCGGTGAGCGATACGGGGATCGGTATAGATCCGGTTTACCACAAAGCGGTATTTCGCCAGTTTTTCAGGGTACCGACCGGGCACACGCCCACAGCCACCGGGTTTGGCCTTGGGTTGTATTATGTGCAACAGGTAGCGCGGGCTCATCGCTGGCAGCTGTCGCTTAGCAGTTCGCCGGGGCAGGGCAGCTCGTTCACCATCGGCGAACGGGCCGGAACCCGCAGCCGTTCGACCAGCCACCCGGCCCCAGCCTCCGCCCCTCTTTCCCTTCCGCAGCCTTGACACCCGCCCGTATTTTATTTGTCGAAGACGATGTCAACCTGGGCTTCGTCGTGAAGGATACCCTTTCGATGGTCCCCTTTGCCATTACCCACTGCACCAACGGTTCAGATGCCTGGGCGGCTTTTCAGGCTGGCTCGTTTGATCTGTGTCTGCTCGATGTCATGCTCCCCCAGAGCGACGGCTTCACTCTGGCGCGGCAGATCAGGGCGCTGAACACACAAATTCCAATTCTGTTTCTTAGTGCGCTGGGCGACAAAGACAGCCGCTTAGAAGGGCTCCGGCTGGGCGCCGACGACTACCTGGCCAAACCCTTTAGTATCGAGGAGCTGATCCTGAAGATCAGGGTTTTTCTGAAGCGGGCGGCAACGGTACCCGCCCAACCGGATTCGGCCCCGGCGTTCCGGTTCGACCGCGCCAACCTGACGCTGTGCGTGAACGGAAAAGAGCAGTCCCTCACCCACCGCGAGGCTGATGTGCTCACCTACCTGCTGATACGCCCCAATACCCTGATTCGGCGCGATGAACTGCTACGCGCGGTCTGGGGCGACGATGACTATTTCATGGGCCGCAGTCTCGATGTTTTCATCTCCCGGCTGCGAAAACGGCTCGCCGAAGTTCCTACCATCCGGATCGATAACGTCCACGGTGTTGGTTTTGTGTTCAGGCAGGAATAATCGTAGTTTGCGCCACAAAACCTCCCGCACACCATGAACCACCGGCTTTCCTCTACCTTTCTGATCCTAACGCTTTTCAGTCTGTCCTGCCAGACAAGCCGCCCGCTCACCCAGGCTCCTGCCTCTGCCGCCATAACCGCCGAAGGGTTGCTCAACTGCTTCAGCCCGGGTACCTCCCTGGAGGGCAAACCGGTCTGGTGCGAAGCCTCGGCCGTGGCCTATGATGGTAATCACGTGCTGGTCGCCAACGATAAAGACATGCCCGCCAATCTGAGCCCGGTCTTTTCAAAAGCCACCACTACCCTGTCCGACTCGACACAGGCTCCTGCTTACCTGATGGCTCCCGCTTACCCGACGGGTCGGAAGTATGAAGACTTTGCCCAAACACCCGACCGCAAGTTTGTCTTGCTCACAACCGCCTTTGACCGGGTTAAAGAAGGTAGCCCCGACTGGAACAGCTATAACACGATCCTCTACTGGCGTACGGGCAACGAGCAGACGCCCCGCGTGCTTGCCCCCGACGATACCAGCCGGACCTCGGTCGCCTATCGTCAGAAACTGTCACGCGTGCTGGCGACCGATGAGTTCCCCAATGGTGTTCCCTACTTTAAGATTGAAGGACTGGCGGCTACCAGCCAGTTTCTGCTTTTCGGGATTCGCGAAGCCGGCAAAGCGTTCGACTCCTTTAAACCAGTCGATAAGGTGGTAGCCGTATCGTATTCGGTTAATGGCGATCGTATCCGGCTTGCCGACGACTGGCGCGTGGTGGCCGATTTTGACCCGGCTAAAGCCGAACCCGCCCTCCCGCAGCCGCTGAGCCTGTCGAGCTTGGAATACGACCCGGCCCGGAACCGGTTCTGGCTGCTGACATCGCTGGAAACCAAAAACAAACTGGACGCTTATCTGTGGAGCATTTCGGCCGATGACCTGTTCAGCAACAAACCGTTCACTCTGGTTCGGGATGCGCAGGGCCAACCTTTGCACTTCAACCACAAAGCCGAAGACCTCACCCCCCTCGACCGGAATCAGCTGCTGATCATCCACGACGACGATCGTTTTCAGCTTCCGGTGGGTAACCAAACGCGCCAGCCTCACCAGGCTCCGTACAGTATTGTTACAGTAAACTGATTAGAGTTACCCTGCTGAGGCCTTTATTCCGTTATGCATAAACTTATCATAACGATCGGCCTTTCAGCCTGTCTGGTGGGGGCTGCTGTGGCCCAGTCGGTCCGGCAGCCTGTCCTGAGCAAACTGGAGATCTACACCCTGGGCACGAAAAGCCGACGGGTTGTGCGGCAGGACAGCGTGCGGTTCGAAGCGCCCAACTGGACGCCCGACGGCAGGCACCTGATCATCAACGAGCGCGGGCGCCTGTACCGGGTAACCGTGAGCGACGGACGAAAGGAACTGATCGACACCGGCAGCGCCAGAGCCTGCAATAACGATCATGGCCTGACGCCCGACGGTAAAACGCTTATCATCAGCGACAACACCCGCACCGATGCTACGGGCCAGTCGCCCTCCAGAATATATACGGTACCCATAAGCGGTGGCGAGCCAACCCAAATCACCCCACTGGGCCCGTCGTACTGGCATGGTATCTCGCCGGATGGGAAAACGCTGGCCTATGTCGGCGAACGGGCTGTTGGGCCAACGGGTCAGGCGGATTTCGATATCTATACCGTTCCGATCACCGGCGGCCCCGAAACCCGGCTCACTGCCAGCCCCGGCCTCGACGATGGTCCCGAATATTCGCCCGATGGCCGATACCTGTATTTCAACTCGTACCGGACCGGCCGGATGCAGATCTGGCGAATGCGGCCCGACGGATCCCAGCCCGAACAGATCACCGACGATGCCTACGCTAACTGGTTTCCGCATCCCTCACCCGATGGCCGCTGGATTGTGTTCATTAGCTATGTAGAAGACCAGAAAGCAGCGCACCCCGCCGACAAAGAGGTTGTGCTGCGGTTAATCGAGGTAAAAAGTCTGGGGCAAAAAAAGACCGGACCAGTTCAAGAACTGGCCCGGTTCAGGGGTGGTCAGGGCACGATCAACGTGGCAAGCTGGTCGCCAGACAGCCGATCGTTCGCCTTCGTGAGCTATTGAACGTTCCGGAAAAACTCGTAGGTGCCGGTGATGAATTCTACGACGCCGGTGCCGTGGTTGGCTCCGCGCATGGTACGCAGTTGTACGGCGGTAGCCCCCCGCTTCTGCATAGCCTCATAGGCATTCTTTGAGTTCAGGTAAAACACCGTATCGTCCGCATCGCCATGATAAAGCCGGGTTGAGGTGCGGGGTTTCCAGTCGTAGATATCGTTGTCCTGCACGGCGGCAATGAATTCTTTGTCGGTACCGTTGGTAATAGCCTGTTTGAAGCTATCGGTAAACGCCTGATTCATGCTGACGTTGATACTGGTATTAGCACCACTAGCGGCTATCCGCGAAGCGTAGGGCTCTTTAAAGTAATAGCTGGCAGGTCGGTTGAGGCCATAGATACGGTCATAGGTGAGCAAAACCCGCAGATATAACCGGTTGATGTAATCGACACCGCTGGTCGGCTTACTGATGATCTCTCGCATGAACGACGATTTATCGTAAGCGCCCGCTCCGCAGCTGGACGCTACCAGATTAAACTCCGATCCGGTTTCTTCTTCCAGCTTCTTCTGCAGAGCCAGCGTAGCGTAACCCCCTTCCGAATAGCCCGCCACATACAGCCGTTTGTCCCAGTTCACCTTCTGGTCGGCCAGAAAGTCGCGGGTAGCCCGCAGCATGTCGAGCGAAGCCGTTGCTAGGCTTTTGTTGTGCTCGTATGGGTGCGGAACCGTATTCGATGCGCCATAGCCGATATAGTCGGGAGCCGCAATGATATAGCCCTGTGAGGCAAACACCGATCCAAACGTATAGGCTTCGCTACTCGACCCATAGCGGGATGGAGCCTCACTATCGTTCTGAATCGTTCCGTGCTGCAGGCTCAACAGCGAAGTCGCGGTCTGCACATCCGGGATCAGCAGCGCCCCCGATGCCGTTATGGGTTTTCCGTCGGTGTTGGTCGTCTGGTATTCGAGCCGGTAGGCTTTAATTCCGTGTACGATAAAGGCTTTGAAGAGCGCATTCCCCCCCGAAAACCGGCTTTGTAACTGACTCACTGAATACTCACCGATCAGCGAACTGCTGACCAATGTTCGGGCGGGGGGCGGGTTAGGGACTACCGGGTCGGTCCGGTCGGTTGTCTGGCAGCCGGTAGGGGCTGAAACAAGCATGACGCCCAGAAGCATCAGCGTCAAAACTGATTTGAGGGTTACCATCTAAGGACAGAAAAAAATGAAAAGAAGAAACGCTGGGCGGGTGTAGAACAGACTCCACAAGAATAGGCATCTGGCTTCCCGTTTACTCTACTATTTTACTTGGTATTAATATAACTCATTTGATTGGAAATAAAATCCTTATACGGGTTAAATACTTGTTCTGCAACCAGTTAATCCTACTAATCCGCTGATCGTCACAGCCGATAGAGCATCTTGGTACAGCTTTTGGGCCTGTGGAGTCAGTACCAACAAGTATTCACTACAATGAAACGTCAATTTAAAACAGTAGGAACAAAGTCGCTGATCGTATTCGCTGCGGTTGGTCTTTTGTCCGCTAATACGCTTACGAGTTGCAAATCACAGGGTAACCTGAATAAAACCCAGAAGGGTGCTGCGGTCGGTGCAGGCGGTGGTGCTTTGGTAGGCGGTATTATCGGTAAAAAATACGCGAAAGGGAACACTGCCATTGGCGCTATTATCGGTGCAACCGTTGGTGGAGCCGCCGGTGCAGTGATTGGTCGTCGCATGGACAAACAGGCTGAGGAGCTGAAACGCGAACTACCCAATGCGCAGATTGAACGGGTGGGCGAGGGGATCAAAATTACCTTTGGCTCGGACATCCTGTTCGATGTTGACTCTTACCAGTTGAAAGCCGCCACCAAGCAGCAGCTTACGGAGTTTGCCCAGACGCTCAACAAATACGAAGACACGGACATCCGGATTGAAGGCCATGCCGACGCAACCGGTTCGGACGACTATAACAAAAAGCTGTCTGATCGCCGGGCCAAGGCAGTCGGTGATTACCTGGCCACGCAGGGCGTAAAATCGTCACGTCTGGATGAACTGGGTTACGGCGAAGCACAGCCCGTGGCCGACAACACGACCGAGTCAGGTCGTCGGCAGAACCGCCGGGTTGACATAGCCGTATTTGCTAACAAGCAGATGCAGCGTGATGCCAAAGCCGGCAAGCTGGACAACTAACAGATTGTAATACAACGCGGAACGACTAACCCGAATGAAGCTATGGCAACGGTAAAAAAAGGCGACGAAGTCACGTGGAAATACGGCAAAGGCACAGCCGAAGGAAAAGTTGCCGAGGTTCATAAGGAAGACATCGAACGCAAGACGCAGGGAACCACTACCAAACGGAAAGGTTCTGCCGAGGAGCCCGCGCTGGTGATCGAGCAGGGCAGCAAGAAAATTGTAAAATCGGCCAGTGAGGTCACTAAAAAGAGCTAGGCCATGGCAACTGCAACGCTCGACACCGACGAAAAAAAGGCGATCAAAAGCGAGTTCGATGAAGTCGTCAATATGTCGGCTTCACAACTCGAAAAGTGGCTCAAAACGGAGGAGTCAAAGTCGGTCGGACAAACGAAAGAGGGTGATGATGAATCGATCGGCCACCAGTCGGGCGAAAAAATCATCGACATCCTCGGTAAAAAGTCGGCCGATCTCTCTGAAAGTGATTATGCACACATGCGCAAAGTGGTCAGTTATGTCCGGCGTCATAGTGCACAGCGTCCCAAACAGGTAGCTGGTTCCAACTGGGCGTATTCCCTGAAGAACTGGGGCCACGATCCTGACAAAAAATAAATTTCGGTTTGTTGCCGGGTGGTGCATTCAGTTCATTCAGCGGGCACCACCCGGCTCAAAACGGAACCCATTGCTTTCTGATTTACTCAACACTACGAACGTTACGAATCCTTTTCATTTCAACACAACCAACACAACACAAACGTTATGAATGTTAAAGAAACACGGGGCGAAGTCCTCGACCAACTGAATCGACTCCTTACAGATACCCGCGACGGAGAAAAAGGCTACCAGGAAGCGGCTGACAGCGTAAAAGATACGGAGCTGAAAAGCCTGTTCCTGGCGCAGTCGCGGCAGCGGGGTGAGTTTGCCCTGGAGCTGGACCGCGAGATCCGCACCCTGGGTGGCGATCCGGACAACACAACCAGTCTGGCCGCTGATCTGCACCGGGCCTGGATCAATATTAAATCAACCTTTGCCAGCAACGACGATAAAGCCACTGTGCAGGAATGCCAGCGGGGCGATCAGGAAGCACTGGAAAATTATAACGCCGTATTGCAGGAAACGGATCTGGTAGCCAGCACCCGCGAACTGTTGCTGCGTCAAAAGCAAAGCATCGAATCGGCCCATGCTTCAATGGCTCGATTGGCCTTGGTAGTGTAGTGAATGGTGGGATCGGAAAGCCTGCCCTCGTTGAGGGCAGGCTTTTTTGTATATAGTCTACTAATTCAATTGATTAACAATATTTGTAGAGAAGCCCCGAAAAAGGCACTGGGTGGCCTTAAACAATCGATTCAATCAGGCAGTTATTTGATGAGCCTGTTTTACACAGCGCTATCACCATTCCTGCTTTACACACGTTATGAGCAAGCATAAATCTACCGTTTCGGCTCCGACAGCCGATCAAATCAAACCCGGTAAACCCTATCCGCTGGGAGCCACGTTTGACGGCGAAGGTATCAACTTTGCCCTTTTCTCCGAGAATGCCACTGGCGTTTACCTCTGCTTATACGACGTAGCTGATCCCTCTCGGGAAACGGCCATGATCCCGCTCACCGAGCGCACCGAATTGGTCTGGCATATTCACATCGACGGCCTGCAACCCGGGCAGCTCTACGGCTTCCGCGTCGATGGCCCTTACGATCCGCAGGCGGGTCATTTTTTCAACCCCAACAAACTGCTGCTCGATCCGTACGCGCGGGCTATCAACGCCCCCGTGAATCATAACAACGACTGGCTCGGCTACGATTACGAAGAGACCGAAGGCGAAGAAGGCAAGCACCTGGTCATGAGCAGTACAGACAGCGGCCCGAGCATGCCCAAGTCGGTGGTTGTCGACGATAAAGATTTCGACTGGGGTGAAGATACCGCACCAACCATACCCATGCATCGGTCGGTTATTTACGAGATGCACGTGAAAGGGTTCACCTACCAGCATCCGACCATCAACGAAACCCTCCGCGGTACTTATGCCGGTCTGGCCACGCCCGAGAGCATCGACTATCTGAAGCGCCTGGGCGTTACGGCGGTCGAGCTGCTGCCCGTTCATCAGTTCACCGACGAGAGCTACTGGGGCTACAACAGCATCGGCTTTTTTGCGCCCCAGAACACGTACTCTTCGGCCGGCATGAACGGCGAGCAGGTCAATGAATTCAAACAGATGGTCAAAGACCTGCATGCCGCCGGTATCGAGGTCATTCTGGACGTTGTTTACAACCATACCGCCGAAGGTAATCAGCTGGGGCCAACGCTGTCGTTCCAGGGTATCGATAACCGGGCCTACTATCACCAGGTTGGCGACCGACCGGATTATTACATGGACTATACCGGCACTGGCAATACGTTCAACCTCAGCCACCCCCGTGCCCTGCAGCTGGTCATGGATAGCCTGCGTTACTGGGTAACGGAAATGCACGTCGACGGTTTCCGCTTCGACCTGGCATCGGCCCTGATCCGGACAGACGAAGAAGTAGGTCGGGTTTCGTCGTTCCTCGACACCGTGGCGCAGGACCCTATTCTGACTCAGGTGAAGCTAATTGCCGAACCCTGGGACATCGGCTCATACCACGTAGGAGGATTCCCGGTGCGCTGGTCAGAATGGAACGGTAAATACCGCGATGCGCTGCGTGGTTTCTGGAAAGGCGACGATGGCAAAGCGGCCGAAACGGCCCTGCGGTTGCTGGGTAGCCCCGACCTCTATGCCAACGACGGCCGGTCGCCGGCCAATAGTGTCAACCTGATTACGGCCCACGACGGGTTTACCCTCAACGACCTTGTCAGCTATAACGATAAGCACAACGAGGCCAACGGCGAAGACAACCGCGACGGCTCGAACGATAACCTGAGCTGGAACTGCGGAGCCGAAGGGCCAACCGACGATCCGGCCATTATTGAGCTGCGCGAGCGGCAGAAGCGTAATTTCCTGTCTACCCTCCTTCTGAGCCAAGGTACCCCCATGATTGTGATGGGTGACGAATGTGGGCGCACGCAACACGGAAATAACAACGGCTATAACCAGGACAGCGAAATCAGCTGGATGAACTGGCACTGGGACGATCGGCAGCAGGCGCTGTTCGACTTCTCGAGTGCGTTGACAAACCTGCGCCGGGATATTCCGCTGCTGAGTCGCCGAAAGTTCTTTGGTAACGAGCAGGTCTCCTACCTCCGTCCCGACGGGCAGGAAATGACCAGCGACGACCTGAACAATCCGGGCACCCACTGTCTGGCTCTGTTTATTGACGGTAAACGCGTTGACGAACAGACCGAAGACGGTCAGGATATTGGCGACGAACAACTGATCTGGATTCTGAACGCTTACTGGGAAGACATTCCGTTCCTCCTGCCCAAGCTGGAGCGGAAAACCGCCACCTGGGAAGTACTGGTCGATACGAACGCCGGTCAGGTTAAACCCGATGCCACGCCAACCAAAGGCGGGAAAGAGTTTGTTGTACCAGCACGCTCGTCTATCCTGCTGCGGTTGAAATAACCAGGCGTGATCATCTTCACACAAAAAAAGCGGACCAGACGGTCCGCTTTTTTCTTAGTAAGCTGGCTCGAACAGCTGATCAAGGGCGGCTCGTAAGGCCGGTATAGATACGTGAACGTCAGCTTCGAGATCGCGATCATCGTCCAGCGCACCAGAATACGTAGCCGCGTACCGCAGTCCTGCCCAGGCAGACAGGTAGAAGAAATAATCGACCACGTACTTGGGCGAAAACAGCTCGAAGAGAGCGGTTCCTGGCTTGCACCAGATCAGGTTCGTAAACGAGGCCCCGTGTGGGCCCAGGATGAACGACGCGTTCGAATAGATCGCAACCTGTTCGGCTATGGTTCGGGGCTCATCGTTGATGATGGTAAACTGATAGTCGTTCAGTAACGCTATCAGCTCTGCTTCGTTGCTGACCCGACGGCGACCCGACCGGCGGATATAGATCCGTTGGGGTTGCTGGACATTAGCCGATACCGCTTTTTCAACGTGGTTCTTCAACGCCTGAATGGAGGCTGAGTTGGGGTAAGACCAGTCGCCGTTGTTAGCCAGAATACAGCGGTCGGCGATCACTTCGGTATGGCGGCTGTCGATAATCTGATCCGGTCGAAACCCGAGCAGGGTCAGCAACTCCCGTTCGTACGATGTGTTGAACAGCGGGTAAGCCACCACCGCATTGGCCAGTACCTGAGCCGGTATGGTTTCCCTGATCCGGCAAAGCTTGGCCCCTACCAGCATCATGAAATCGTAATACCCTCCGTAGCGAACCCCGTCGAGCTGGTGGCTCCAGGGCGCGATCAGCACTTTAGCCCGGACGGTTTTTCGCCTGGTCGGGAACAGGGCCGCTTTGACCACCCCCCGCAGGTCATCGAAATCCGTGCAGAGTACCCGCCCCTGGGTTCTGACACTGCCGAGAGGTAACATAACGGCTTTGCTATTCGGGCAATGGTAATCCCAGACGAAGCTGGTTTCGCTGGTCGCTACGGTTTCGGCGAAAATGAGTTTATCGGGCTCAAGGGCATCGTATACGTTCCGTAGCTTCAGCTGATTACCCGCCTGCTCGGAAACCACGTACTTAGCCAGAAATGAGTAGGTTTCGGAGCGGGACAGTAGTCTGAAGCCAAGCCAGCGGAGGAGAACAGGAACCAGCTGAGCCAGTAGGTCTCGTAACGTACCAAGAACTGTTTTTTTAGGAGCAGAGGAAGTCATCTAAACAGACAGGCCTAGTGGAAGAACCTGTCTGTTCAGACGCTTTTCGGGCTGAACCGTCAAAAAATGGGCTGAATATTTTATAAACGGTGTTTTTGCTGATGTGACCCGGCTGTTCTGAAGGCCCTGGCCATCGACTCGAACGTGTTGTAACTAGCTTTGATACGGGTGTTTCCAGGGCTGCCGGTAGGGTCGTTTCAGCAGGGCGGTGGCCTCCTTGTCGCCCACGACAACGTGCTTTTTAGGATCGTATACCACCGGTCGGCCGATCTTCATGGAGATGTTGGCCAGTATACAGCTGGCGGTCGATATATGAGCCTCGTCAATGTTGGCTACGGGGCGGCCGTTCGTCTCGATCGCTTCCAGGAAATTAAGCATGTGTTGCCGGGTAGCCGGGGCCGCGTTCAGTTCGATACGCTCTTCGGTAAGGTCTTCCGGATACTTTTCTTTCTCGAACACGACGTCTTTATGAATTTTGGCCGGCCCTTCTTTCCCCTGCGGCACAAAGTCGTAGCTCATCGTGCTGGCCATAAGCGTACCTTTTTCACCGTAGAGCGTAAACGCCCATGGATAGTCGGGATTGGCGGGCGTTCCCCAGGACCGGTGCTGCCACACACAGTTCAGGTTGTCATACTCAAAAACGGCCGTTTGCGTGTCGGCAATGTTCGACTTACCTTCTGTCTGCACATAGATGCCTCCGGTTGAGCTGATCTTATTGGGCCAGCCCAGACCCAGCATCCAGCGAACGGCATCGAACATATGTACGCACATATCGCCCATGATACCGTTGCCGTATTCCATGAACGTGCGCCACCAGCGAATGTGCGGCAGGCCATCGTACGGACGAAGGGGAGCCGGGCCCGTCCACAGGTCATAGTTAAGGAAATCCGGGACAGGCACTACCGGCGGGTTCCCGTTGGCCTTCATGTGGTAATAGCAGCACATTTCCACGTGCGATATCTTTCCCAGCAACCCCGCATCGACTACGTTTTTCTTGGCATCGATTAGGTGGGGGGTACTCCGGCGCTGGGTGCCTACCTGTACAACCCGGTTGTATTTCCGCGCAGCGGCTACCATAGCCTCCCCTTCCAGCACATCCACGCTGATGGGTTTCTGCACGTAGACGTGTGCCCCTGACTTCATGGCTTCGATAGCCTGAAGCGCGTGCCAGTGGTCAGGCGAGCCGATCAGAACGATGTCGAGTTTGTTTTCGGCCAGCATCTTCCGATAATCTTCATACTGCCGGGGTGTCTGTCCCGATTTCTGACGCTGACTGACAAGTTTTGCGGCCTGAGAAAGCTGATTTTTATCAACGTCGCACAGTGACACCACCTCGACCGGGGCGACCTGGATTAGCCGGAACAAATCGCTTTTACCGTACCAGCCCGTGCCGATCAGGCCTACGCGGTACGTTTTGGGAGGGGTCGAGAAAGCCAGGCTATTGGCACCCAGTGTAGTAAGAGCAAGCGACGCTGACGTACCCTGCAGGAAACGACGGCGGTTTATCGTGACCGTTTGCATTATTGAACGAACGTAAAAGTGTGACTTAGGAATAGCGTTCCCAAGTTAAGGCATCGGCCGGTAAATATCAGATTTACGCCCCCTTTAAACGACAGACTCGCTCAGCATTGGTCGATTACTGCCTGAACGTCCAGGTTTTCACTGCCACGGGCGCATCCTGAATAGCGTTGTACAGCTCTTCGTCCGAGCTGAATACCAGTTGCTTCAGCGGGAAGGTTTCGACGTGTACCGTTAGTTCCGGCTGATCGAAGGGCCAGGGATCGAGGCAAAGCGATTCGTCGGGGCGCTGTGAGATGTAATACGATACGCCATCGGGGCCTACGCTTACCTCTAAACGTCGGCCTTCGGGCGGCACCTGATCCAGACAAAGCACCAGCGACAGCGCATCGCACCACTGCACAAAATCGTAGGCATACCGGGCTTCGTCTTTACTGGCTCCGCACTGCCTGCGCCACTTTTTCTGGTTATCAACCTGCTGGTCCAGGAACTCGTCCAGGGCGGCATCCGTCCCCCGTTTGGGTTCGTACAGGAAAGACGTATGCATCGACAGCATCAGGGCATTCCAGCGGCTCTTCTGCAGGCCAATCTGGATCATACTCCGACACTGGTCTACCGAGTACTGGAGAATTTGAAAATGGAGAGGGGCGCCAGCCGTGGTCAGGTGGTTACGGCCCTGCCAGGGGTCCTGCCCGTCGTCGTGCTCAGTCAGGGCAATAAGGGTCTCTACCCAATAGATGGGGCGTTTCGCGTCCTGCCAGTGCATAGCCGCCTGTACAGCCAGCAGCCCGTGCGCCTGCTGGTTAATAATTCGCCAACCTTCGTCAGTCTGAGTAACGATCATCTTCCTGGTAGCAACACAAAGCGAGCCGAACGACCGACTGAAGCAGTTGCTTCGGCCAGCCGTTCGGCTCGCTTTGTTACTGTTAATTGTATACTTTTTCGTTTTCGCCCATTTTGGGTGTCGTTCCTGTCAGCGCAGCCGAGGCTTGCTGAAACAGCCGGACCATGGTGCTGTCGTTAGAATCCCAATACTCGGCCATGCGGGTATGCACCTTGAGCAGCGTTAGATTCGGATCGTCTTTGCCGTTGGGAAACCAGGCCTTGGCCTGCGGATTCCAGAGCTCGTCGATCTTGGCCTGGTCGTGAAGCTCTTCGGCTGTACCCGAGATAGATACGTAATCGGCATCACTAACGTCGGCAAAGGCAATGTTGACCTGCTTGTCGTGCTGCTCGATCTGATCTACTTTGGGCGACGTTTTTTGGGTAAAGAACCAGAGTGTGCCGTCTTCATCCATTTGTAAAACAGCCATTGGCCTACTTTGCAGATGACCTTCTTCATCGACGGTTGTCATCATGGCAATCCGAATGTTGCCAACCATCTTACGTACTTTCTCCAGTTGATCGTTTTTCTGTGGTTTCGTTTCCATAACGCGAATAGGTTGTCATATCAGGTAGCGTCGTCGGCTCCTCAGAGTCCGGCGTTGACGGGTAAAGCGCCTGCTATCTACCCTATATGACTCGAATTAGTTGTATAATGTTTCGCGCAGGTCGATTCCGTAGAAGAGCGACATGGGGGTTGTGGCCGGATGTACCGCACTGGTCTGGCCGCTCATCTCCAGTATGCTCACGCAGCAGTGAATCGTTTGCTGACACATGGCGTACACCTGCTGGCAGCGATCGTTTTCAAACTGGAGTACTTCCTGGGCGCATTTCTCACAAACCTCAATGCAGGCGCTGGCCAGCAGACGAGTATTTTCTGAACCGCGCACGTAAAGCATGGCCAGCTGACGGCACATGTCGGCACAATCGAGATTCAGGAAAATACTCCGGTACCAGTTTTCAATGTCCTCATGCCGTGAGCATTCGGTTGCAAACGAATCACAGAGGGTAGCACAGCCAGTAAGGGTGTCGTAGATGTTCTTCTTCCAGATCATAACGCAATGACTATATTGAGGTTAGGGTCGTTAAACGAATGAATGAGTGCCCTGCACCAGTGAATCGTTATCACTGTGCAGCCGGCGGGCCAGACGACGGGCCTCGCTCACACTGGTCAGAATAACCTGTTGTTTATCCAGCTGTCCCTGTTCCAAAAGCTGGTTGGCAATCTCAATAGCTTTCGCCCGGGTACCGGGGTTAAGCGAGCGCATTGCGGCTGGGAAGTGAGTAGCGGTCCACATCATGTTAGTTACCTTTTCGCAGAACAGAGTGCCTATATCATGCCACGACATGAACCAGCCGGTCTTCAGGATTAGTAAACCAATACAAACTATTAAAGGTCAGCAGTTTACAAAATATAGGTTAACTCATTTTCCGCTCCAGACAGAATCAGGGGTATAGTGACTGTGTATATTCTGCCGGGTCAGTGTGTATTAAATTACCCAATGTTCATCAGCAGAAAATCCACCTGTCCAGAAGGCATACTGGCATCACTACAGGTGCGCCATGCGGGTGACTCCGGACTGGTTTTAACGGCGCAGAACCATTTGCCGCCCCTCCGTCAGCAAGGGCGCTGGCGAAAACGGTGTGCCTTAGTTTGTCGGGTTGACCATTAAGAGCCTGTTTAGGGAAGTCAGATTACACCTGGCCCCTGAGTTTAGGGAAGATACTTGTGGACGCTAGTCGGCTCGAATGGCTACCGTTTCCCCCCCCCAGCCCCCTAAAGGGGGAGTTAGCTTCGCCGAATGGGCTCCCCCTTTAGGGGGCTGGGGGGTGAAACGGTAGCCCCTCAGGCTAGTGGAATTCACATCAATTCCTTCCCCAAACAAGCTCTTAGGGGGGGTGGGGGTATAAGATCGGTACCCGCATGGCTTTAGCGTCTTAATCACTCTTTCCCAAACAACCTTTAGAGGGTTTAGTAAGGCGCTGCTGAGTCGACTGTTCGCCCAACCCAGAGTAGCTCCCATTTAGTGTGTATACAGTGTGTCAACTCTGGAAATTGGTTACTACATTTACAAGAATGTTTGATCATTCATTAATAAAAAAGCACGTTTCCAACTCTCGACTACATCTTCAGGTCTACGTCTAAAACGTAGCTTATGCGAATCGTAGCCAGTGTCATATTACTTGCCTTGCTAAGTTGTCATGACCCTTCCTCTGTTAATCAGTTATGCGTTAGAGGCCGTTACATTACCAGCTATTGCGAGGGGGTAGTGATTCAAATCGTAGATGGCACGCCTATTGGCCAAGAGTGGCGAAGTTCATTATATGGTTTACGTCCGAATTGTGTGGTAGCGAATCTTGACAGCCTTACTTTTAAGGGGTCGTCTGGCGCGGTATTAACTCAAAACGATTCTACCTTTTACTTTCAATATCGGGAAGGAGGCTATCCCCAAAAGGCGTATGTTCTTTGTCACCCGCCTTCTTTTATAACAATCACCGCTATCTCAGAAACCGCCTGCAGGTAACTCTCCGTGTAATCTTCTACCATAAGTTCTTTTAGCCAGCGAGTAACAGATCATGAATTTTGTAAAACGTATCGTCCTTAGTTGCCTGCTTGTTCTCTGCCTTTTGTCCAGCCTGTTGGCTCAAAGGCCCTTCCTGGAAGGAGTAATCAGCTATAAAGCGGATACGATTACCCAGGCAGAACCTGGTGGCCCTCCCCTCTTTCCTACTCAAACGATAGTGTACAAAAAGGGGAATGCCGTGCGGATCGAAATTTGGCGAGTCAATAAATTCGATTCAACTGACATCATGAAAGATATTTATATCCGTAATGATAAGGGGGCTTATCTATATACCGAGTCCACCAAACCCATTAACAGGATACTCGATAGTATTGCCCTGTTTATGACTCACGAGGAGGAAAAACAGCTTTTAGCGGAGCAGGCTCTTCAGGGCATGGAGTTCTACACGGTTGATCGAGTACTTCAAAAGACAACCTGGCTTAATCTACCGGCCGAAAAAGTAGCACTTAAAGGAGGTTCGAATCAGACATCGCCGGAGGCCGTTATCACCAGAGCAATTGATATTCCGTTGGGTACCCTTTTTAATTCGGTCAGTAAACTGCCGGGTACTCCCCTGCAATTTATGCTGGATGAACGCGGCTGGAAGATTCAACTCACGGCAACGAGTTTAACGGCAAAAGCGTTATCAGATACTTTATTCAGGCTAGATGCCAAGCGTAAGCCAATGAGCATGAGTCAAATGGGAGGAGAGTTATCTGACTTCAAATAATAATTTCGGTTAATTGACCTTTCGTCTCATAAACAGTTTTTTCCGCACAACGAACACGAGGAAAATACCAGATCTGAGGCCAACTGAGAAGTGGCCTTTTTCTGTGTCTACGGCTAAACGATCGGTTGGTAACAGACCACCGGCCCTGTTTTCACTACCCCACTCCCGCCAACGCATCAAGAATCAATAACTAAGCATGGCTCGCCCCCCTTCGTCTTCGCTGATAAAGGGGCAGGATTGGTTGTAGTCAGCTATAGCGTGATTAAGTCACGTCACCCTCTCCTCCCAGGTTGTTGGTAACCCCCACCGACTCAGTCGAACCGCAACTGGTATCCCAAATGGGAATAGCACACTGTAGCATTAGATCATCGCCTGAATACCCCGGACCGGGCGCGAGTATCATCGCTGGGTTACTGCCACAAGCCGACTCCGCCCGGGGGAATTGACGGGCGGCTTCTGTTGAAGAGATCAGTATCTACTTCAGAATGGTTTGCCGACGGTTTACTTCGGGAAGAGCAGTCGGAAGGTGGTTCCCTGCCCTACCTGGCTATCTACCTCTATGGTGCCTTTGTGACTGTTGATGATGTTCTGCGTAGCGGTCAGGCCCAGCCCCATGCCGCCCGACTTTCCCGTAAAGAACGGATCGAAGAGCCGCTGCCGGTCAGCATCGCTGATGCCTCCCCCGTTATCGGCCACTTCCACACAAACCCAGTTGTCTTCAATACAACTCGTTTTGATGGACAGAATACCTTTGCCTTCTTCCATGGCCTCTACGGCGTTGACGAGTATGTTGAGCAGCGCCGTTTTTACCTGATCCCGGTCGAGCAGGGCTGTGCAATCATCGGGGGCGAGCGATACCTCCAGGCGCATCCGTTTCAGCTTGATCCGGTCGGCAATGAGCTGCAGTGTGGCTTTGACAACGGCGTTGAAGTCCTGCTTTTTACGGTCCAGCTCGCGGGGTTTGGAGGAGTTGAGCATCTCGGTAATCAACTGGCCAATCCGATCAACGTTACGCCCGATGATATCGGTGAACATAGTTACGTACTCATTGTCGGTATCCAGTTCATCTTTGAGCTGCTCCAGAGCCAGGCTCAGGTTGGTCAGCGGGTTGCGAACTTCGTGGGCAATGCTCCGGGCAATCTTACCCGTCATGGTAAGCTTTTCGGCCAGGATGAGATCCTGCTGCGCCCGCTTCTGCTCGGTGATATCGCGTACTATACCCTGATACCACTCGGGTTTGCCAACCACATCTTCTACCGCCCAGACCGAAATCAGGCAGATGCGCTTACGACCGTTTCGGTTGATGAGGGTTGTTTCATAATCTTTGATCTGGCCATGCTCCCGAACGTTGAATCGCAGCTCGCGCAGGTGGTTCAGGTCGGCAAAGAGCCGCGCGGGATTGAGCAGCCGCAGTTCGTCACGGCTGTACCCCAGCAGTCGTTCTACCGACGGGTTCGCATCCCGGAAGCGCAACTCATTATTTGCCACGAAGATGGCATCGATAGACCGTTCGAATAACGACCGGTATTTGTTTTCTTTCTGGGCTACTTCGGCCAGAACGCTGGCCTGGCGAAGGGCGTATCGAATACTACGCCCCAACAACTGAGCGTCGATGCGTCCCTTTACCAGGTAATCGGCCGCACCCAGCTCAAGAGCCGACTGATCGACCGTCAGGTCATCCTGCCCGGTAAGCAGAATCATGGGGGCACGGCAGCCGGCGCGAAAGGCTTCCTGGATGAGATCAATGCCCGTATGATGGCCCAATCGGTAATCGACCAGATACACATCATGCTCATTGGCTTCTATAGCTAACAGCGCCCGGTCATAACTTTCTACCCAGTCGAGTTTGATGTTTGCATTTTCCCGGGCCGAAACCAGGGCCTTGGTCAGCATGTAATCATCCTCATCATCTTCAACCAGGAGAACCCGGATCACATTCTTCTTTTCGGTAACGTCGAGGGGAGCAACAACCGGCATCATAACAGTGAGTAGTTAACAGGAACCAGTTTGTGTTAATTTCATACAATATACAATCCAAATAGCTGACCTCCTGGATAGCCCCAAGCTGTCAGGGTAGCTTAACCGTGTCCATCCAGTACGTCTTCAGCGCTCCAACCATCTCGACCAGGCGGCTGAAGTTAAAGGGCTTGGTGACAAATGAGTTAACGCCCAGGTTATACGTTTTCACCACATCCTCGTCGGCCGACGAAGTAGTCATCACAACTACCGGCAGGCGACGTAATTTAGGATCGTCTTTAATTTCTTCCAGCGCCTGAAATCCGTTCTTACGAGGCATATTCAGATCAAGAATGAGCAGATTGGGCCAGGGTACGTTCTGGTCGAGGAAGCGACCTTCGTGGCGCAGGTACTCCATCAACTCTTCACCGTCCTCAACAAACTGTATCGTTTGAGAAAATCCATTCTGACGCAGCGCCTGCTCCATAAACAAGCGATCATCATGGTCATCGTCAGCAATCAGAATAGTCATACTGGTAGGCTTACGGTGCATAGATTCGGTAAAGTAGTTCGTTACGGTAGTTCTAAAAAGAGGTAGAATACGCTCAGACAAATGTAACAGCTTCATACGCGCTGTCAACAGCCAGATAACGTATAATACATGTACCGCATAATGCCTGGCAATCGGCATTATACTTGTCAAAACTAAGCAAAATTGCCCAACTCCCGGCAGTGACTATCCATTAAAATAACGTAACCTATCCTGCCATAGGATAGTATTTATACCGAATCAGCAGACTTAGCCTGATTGACAGCTTTTTACGTATATAGAACAGGGATACTCATGAACAGATGTGTGCTTCCTGATTTCAGATTAGGATTGTCTATGTTCTACAAAATGGGGAGATTATTACGCAACAGCTGTCAGTACTTCGCTCCGCTCTTTTTCCGATCTACCCCGATAAAGTGGTAAAATGCAACACGATAGGCCCTTCAAATGCATTCAGAAGACTTTTGGCACGATTTTGACATATTAGCCGTCATGAGTCGGTGCAACTGAGTTAATGGTGGACCTGCTCTTCACGTAAATCACTAGATCGTTATGAAAAAGTCGATGAACCTACTGGTAGCTACTGCAGCCCTGGCTGTAGGCAGCCTTGTTTTTCCTTCATCTGACGCCCTCGCCCAGGGCCGGGTCAGAACAGGTATCAAAGGGGGGCTGAACGCAAGCTCACTTTTTTACGATAACCAGGGTGTCAGCAACAAAAATGAGCGTATCGGATTCCACGCAGGCTTGTTTGCGCAGGCACCACTTGGCGAATTTCTGGCCATTCAGCCTGAATTGCTCTACTCGACCAAAGGTGCTTCTGCCGATTACAACCTGCTGGGTTTTAACGGACGTAATACATTCAGACTTAACTACGCTGAGCTGCCCGTATTACTGACGTTCAAACTGGGCCAGGCCGTTGAACTCCAGGCCGGCCCTTACGCAGCCTATCTACTGAACTCGAACATCAACTCGAACGGCGATTTCGGGAGCGGCAGTAGCGCGATCAACCGCGATAACTTCAACAAGGTCGATTACGGTATCGCTGGCGGACTCAACATCTACTTCGGTAAAGCCTTTATCGGCGCTCGCTATGAGCAGGGGTTACAGCGGATTGCGAACAGCGGAGCCGCCCGTACGTTGCTGGGTAATGCCAAAAACAGCGTAGGGTTACTGTCGGTAGGTGTAAGCATCAACTAAGAAACTGCCCATAAGAAAGGCCGCCTGAATCAGATTCAGGCGGCCTTTCTTATGTTTATACACTCTATATGCTAGAGATGAATATCGTATGCTTTGAGTTTGTTGTAAAGCGTTTTGCGATCGATGTTGAGCACTTCAGCGGCTTTGGTTTTATTGTAGCCGGTTTTCTCAAGTACCTTCAAGATGGCGACCCGCTCGGCGTTTTCCGACACTGATTTCAGGTTGGCGGCCGACTGACTCATAACGGGCACACCCGGTCGGGCCGGATCAAACGAAACCTGAACGTTGCCTGCGGTATCGTCGGGGGCAAAATACTGAGGGGTGATTATTTCATGGGGGAGTACATCGGCCTCCACATAATCTCCCGATGTCAGCAGTACAGCCCGTTTTACCACGTTCTGCAGTTCTCGAAGGTTTCCGTGCCAGTAGTACTCTTTCAGTTTCTCCTTCGCTTCATCATCGAAGCCAAGAATATCCTTTTCGAGCTGCCGGTTGGCCAGTTCCAGAAAGTGTTCGGCAAAGATCATAATATCGGCCTTGCGTTCGCGCAGGGGCGACAGATGAATTTCGAACTCGTCGATCCGGTGGTAAATATCCTCGCGAAAGCGCCCCTGGCGAACGGCTTCGCGCAGGTCTTCATTCGTGGCTACGATAATCCGCACATCGACGGCAATATCCTGGTTGCTACCAATGCGCCGAATCTTACGCTCCTGCAACACCCGAAGCAACTTGATCTGGTTGTCGTAGGACAGGTTGCCGATCTCATCGAGGAATAAGGTTCCGCCGTTGGCGAACTCGAAGCTCCCGGCTTTATCGGACATGGCCCCGGTAAACGCACCCTTTACGTGGCCAAACAATTCGCTGCCGGCCAGTTCCTTGCTCAACGCTCCGCAGTCGATAGCCACGAAGGATTTGTCGGCCCGTTTGCTTTTGAGGTGAATGGCGTTGGCTACAAACTCTTTGCCTGTACCTGTCTCGCCGGTAATAATAACCGACATGTCTGTGGGGGCAATGAGATCAATATGTTTCTGGAGTTGTTCGGCTACCCGGCTTTTGCCGAAGATGAACCGTTTACCATCAGGGGCCAGCGAGCCTTTATTACCAGCAGCTCTGGTGGAAGTAGCTTTTGCCGGACTGGCGGTTGTTGCAGCTGGCTGGGTGAGCGACTGACTGCGACGTTCCAGCGCGCCTTTGATGGTGTAAAGAATTTCGTCAGGGTAGAGCGGCTTGGTTACGTAATCATAGGCACCGTGCTTCACCGTCTGCACAGCCACCCGTACGTCAGAATAACCGGTAATGATGATCACGGCCGTGGTTGGATGCATGACCTTGATTCGGCGCAGCATCTCCAGTCCATCGATATCCGGTAGCTTGAAATCGCAGATGACTAGTTCGAACGATTCCTTACGAAGCAGAACGAGCCCGTCCTCTCCCCGTTGCACCGACGCTGTTTTATATCCCTGTTTGCCAAGAAACCGTTCCAGCAGCAGGCATATGTCGTTGTTATCGTCAATGATTAATATTTTCTCCATGAAGAGGCAGTAGCTTACTCAGACAGCCCAAGGCTAACTATGTTAACAGGAAATAACGAAGCGTTGTTGGCTGCTTGAACAAAGTTACTCAAACCTGAATGGTTTGCAAAGCCATTTCAACCGACCTTCTGGTAAACGGTTTGCCTATAAAATAGTCGGCTCCCTGCTCGGTAGCGCGTCTGCGTTCGGCCTGTCCGTCAAAGGCGCTGATCATGATAATCTTGGTGTCAGCCTGCTCCTGCTTGATAGACGGCAGCAGATCAAACCCCAACCCATCGGGCAGGTTTAGGTCTAAAAACACAGCGTCAAACTGCTGTGCGCTCAGGCACTGTCTGCCTTCTTCTATGAAGTGGGCACAGGTCGGTTGGTAACCCAACCGACGAAGTAAACCGGACAGTAACAAACAGATGTCGGCTTCGTCGTCGACTATTAACACGCGTTTGGCGTTACTCACTGCATTCATTACGGCTGGTCGGTATTGCTGGCCCACACTGGCTCCTGTCATTGTGCTTACCACGGTACGTAGCATTTTATGAACTTCTATGCTACTCTTTATATAAAATTTAGTGCCGAAACGATAGCACGCCCATTAATTTCATTCAATTTCTGCGTTAATGGCTGATTAACAAGCCTATTACCTGCAGCAACTTATTCTTTCAGGTAATACTACTTATAACATATGAGGTAACGCACTGTGGCAATGTGCGCTTATTTTCCCCGATTGTTCTACAGATGTGTATTTTTTTCCACACTTCTTCGGTAGACATTATTATACTCATTTGACCTTGTTAGCGGCTAAGTTTACTACCTAGTAACTCATTTTCAAGCATGTAGGCCATTTCGGCTCTACTTTATGCTGCGAACGGGCGGTGCTGGCACAGAATTTTCTAGAGGGAATAACAAGTGCGAGATATTAATTTCTGATTTACTCACGAAACGTTATGGGAAACCTTCTTTATACAATTGCCGTAGTCCTGATCATTATCTGGCTACTTGGCTTTATCGGATTCGGCAGCTTTGGTCTGGGCAATCTGATCCACGTTTTGCTGGTAATTGCAATCATTGCAATTGTTCTGCGCCTGATTCAGGGACGAGGGGTGTGAAGATTTGGTTTCCTTAAAAATATACCGACCTGGTAGCCAGCTACGGGTTGGGGTCACAGAATTCCTAATACGTTGAAACGTTTAGGTTTAGGTGGTTTCATTTTAGGTTAAGTACAAGTTACGGTGGGTACGGAATCCCTGCGCCAAGTTGAGCGCAGGGATTTTTTTTATCCCTGCCCGAGCAATCCACGCTACCTAATCTCGGCATGATCAATGACCAGATTAGGTAGCGCGGTCAATGATGTCACGTGCTTCTTTCAGGTCATCGCCCTCAGGTTTCGGTTCTTCGGTAGCTGTGGCCGGATCAGGCTGGTACGTAAGCGATACCAGGATGGGAAAATGGTCGGACCCACAGTTGGGTAGCCGGCGCAACTGCTTGAGCCGGAAATGATGCGAGACGAAAACGTGATCGAGCGGCCAGCGCAGAAAAAAGTAATGCGCATGAAACGTACTATACAGACCCCGCCCTACCCGCGGGTCCAGCAGCCCGCTGACGCGCTGAAACAGCCGGGTCGTATGTGACCAGGCCACGTCGTTCAGATCGCCGGCTACGACGATTGGCCCTGTATGCTTACGACATTCTTTACCCACCAGCAGCAGCTCCGCATCCCGCTCGGTAGACCGGTAGTGTTCCGTAGGGCTGGGAGGCATGGGATGAACACCGTAGAAATGCACCTGCTGACCCGACGGGAGCTCCAGCTGCACGTACATGGACGGAATATCGTCCTGAATCAGAAACCGGATTTGCGGGTTATGCAGCGGCAGCCGTGAATACAGCAACATACCATACGTATTCTCGAGGGGACACAGCAGCCGATGCGGGTAGTTCTGTTCAATAGCCTCCAGCTGCTGGCGCCAGGCTTCGTTGGTTTCCAGTAACAGCACGACATCAGGCTGGTGTTTCTCGATCAATCGCTTTACATCTGGTACGTGCGTGTTTTCCATAAACACGTTCGCCGTCAGCAGCCGCAGCGTATTTTCTTCCACCTGGCTCCCCCCGCCCTTACGCCTTACCGCCCTGACCTGCTTTTTAGCGAGGGGCGTATATGGCCGAATCAGCCAGCCCTGGTAAATGCTGGCGGCCAGCAGACCCACTGGGGCAATGGTCAGAGGCCACTGGGTCGACTGATCGGCCAGCAGCCAGGCAACCAGACCCAGCACCGTGAGGGCTGTAAGCTGCAGGTGAGGAAAGTCCCAGATACGAACCCACCAGTAGTCGAGCCGGATGAGGTGGATGAATGAAGCCAGCACCAAAAAACCGGTGTAGACAAGCAGGACGAGTGTAGTGGTGGTCATGGTTCTCTAACTGGCAAGTATGGGGGTGTTGTTTTCCAAATTGCGTAAATCGTGGACGCCCTTGTAGAAAATACTCCTCAAACACCCTACCGTATACTCAACGACGGTAGTTATTTAATATACTGTCAGTGAGCTATTTACTATATTTACGGCAATGTGGTACAAAATTTTCTAGTGATTTAGCGTATTTGTTTCATTCACTAAAGATACAGCCAATGAAATCGTTACCCGGAATACTGATAGGCCTCGCGGTTGGTGCTGTAGTAGGCATTCTGCTGGCGCCGGAGAGTGGCAAGAATACTCGTCGGAAAATCTCTTCTGAGTCAGATTCGTTCTTCAAGGATTTGCAGGATCAGCTTCAGTCTGGCTTAGACAGTATCAAAGAGCAGTACAACGATTACGTTGACTCCGCTTCGTCTAAAACGCAGGACCTGGTCGCTCAGGCAAAACGGAAAGCGAAGTAATCATCTACCAATCACCTAAAACAAATAAAGCAATGAGAAGTACACGTGATTTTTTAACAGGCATCATTACTGGCGTAGTTATCGGTATCCTCACAGCGCCCCGCAGCGGTAAAGAAACCCGCGAGAAACTGACCGAAGAAGCCAACAAACGCAGTGGCGATCTGAAAGACCAGTGGGAAAAAGGCGTAGCTCAGGTAAAAGAAGGCTACGAACAGGCTAAGACGCAGGTAAACCAGTATGCCGATAAAGCCAAAGATCAACTGAACCAGTACAAAGGTCAGGCTGAGGCAGAATACAACAAGGAGAAAGTAAAAAGCCAGTACAACGACAAAGTGGATGAACTGGCCGACGATGCTCAGTCTGGTATCGAGAATACAAAAGACTCTTTCAAGGTGAACTAATATCACCTTCCTGATTTACTCAACGTTATTGAAAAAGCGGCCTGCCGGGAAATTCCCGGCAGGCCGCTTGCTTTATAGCCTCTGGCTATCAGAACCGGGCGCTGGGAACCAGATCGGTCGCAGCCATAGCCCGACATGACAAATGCGGCCCCCAGCGGGTCACATTATTTAACAGCCTTTTAATTTTTGTTTAAGAGGGCCTTAATACAGCCCCGTGACATTTGCTACGAAACACACCAGCACTAACGCTATGTTTTGTAGATCATCCCTATATGTCCGGCTTCGGGCGCGCAAACAGTGGCTAGCTTGCTGGCTGGTGTTTGCAGCCAGCAGCATCCACGTTCTCGTGGCGCAGACGATCGTCCCTCCTCAACTCCCCGCTTCTGATACAGTACAACTCACGTTGCAACAGGCCGACGATCAGTTTAGGGCCCATAATCTGAGCCTGCTGGCTGCCCAGCTGGGGATTCCCGAAAACAAGGCGTATGAGTTACAGGCTCAGCTGCGGGTAAATCCGTCGGTCTACGTCGAGACGATGCCGTACAACCAGCTGACGCATGAAGCACTACCCTTCGGCAAAGCAAACTCCCAGCAGGTAATCCAGGTTCAGCAGCTGATCAGGCTGGCCGGGAAACGGAATAAGCAGCTGGCTCTGGCCAAAACCGGTACCGACCTGGCTGCTGACCGTTTTTATGACCTCCTCCGTACGTTAACCTATCAGCTGCATACCAGTTTCCTTGATCTGTACTACGGTCAGCAATTACTGGCTGTATACGATGAAGAAATCGCCACCCTGCAGCAAACGGTTCAGCTCTACCAGCAGCAGTTCGACAAAGGGAACGTTCCGCTCAAGGACCTGACCCGCCTGAAAGCCTACCTCTTCAACCTGACCACCGAACGTCAGCAGCGTCTCCGCCAGGTTACTGACTCTCAGTCTGACCTGGCTATTCTGGTAAACATCAAACCGGCTACCGTGATCCGCCCGGTGGTATCAACCGACTCGGTGAGCCAGTTCAACGTATCGCAGCTGAATCTGGACACCCTGTATCAGCTGGCAGAGCATTATCGCTACGACGCGAAAAGTTACCGCGATCTGGCCAGGCAGGAGCAGCAGAACCTGGCCCTTCAGAAAGCGCTGGCCGTACCGGACCTGACCCTACAGGGTACGTATGACCGAAACGCTGGCTACATTCCCAACTACGTTGGCGTAGGTGTGGGTATCTCACTGCCCGTCCTGAACCGAAACCAGGGAAATATTCAGGCCGCTCAGATCCGGACGCAAAGCAGCCAGTACCTGTCGAACGCCTACCGGGCCCAGGTCGACGGCGAGGTACAGCGGGCCTACGACAAAGCCAGACAGACCGAGCAGCTCTATCGCACCTTCGACAACCAGTTTACCGGCGACTTTGGCAGGCTGATCAACGGCGTGACGATCAACTACCGCAAGCAGAATATTGACGTCGTTGAGTTTCTCGACTTCTTCGATTCGTACAAAAACACCCAGATCCAGGTTACGCAGCTCCAGAACGACCGCATGCAAAGCCTCGAGGAACTGGACTACGCCATCGGCACCAATCCGTTTCGGCATTGACTGAACACACAGGAATAGGTAAGACAGACATTCGATATGAAACGACACCCCACTATTCTTCCCTGTAGCCGACCGCTACGCCTGTCTGACCGGCTCGGCGTAACAGCCGATCCCAAATCGGCCATGGCTACCCGTTTTTCGTTTGGCCTGATTGTACGGCTAGCTCATCAGACGAACCGGATACCTGGCTCCAAAGGCCTGGCGAGTCTGGCGGGTCTCCTGCTCATAGGCGCCCTCAGCAGCTGTGGTCATTCCGATTCGCCGGCCCAAGCCACCTCCGTTACCCCCAAAACCAATCTGCTGGCCAGCGCCACCTTCGATACCGCCCAGCTCGAAACCACCCGGAACGAACTTAACCTGACCGGTAAGGTTACGGTCAATCAGGATCAGGTCGTCAAAGTATTCCCACTGGTTGGTGGTCACGTTGACGCGATCAAAGCAGATCTGGGCGATTTTGTCCGAAAAGGTCAAACCCTGGCCGTGATCCGATCCGGCGACCTGGCCGACCTGGAGCAGCAGGGCGTTACGGCTCGTGGCCAGTTATCAGTGGCGCAGAAAAACCTGCAGGTAACCGAAGATATGGCGCAGGCCGGCCTCAGCTCCCAGCGCGAACTCGTGGCCAGCCAGCAACAGCTTCAGGCCGCCAGGGGCGAGGTAAACCGGGTAGCCGAACGACGGCATATTCTGGGTGGCAATGGGTCAGTATACGTCGTGAAAGCGCCCATGAGCGGGTTTATCGTCGAAAAAACAGCATCACCCGGCCTGGAAATTCGGTCCGATGACCCCGAGAACCTGTTCACCATTTCGAACCTCGACCACGTCTGGGTACTGGCCAACGTCTACGAATCCGATCTGGCTAACGTGCACGAAGGAGACAGGGCAACGATTACGACCCTCTCCTATCCTGACAAAGTGTTTCGGGGGCGAATCGACAAGATTTTCAACATGCTCGACCCGGAGAGCAAAACGATGAAAATCCGGGTCACGCTCGATAACCAGCCGACAGGCCCGAACCCTTATCCGCTTAAACCCGAGATGTTTGCCAACGTAAACGTTACCTATGCCGGTCATGACCAGCGGGTAGCTATTCCGGCAAGCGCCGTGGTGTTCGACAAAAACCGCAATTTCGTAGTGGCCGTCAACCGGCATAATCAGCCCATCGTGCGCGAAATTTCGATTTACAAAACCATCGGGTCAACCACTTACCTGTCGGGTGGCCTGGCCGTAGGCGATCGGGTAGTCACTACCAATCAACTCCTGATTTACAGCGCACTGGGCAATTAACCCAGCCTTTCTTTTGGCCTCCCACCTCTTAGCCCACTGGCTATGAATACGTTCATTCGATCCATCCTGTCGTTCTCGCTGAAAAACAGATTCTTTGTTTTTTTCCTGACGGCCCTGGCGGTGATAGCGGGTATCATCAGCTATCAGAATACGCCCATCGAGGCTTTCCCCGACGTTACCAATACGCAGATTACCCTCATTACTCAATGGCCCGGCCGCTCGGCCGAAGAGGTCGAGAAATTCGTAACCATTCCGATCGAGATTGGGCTCAACCCGGTTCAGAAACGCACCGATATCCGCTCGACTTCTCTTTTCGGCTTATCGGTTGTCAAGATCATGTTCGACGACGGAGCCGATGATGCCTTTGCGCGCCAGCAGGTCAACAACCTGCTCGGTAGCGTCGACCTGCCCGAAGGCGTCCGCCCCGACGTACAGCCTCCCTACGGCCCCACCGGTGAGATTTTCCGGTACACGCTCCAGTCACCCACCCGCACCGCCCGCGAGCTAAAAACCATTCAGGACTGGGTCATTGACCGGCAGCTGAAGGGCGTGCCGGGCGTAGCCGATGTGGTCAGCTTTGGGGGCGAGGTAAAAACCTACGAAATATCGGTCGACCCGCGTCGGCTGATCGATTATCACATTACCCCTCTCGAGCTGTATCAGGCCGTGGCCAACTCGAACGTCAACGTTGGTGGAGATGTCATCGAAAAAAACGCCGAAGCCTACGTGGTTCGGGGTATTGGTCTGTTGCGAAACCAGGATGATATCCAAAACATTGCCATCAAAAACGTCAACGGAACCCCTATCACCGTACGAAACGTAGCGCAGGTATCGGAGTCGGCCCTCCCCCGCCTGGGTCAGGCCGGACGCGACAAACGCGACGATGTGGTAGAGTGTATCGTGGTCATGCGCAAGGGCGAGAACCCCAGCGAAGTCATTGACCGGGTAAAAGCCAAAATCAACGAGCTCAACACCAGCATCCTGCCTTCCGACGTACAAATCAACACGTTTTACAACCGGGAGTCGCTCATTCATTTTGCCACCCATACCGTTACGCACAACCTGCTCGAAGGCATTGTATTCGTTACGGTCATTGTCTTCCTGTTTATGGCCGACTGGCGCACTACGATTACCGTTTCTATCGTCATTCCGCTGGCGCTGCTGTTTGCGTTTGTGTGTCTGCGGCTAAAGGGTATGTCGGCCAATCTGCTGTCGATGGGCGCCATCGACTTCGGTATCATCGTCGACGGAGCGGTGGTCATGGTCGAGGGTATTTTTGTTACCCTGGATCAGCTGGCCCATGAGCAGGGCATGGCGCGCTTCAACCGCCTGGCCAAACTCGGCGTGCTTCGCAAAACGGGCACCGAGATGGGAAAAGCTATCTTCTTTTCCAAGCTCATTATCATCACCTGTCTGCTCCCCATCTTTTCGTTTCAGAAAGTAGAAGGTAAACTGTTCAGCCCGCTGGCCTGGACCCTGGGCTTTGCGCTGCTCGGCGCGCTCTTTTTCACCCTGACCCTGGTGCCGGTGCTGACCAGCCTGCTGCTGAAGAAAAACGTTCGTGAGAAGCACAACCCGTTCGTCAATCTTGTCACCCGTTATGCCACCCAGGCGTTCGGCTTCACCTTTGCGCACAAGAAGCTGAGCCTACTGGTTACCGCTTTTGTGGTTGTGATCGGTTTGTCGGGTTTCAGCCTGCTGGGTACTGAGTTTCTGCCCGAGCTGAACGAAGGGTCCATCTACGTGCGGGCCACCATGCCCATGAGTATTTCGCTGCCGGAGTCGGTGAAGCAAAGTATTCAGATGCGGCATGTATTCGAGCAGTTTCCGGAAGTGAAAGGGGTGATTTCGCAGACCGGCCGACCCAACGACGGAACCGACCCCACCGGCTTTTACAACATCGAGTTTCTGGTCGATATCTACCCGCAGGATGAATGGAAAAGCGGGCTGACCAAAGAAGAATTAATTGATAAGATGCAGGAAAAACTGCGCGTTTTTCCGGGCGTTAATTTCGGTTTTTCGCAGCCAATTATGGACAACGTAGAAGATTATGGACAACGTAGAAGAGGCTGTTTCGGGCGTGAAAGGCTCAATTGCCGTTAAAATATTCGGTCCGGATCAGACCATCCTGGAACGTAAGTCGCAGGAGGTGCAGCAACGGCTGGCCACCGTTCAGGGCATTGAAGACCTGGGAGTGATTCGGACAACTGGGCAGCCCGAAATGCGGGTCGAGCTGGATGAACGTAAACTGGCCCTCTACGGGGTCGACAAAGCCGAGGCTGAAGCTGTCATTGAGATGGCTATTGGTGGGAAAGCAGCTACCCAGATCTATGAGGGCGAGCGGAAGTTCGATCTGCGCATCCGGTACGACCGACCGTTCCGCTCCAACGAACAGGAAATTGGGCGGCTTATGGTACCGACCCAATCCGGCTCGGGCGCGTCGACGGCCATGATTCCTATCCAGGAACTTGGGAAGGTAACGACCCAGACAGGGCCCGTCCTTATCTTCAGAGAAGGGGGCCAGCGGTACGGCGCCGTTAAATTCTCGGTGCGCGGACGCGACATGGGCAGCGCCGTTGCCGAGGCCCGTCAGAAAGTAGCCGCCTACGTATCATTACCAGCCGGTTATACGATTAAATGGGCGGGCGATTTTGAGAACCAGCAGCGGGCTACGAACCGGCTGGAGCAGGTAGTACCGATTAGCCTGCTGGGTATCTTCCTGATCCTGTTTGTGTTGTTCGGCAACGGGAAAGACGCCGGACTGGTGTTGGTCAACGTACCGTTTGCGGTTATCGGTGGTATTGCAGCGCTGCTCGTGACGCATGTCAATTTCAGCATATCGGCCGGTATCGGCTTCATTGCCTTGTTTGGCATCTGTATTCAGAACGGCGTCATTTTGATCACCGTCTTCAAGAAGAACCTCCGAAACAACCTGTCGCTGAATACCTCTATCCGGGAGGGGGTTATTTCCCGGATACGACCCGTCGTGATGACGGCCATGATGGCAGGCATTGGTCTGATCCCAGCGGCCGTATCGCACGGAATCGGTTCAGAAACGGCTCGACCGCTCGCTATCGTCGTTATTGGCGGGCTTATTTCGGCTACCCTGCTAACGCTGTTCGTTTTTCCGCTGATTTTTTATGCCTTCTACCGGCGTCAGTTTCAGCCTTTATAGGATCCGAAATCAAAAGTTACTACGCTAGATAATTTTAACCGCTGTAGTAGCGTTTACTAGTTAAATCGCAACGTAGTTGAGGGCATTACGCAGAATCAAAATGTCCAAACCGATCTTGCGCTACGAAGAAATTTGCTTACTTTAGCATAACAATCCTTTACAAAGGGAAGGTTGAACATCAAGACGTGGTGACCATCGGTTACCTGTCTTGAAATGGTGTGGATAGAAGCGGAAAGCCGCCCCGATTTTCGGAGCGGCTTTTTTGTTTCTGGGGGTATTCGTTTTTTTGCACTCGTCACCTCAAAATAAAACCGTTTGCCATTTTTAAATAACAAAATAGGTGCGTATGTTGCCGATATGAAGATTCTGATGGTTGAGGACGAGCCAAAGTTGGCCTCGTTCGTAAAAAAAGGACTGGAAGAGCAATCCTGTGAGGTAGACATTGCCTACGACGGACAAGTAGGTCGAAATATGGCCCTGAACAATACGTATGACGTTATTGTAATGGATGTTAACCTGCCCAAAATGAATGGGTATGACGTTGTTCAGGCCCTGCGGCAGGAGCAGGTCAGGACGCCGGTTCTGATGCTGACTGCCATGAGTTCGGTAGATGATAAATTGACGGGCTTCGAGTCCGGGGCCGACGACTACCTGGTCAAGCCGTTCGAATTTCGGGAACTGATGGCTCGCCTGCGCGCCCTGACCAAACGGGCTACCGATCCCGGCACCCAATCAAACGTGTTGAAAGTAGGTGATCTGGAGCTGGACCTGAACGAGAAGGTAGCACGCCGGGGCAACAAACGTATCGAACTGACGGCTAAGGAATTTGGCCTGCTCGATTACCTGATGCGGAACCGGGGCCGGGTGGTTTCCAGAGTCGATATTGCCGAGAAAGTCTGGGATATCCATTTCGATACCGGCACGAATGTAATCGACGTTTACGTTAACTTTTTACGCAAAAAAGTCGATAAAGACTTCCCCCATAAGTTAATTCATACTGTAATTGGTATGGGCTACATGCTCAAAGAGGAGTAACAGAGGAGAACCAGGGTAGGAAAGCCGCACCAGTCTACTCACCAGTTCTTTCGCTACTTCCCCCTGCCCCGCCTTTATTCCCATGAATATACGGACTCGCCTAACACTGCTTTTCGTGCTTCTGGTCGCGTTAATCATGCTGCTGTTTACGGGGTCAGTCTATTATTTCTACGATCAGTTTCGACAACAGGAGTTTCAGCAGCGACTCGAGGAACGCGCATTTACTACCATACAGTTACGGGAAGATGTTGGCGAAATTCCCCGTACAGATCTGTCGTTCATGATTGATGAGCAGATCACTATTTACAACGACCAGGGTCTGGTTCTATACAGCAAAGGCACCCAGCGCCCCCGCTTTCCGGTTTCACCCGGCCTCCTGCGCCGGATTACGACCCGACAACCCCAGTACCTCCGACAGGGCGATATAGAAGCCGTTGGCGTACGGTCGCAGAATAGCCGGGGTCAGTCGTTCGTTATTTTTGTCTCGGCCAATGATCGCTACGGCTTTAGCAAACTCGACCGATTACGCGATTTGCTGGTGGTGGGGTGGCTGCTCAGCCTGATCATCGCCGGCATTGCCGGTTATCTGTTTGCGACCGATGCGCTCCGACCCGTTGCTGAGCTTATTGCCCAGGTCAACTCCATCTCTGCCACCAACATTCATGAGCGGCTCCGTGTTGGTCGTCAGCGAGATGAGCTGGCTGCGCTGGCCCGCACCTTCAACGCCCTCCTGAGTCGCCTTGAAGTAGCCTTCGTTACCCAGAAAAGTTTTGTTTCACATGCGTCGCACGAACTCCGGACTCCATTGACGGTCATGATGGGCCAGATTGAGGTGACCCGGCTGCAACCCCGAACCACACCGGATTATGAAGCCGCGCTGGACGGTTTGCTCGACGAGGTGCAGAACATGATCCGGCTGGTCAATGGCCTCCTTGAACTGGCTCAGGCCAACGCCGATGCGGTTATGTTGCGTTACCAGCCCGTCCGGATCGATGAGCTATTGTGGCAGGCCCAGAGCCAGATGACCCAGAAAAAGCCTTCCTATCAGATCGACATCGACTTCGAAAACCTGCCCGATCAGGAAGAAGACCTGGTGATCATGGGCGAGGAGTCGCTGCTACAGACGGCGCTTCAGAACCTGCTCGAAAACGGATGCAAGTATTCAACCGACGAGCAGGTATCGGTACGAATTGCTTTCGAGCCGGGCGAAATTCACCTGACCATCAGTGATCATGGACAGGGAATTCCACCCGGCGACATTCAACATATCTTCGAGCCGTTTTTCCGCTCTGAGAACGTACTGACCATCCGTGGGCACGGCATTGGACTAGCCCTAACCCGACGCATCATTGACCTCCATCAGGGTCGGATCGAGGTAGAGTCTGCCTTGAATAAGGGGACTACCTTCCGGATCAGTTTACCGACTCAGACCAACGCGGCCCTGCGCCAATCGGCACTACACCTGACGAACGAAACGCATTCGGATAACTCCCTCGATATCCACTGACCCCTCAGGCCCGGCGGTTGTCTTGATAAGCCGGATTGTTTCGCGCAGGTCGGTTTCTATTTCGCGGATGCGGACCTCCAGGGCCTTGATGTCCTCTTCGGCATAATCGTGCCAGGCAATCCGACGCATGTGGTGCTGTATTTTGGCCTGAGCCAGTTCACTGATCAATAACTCGGCCTCATTGCTACTGAATCGGCCGTTAATAAGCTGAAAATCGTGTTGATCTGTCATGATAGTGTCTGTCTATAGGGGTACCTGGGTATTTAATTAGCAGCCAGATGCTGGCTATGCTCCCTGTCCGGCCGAGAAAACGGGTTGCCCATCGAAGGTGCAGAGGTTCTCGGTTTTGATGATCTCGAAACCAGCCTCCGTGATGGATTGCTGCAGCGCCAGAATGTCCTGATACGACGACGGATCCAGAGCCTCCGATTTAAAACGACACCGCCAGTGGTCCGTACAGAACGTCTCCGCAAACCCATCCGGCCATACTTTAACCCCCCGGTTGGTGATCATCGACAGGCTCATAGCGCCCGCTTTATGTGTTTTGAGGGCCTGACCGAGTTTGTTCGGATCCCGATCCGTATGGCGAAGGAAGATATCGACGCCCACCGTTTCGATCGCTACAGGTGCCTGGGGTTTCGGCGTCACGTTGAAACTCACGTTTTTAGCCTGCGCGTAACTAACCGGGGTTAGCTGCTGGGGTTTTTGGCCCAACCGGGCAATAACAGCCTGCGCAAATTCGCGGGTACCTACTTTTTCGGTACTGACACCGGCGTCGAAGATATCGTAGGTATGAATGCCATCTTCCAGCGTTTTGAGCCAGGCGTTATGTACGCGCTCAGCCGCTTCGTTCTGGCCAATATGAACCAGCATCATGATCGAGCCGAGTAACAGCCCCGATGGGTTGGCCAGGTTCTGACCCGCCCGACGGGGAGCCGATCCGTGTATGGCTTCGAACATGGCCACTTCCTGCCCAATGTTCGCGCTACCGGCCAGACCGACCGAGCCCGCAATCTGGGCAGCCACGTCTGATAGTATATCCCCGTAGAGATTCGGCATGACAATCACGTCGAATACTTCCGGTGTGTCGGCCAGTTTAGCGGCTCCGATGTCAACGATCCAGTGTTCGTTTTCCAGCTCCGGATACTCGGCCGCTACTTCGTCAAAAACCTTATGGAACAGGCCATCGGTCTGCTTCATGATGTTGTCTTTGCTGAAGCAGGTCACCTTCTTACGCCCGTAAGCGCGGGCATACTCAAACGCATAACGAATGATTTTTTCAGTGCCGGGCCGTGAGATGAGCTTCAGACACTGCACCACTTCCTGCGTTTGCTGGTGTTCGATGCCCGCGTACAGATCTTCTTCGTTTTCCCGCACAATAACCACATCCATAGCCGGATGCTTGGTGCTGACAAAGGGGGAATAGGCCACACAGGGCCGAACATTGGCAAACAGACCGAGCACTTTACGCGTCGTTACGTTCAGGCTCTTGAAGCCTCCGCCCTGGGGTGTTGTAATCGGTGCTTTCAAAAAAACCTTCGTGCGCCGAAGCGACTCCCAAGCCTCAGGAGCTATACCAGCGGAGTTGCCGCTGAGATACACTTTCTCGCCAATCTCAATCGTCTCGATATCGAGTTGAGCACCGCCAGCCTGTAAGATATCGAGGGTAGCCTGCATGATTTCGGGACCAATACCGTCCCCGTAAGCAACTGTGATAGGTGTTTTTTCCATGTGCGTATAAATTACCGCACAAAGGAAAGCAAAAATAACCAATATGATAGTAATACTATCAATAATATTTGTTTAGCTAATCTCGCTTGGCACAGAATGTCTGCTTATAGCACCTAGTGCCCTCTTGCCAAGCTAGCCGCCAGTCAGCTGATTCGTCTCACTGGCTCAACGAAAAAGGCTTCTGCTATTTACAGAAGCCTTTTTCGTTAGGTATATGGCCTATCGCAAGAGAATTAACAGCTTTGCTTATCGTCAGGTGCGCTCAATTTCTCTGCTGCTGTTACAACTTGGTAAGGAAGCGGGTCCTTCTCTCAGTCTTCCGAGAGGTTGTTGTATACCGTTTCGCATCAGGCCATGGAACTAGCGATTCCCGCTTTTAGTAGTCGGATTCTTTACCCGGCCTCCGTTCTCCGTAGAGCCTTGCACGGGCTGCTTGCCCGATTTGGGTTTGGGCTTCTGCGGCCGATCGGGTTTCTGACCGTTAAACTTTTCAGCCGCAACCCGCTCTTTCTCCGCGTCAGGAACCCGGGCCGCTGCGCTGTTGTATTTGTTACCGCTTTTTACACTTTCCCGCTGGGCGTTGACCAGCGTTGGCAGGGCGGCTAAGACGGCTATGATCAGGAGTTGTTTCATGTCGATTCCGTGATTGATGGCCCTATAAAACCGTTTTACTGGTCTTTCTTCGGGTCTTTATTAGGCTTCAGGTTTACCAGATTCTCTTTTTTAGTGCGGGCTTTGGTCGACGTACCACCCGTCATGGTGCTGCTACGCGCATCCGTCGTGGTTGTTGTAGGGCCGTTGGCCGATGTAACGGTTGCCGCGCTGTTCTGCTCCAGGGTGTTATTTAGCCCCGATGTTGCTGTCGCCCCGTTGCTGGTGTTCGTACTGGCCGAATTGGGCGGGGTCGAGTTGGCGGAGCCATTGGTAGCTGCTCCAGTGGTTACGCTGCCCGCGCTGTTCTGCTCGAGCGTATTGCCGGTGCCGACATTGGTTGTTGTTCCCGATGATTGGGTAGCGGTAGAATTAGTGCGCTGCTGGGCCAGAGCCGTCCCGGTCATTAGCCAGGCGCAGGCGAAGGTGGCAAGTATCTGTTTCATACGTTGAGTCGATCGTGTTGACGTATATAACTCTACTAATTTACAGTAGTTTAAAAAAGTGCGCGAATGCCCTGCCTGGCCGCTTCTTACGGCCAGGGTTGTATAAGTAATTTACCGGTAACGAACCCAAACAAAATGGCCCCTGTTATCCGTCAACAGCCTTTTTTGTGCGTAGTTTTGTCAATTCCTGCCGGATAAACACCGGCCTTCTCATCGTATGATTCATCAGCTTTCGCTAACGCTCGATCCGGAACAGGCTTTCGACGATCAACTTTTTCAGGAGCAGGCATTTCGGGCGCTTCGACTTCCTGCCGATGTACCTGCCCATGTGCGCAAACGCCGGCAATCGGTCGATGCCCGCGGCCGGCAGGTTCGGGTTCACGTCGACGCCGAGGTGTACATCGGTGTGACTCCTCCTCCCCTGATTCAGTACCAGAAGCCCCAACACGACGTTAGCCAGGCACCCCAGGCTATTGTGGTCGGGGCCGGACCAGCCGGCTTGTTCGCTGCGCTACGCCTGATTGAGCTGGGTATAAAACCCATCGTGCTGGAACGGGGCAGCGACGTACGCGCCCGCCGTCGGGATCTGGCGGCTATCAACAAAGACCATATCGTCAACCCCGAGTCGAACTATTGTTTTGGCGAAGGCGGTGCCGGTACGTATTCCGATGGCAAACTATACACCCGCTCAACCAAACGGGGCGATGTTCGGCGGATACTCGAAATATTTGTCGCGCACGGCGCAACGGATCAGATATTGGTCGATGCGCATCCGCACATTGGTACCAACAAACTACCCAACGTGGTGGCCGATCTGCGCGAAACCATTCTCCGCGCCGGGGGCGAGGTCCGCTTCGACACCAAAGTAACGGATCTCATGCTGAGCGGGGGCGAGTTGCGTGGCGTGGTGACCGCCGACGGACAGGACCTCCACGGCATCGGGGTTATTCTGGCAACGGGGCATTCGGCCCGGGATATCTTTTACCTGTTGCAGCAGCGTGACGTCCGGATCGAAGCCAAACCATTTGCCATGGGCGTGCGGATTGAACACCAGCAGTCGCTGATCGACCAGTTCCAGTACCACCGGCCCGAGCGGGGCGACTACCTGCCGGCAGCATCGTACAGCCTGGTTACCCAGACGCGCTATGGCGGGGTAGAACGGGGCGTTTTTTCGTTTTGTATGTGTCCGGGTGGATTTATCGTACCGGCCGCCACAGCCCCCGGCGAGTTGGTCGTCAACGGCATGTCTCCCTCGCGCCGGGACTCGAAATATGCCAATTCGGGCTTAGTCGTCGCAATCACCGAAGCCGATCTGAAGCCCTACGACGACGAAGGACCGCTGGCCGGGCTAGCCCTGCAGCAGGAACTCGAACGCTGGGCCTGCCGGATGGGTAGCCGGTCGGAAGGAGTACCATCGCAAACCGCACCGGCTCAGCGGGTGGCCGACTTCGTAGATGGGCACGTGTCCGACATGCTGCTACCGACGAGTTACCAGCCCGGCCTGGCTTCGGTCGATATGGCAGACGTGCTGCCCGATCATATTGCGCAGCCCCTTCGGCAGGGACTACGCGATTTTGGCCGGAAAATGCGCGGCTATCTGAGTAACAACGGGCAGGTTATTGGTGTTGAAAGTCGTACATCGTCGCCCGTACGGATTCCCCGTGATCGCGACTCCTGCGAGCACGTCGATGTCCGGCGCCTGTTTCCGTGTGGCGAAGGCGCTGGCTACGCAGGCGGTATCGTTTCGGCCGCTATGGATGGCGAACGGTGTGCGGAGCAGTTAGTAAAGCTATATAAATAGGGTTACGGACTTATGTTTACGGTGGGTTAGCCAGCTGATCCACCGAATACGAAACGCTGTAATCCGCAGAGATACATGATCGACACCACGTTTCATACCTTTACCGAACACCTTCGGCAACGACTGCGGGAACCTTTACCCGGCGAAGCGGCTCACGCCAAGATGGCGTCATCCTCCCGCTTTCGGCTCGGTATCAAACCCAACGAGCGTACCCGGCGGAGCGCGGTGCTGATCTGTTTTTATCCCTATCAGAATTCTATTTATTTACCCCTCATCCTGCGCCCCCAGTACGATGGCGTTCATGCCGGCCAGATGGCGTTTCCGGGTGGTCGAATGGAGCGCATCGACGAAAATCTGACCCGTACGGCCCTGCGCGAAGCTCAGGAAGAGATTGGTATCCGGGTTTCGGACGTAAAAGTGCTGGGGTTGCTGACCGAGCTGTTTATCCCCCCCAGCAACTTCTACGTACAACCCGTTGTAGGCATCCTCCCCCACCGGCCCGAGTTTTACCCTGACCCGCGGGAAGTGGAAGCGGTGGTAGAAGTTGATCTGGCTACCCTTCTCGACGAAACCATTGTCGGGGATAGCCAGATCGAAGTCCGGGGGGTGCTGGTCGATGCGCCTTTCTACCAGATACAGGGGTACCGGGTTTGGGGCGCTACGGCCATGATGATCAGCGAACTGCTGACCGTCATGAGTGCCTGATTACTGGGTCGTTCCGGCTACGAAATACAGCTCGGCGATGGCTTTCTGATACTTCGTTTTCAACTCCTCGCCCTTTACGCGCAGGTCGATCTGCTTGGTCTCGCGGGAGTTGACCAGGAAGAGGCTGCTCTCGCCAATCTCGAATTTCTGCTGCTCAGCCTCCAGCAATCGCTGCTGGTTGGCAATCACCTGCTGCTGAACGGCAATCTGCTGTTGCAGCGTTTGCAGCTGGTTATACGCCGACTGCACCGTATTGGTAATATCGCGGCCGGTCTGCTGGCGCTCCAGGACAACCTGCTGGTTTTTCACCTGCACTTCGCGCAGTTTACCGCGCTCTTTCCGCAGAAACAACGGGAATACAAAGTCGAGGCCTACTTTATAGTTCTGAGGCCGCAAGGCGTAATAGCTACTCCAGTTATAGGGCAGATCGATGCGGGGCGTTTCGCTGAGCAGCATGGCGTTCAGCTGAATCTGGGGCTGAATCATGGCCCGGCGGAAACGCTCCTCCAGGGTTAGTTGCTGGTTCTTAATGTCAAGTTTCAGCAGCTCCGGATGGCGTTGCGCAGCCTGATCCAGTAGCGCCTGGAGTAGGTTTTCGTCCGGAGAGGCCAGCGAGGGCTCCTGCGGAATGGCCGTAACCGGCAACTCGACCGGTTGTCCTTCGGCATTCCAGAGAAACGTATTTACGCGCAGGCGGGCATTCTGCTCGTCCAGTTCGGCCTGCTGCCGCTGCACCAGTCGGTCCTGCACGGTAATAAGCGCTTCGGTCGTATCGATCATGGCCGCATCGCCCAGGAGTGCCCGTTCGCGCAACGCCCGGAACCGGCGGTCGGCCAGGTCATAGCCCTCGACGAGTAACCGCCGTTGCCGATGAGCCAGGAACCACTCCCAATAGGTCTTTGCCGCGTCGAAGAGGGTTTTGTTGACCTGCTTGACCCGATCGGCTTCGGCCAGGTTAATGAGCAGCCGGGCCTGACGAACGGCGTTGCGCCGGGCATCGATCAGCATCGCCTGCCCGATCGGCATCGCCAGTCCTACACCCGCCAGTCCCGATGGCGGGGTGGTTTCCTGCGGGTTGATGTACTTCCCGTTGTTGCGATCATACGACACGTTCAGATCGATGCCGCTCACCCACAGGGGAACCGACAGCTTATTTTGCCAGTGGTCGTAATACAGGGTCCGGGCAAATTCTTTCCGGTCATAATAGGTACTCAATTTCGGGTCAAAAGCCCCTCTGGCCTGCATCAGTACCTGTTCGGCTTCCTGACCAAACAAGCCAGCCTGTTTAACAATGGGGTGGTGGAGCCGAATAAGTTCGTAAAAGGCCTGAGCCGGAAAAACGGTTGTGTCGGGCTGACAGACGGCCTGGACCGTTGACAGGAACACGACACCGGCCACCAGCATCAGCCTTCGGAATACCGAAGACTGCCAGCGAAACGTCAAACGCATCATTTTTTAGCTCCTTTCTCCTCGGTGGGTTCTTCCTGCAAACTGGGCGGGAAGCCGTTTAACTGACGCCAGAGTTCGTACCAGACTGGTACGTCGTCGAGCATGACCCAACCATACACGCCCGATCCGACCCGCAGCTGACTTGGCCAGGGCTGATCGCCCTTCTGTACTTTGGGGCTGACCAGCAGTCGGTATTTCCCGCCTACACTACTGACGGCATCAATTACGACCACTTCGCCACCAAACGTACCAACTGCTACGGCTGGCCAGCCCGAGAACTGAATCGCCGGCCAGCCATCGAACTGTAACCGAACGGTGCGGCCCCGCTGAATCAGGGGTACGTCCATAGCCCGCACGTATAGCTCAACGGCCAGCGCCGGGTTGTCCGGCTGGAGGGTAGCAATGGATTCGCCTTCTTTGATGGTCTCGCCGATACCGGCCTTCAGTGAGCGCACCACGTAGCCGTTCTGCGGGGCCCGCACAATGTACAGTCCCCGGCGTACGTCGACACTACTGATTTTATTCCGCAGTTTGGATATTTCGCCCCCGGCTTCGGCCAGGTAGGACACCGCCGAACTTCGGTCCGATTCGGCCTTGGCCAGCTTCTCCTGATAATCGGCCTCAATGGTTGTCAGGTCCAGCCGCGCGTTGACGAGCTCCTGCTGCGAGACATTTAGCTTGTTCTCCTGCGAAACAACCTTAGCATAGTCTTCCTGCACCTTCAGTCGGCGCGACTCAAGATCGGTCAGCGAAAACAGCCCGTTTTTATACCCTTTCTCGAAACGATCGAGCCGGTCGAGCGCAATCTGGTAGTTTTTACGAATGGCCGTCAGGTCGGCCCGATCGGCCTGTACCTTGAACTCACTTTGCTTGACCTTGTTGCGCGCAGCCTCCAGCTTCACTTTCAGGCCCGCCCGAAGCGCTGTAATCTGGTTGTCGAGCGCCTGAATTTTGGCGACGGTCGCATCACTGGTTCCCTGTTTGGCACCCAGTTGCTCGTCGAGCCGCTGGGGCAGGTTGGGATCAAAGTATTCGTCCTTGATCTCGGAGATCACCAGCAGCGTATCCCCCGCCTTGACGTACTGGCCTTCCTGCACGTTCCAGCGTTCAATCCGGCCTGCGATGGCATTCTGTACCGTCTGCGGACGATCTTTTGGCGTCAGGGCCGTTAGCTTACCTTCTCCGTTGATATTCTGCTGCCAGGGCAGAAACATGACAGCCAGGCCGACCAGCAGAATAAACGCCATCCAACGGCCTAACCGGCGGCCGGCGTCCGTATGGGGCAGGGTACGCAGCGTTTTGAGCGGATAGTGGTTGAAGAGTTCTTCATCGACCCGTTGATTCGATATGTTTAGCATAGTGTCTGTACGTAGTGGATAATGAGTACCAAGCCAGTAACGATAATCGTCGTGGGAAAATCCCAAGCTACTTCATGGGACCTGATTGACCCCGTTCTGCGGCCCTGCTTCGTTTTCATTAATCGGTAAGGTGTAAATCAGATAAAGGAAGATCGGTTACGTAACCAATTTTTTCGACGGCCGTCAGCATGTCGAATACGGTATCGATGCCTGACATGAGTTTATCGACCGAGCTCGTAATCAGAACGATCACCAACTCGGCGGCAACAAACTGCCCAAGCGACATTTCGCGGCCAACTACCAGGGTAGTCCCCAGAATCAGCAGCCCCCCGGTTACGATGGTCTTGAATGCGACACCACTGTAAAAGAACCGGCGCAGTACGCTAAAATGCTGATTCCGGTAAGTCACGTAGCTCGCCACCAGTTCATCCATTCGGTCGATGGTTTCCAGCGAATCGGTCCGGTGCCGGTGAATGGGCAGATCACGGGCTACATCTTCGAGCCAGGCCACTACCTTGTACTTGTATTTCGACTCGTTCAGGCTGGTTTTCAACCCGACCGGCCCGTATATCCAGCAAATGCCGACGATAGCCAGCATGGTAAACAAACCAAAAGCCAGAAAGACCGGGTGGTAGGCCGACAGCAGAATGATACCGAACAGAATCTGCACCGCAGCAGCTGTCAGGTCGATCAACAGCTTGGGCATCCCTTTCTGAATGGTCAGCACATCGAAAAAACGGTTCATCAGCTCGGGCGGATAATACCCCGCAAACGCGTCGGGCTGGATGCGGGGCAGTCGGTAGGTAAATTCGAAGGCCGCCTTGGCGAACACCCGCTGCTGCAGCACTTCGACCAGCATCATCTGGCTCACGAGCAGTAAACCAGACAACAGTACCCCCAGAATAACGAGGCCTATCAGCAAATAAACCGAGCTGAAGACTAACCCACCCGATACCAGGTTGAATACGGCCTGGATACCCAGCGGCAGCGACAGACTGATCAGTCCCGTAACCAGCGCGTACAGGTAGATGTAGCCAATGTCTTTTTTATCATTACTGAGCAGCCGGATCAGTCGTTGTGTTGGTGTTGGTGTTGGATCAGATGACGTTGAAGTTGCCATTGTTTAATTTCTGTTGGGTTTTAGAAGTGAATCATCACTTCAGTTACTAATGCATTTGTGTCTGAAACCTGATCGTTAGCCCGTTTGTAAGCCAGAATCAGCACCTGGTGACCAATGTTGAGCTGCACCCCGGTGATGAGAGCGGCAATGTCGTGACGCCCCGAAATCCAGTCAGCCAGCAGACCAACGTGGCGGGTTATGGGCTGTTCAATACCGCCTATAAAGCTCAGGGGTGTCAACGGAATCCGCTGGGGGCTGGTTTCCGGCAACCCACCTACCCCCTGCATCCTGACTCTCCTGAAACCGAACACGTGCGATGAGCCATAACTCATGCCCGCTGTTAAACGGGTTCGCGTAGGTGACAGACGGGTACTAACATGGCTGTATAGCCACCCGCCTACCCGATCGCGAACAATGTTTCGTTCAGGTCCTACCGCCACATAAGCCATTTGCCCGATCGACAGCTTTCGTTCACGAAACAAGCCGGCATCCTCTCCCTGTTGCAAAGGTATGATGGTTTTATAACCAATCCCTACCGCCACGTTTTCGGTTCCCGGCGACCCCACATTTACAACAGAAACAGCTAGTTCTGTCCGTTTGGCGATGCCGTAGGTCAGAAAGTTGAAGCTGTTCCATTTCAGCTTGCCAGCTTCAGACGCCCACTGACTTTCGTGCGTATATTCAACATGACCTCTGCGAGCTACATCGGCACTCGGAATACCGGCAATCAGCGACTGGGCCTCAGCGGCCGTATCCGAGAATATATAGAGCAGGCTGGTACCAATCCAGTTTCTGATTTGACACAGGATAATATATGTTCGATTAATTAAACGGTTCATGGTTAGATTTGTGTATGTAACTACTTAAAAAGATAGCAATTATATCTATTTTGATAGTATTACTATCTACCTTGCAAACATAACTCTTATTCAGGGTTATCTGCTTACTTTGCTTTTAATTTTTAGTCCAGGTGGTTAAATAGCCGGATCAATGGAGTATTCAGTACACGTCCGCATGAACGAGCGGCTTTTCTTGCGTGATCCGGAAGGGTCTGAATTAGGTCGGCGGATTGTCCGGCAGGGCATCTTACTGTTCGACGAAATTGGCTTTGAAGATGCCACCTTCCGGAAGCTGGCCGATCGCATGGGTACCAAGGAAGCCAGTATCTATCGCTATTTCGAGAATAAACACCGGCTGCTGGTTTATCTGGTTGCCTGGTATTGGCAGTGGCTCGACTTCCAGCTGGTTTTTCGGACCAACAACCTGGCCGATCCTCACGAAAAGCTGGAGCGGCTCCTGCATCTGTTGCTGCTAACCGATCTTGAGAACCCCCTTACCGACGACATCGACCTGCGGGCGCTGCACAATATCGTAATCTGCGAAGCCAGCAAAGCCTACCTGACCCGACACGTCACGGAAGACAACCGGCAGCAGTTGTTCAAACCGTACAAGGACCTGGTCGGTCGTATTGCGGGTATCATTCTCGAACTACGCCCCGGCTACCCCTACGCCCGGTCGCGGGCCAGTTCGCTGATCGAGACTATCCACCACCAGGCGTTCTTTATGGAAAACCTGCCCTCCCTCACCGACTTCGGCCAGCCTAAAGACCAAAGCAAACTGCTGGCCTTTGTGCGGCACCTGTTGTTCTCATCACTCGCCATGCCGATTCTCGATTAACAGCAGGGCTTCCTGTATATAGGTCCGTACGATATCAGCCTCCGGGTCGTCAACGCCACGGATCGGCAGCGACCTAACCTGTTTACGGCCTGCGCTCATCAGCATGCCCAACTCATCGGGCAGGTGGTGCCCGGCCATGAAGCCCAGTTCGATACCGACACCGGGTGGCATGCCACGTCGGCTACGCACCACATTCAGATAGAATACGTTCACCTGCCGATACGTAAAGACAGGGATCTGCCAGGCTATCTTTTCGCGGATAGACGGGTCTGACGACACGATTATTTTCCGAAGCCAGCGTAAAATTCGCTGTAGATCAGCAGGCTGTTGATTGATATAATCATCTACGGTCATAGCTTTGTAGGTTAAGAAACAAAAACGCGCATTGTGCCGTTAAAATCAAGTTCCTCCCTGCAAAACGTTAGCCTGTGAAAAGATGGATTGCTATCGGCCTCGTCGTCCTGGTACTCGGCGGGATTATCGTGTATAACAAGGTATTACACCCGGCTCCCGGAGCCACATCGGGAGCGCCGGGGGGTGGCGGAGCCGGTGGTGGTAAAGATGGCGGCAAAGGCGGCCCGGGCGGCCCCGGACGAGGCCCTACCCCCGCCGTAAATGGATTCATTGTTGTTGCCCAGAACCTGCGCGAAGATGTGGTATCGAGCGGATCGTTGCTCGCTGCCGAACAGGTTGACATCTACCCTGAACTGTCGGCCCGTATTACCCAGCTCAACATCCGCGAGGGCCAACCCGTAGCCAAAGGTGCCTTACTGGTAAAACTCTTCGACGCTGATCTGCGCGCCCAGCTGCAGAAACTACAGGCTCAGGCCGACAACGCCCGGCGTACTGAAGAACGAAACAAGCAGTTACTGGACCGGGGTGGCATCAGCCAGCAGGAGTACGACATCGTAACCACCAACCTGCGGTCGTCGCTGGCCGATATTGAACTGGTCAAAGCCAACTTGCAGCGGACCGAGATTCGGGCGCCTTTTTCGGGCGTGATCGGGTTGCGGAACGTCAGTTCCGGCGCGGTGGTTACGCCCAACACCCTGATTGCCCGTCTCCAGCAGGTATCATCGCTGAAACTTGACTTTTCAATTCCTGAAAAATATGGCTCTGCCGTACGGGTTGGCAGCGCTATTTCGTTTTTAGTAGACGGAGCCAGACAACCCAGCCAGGGCATCGTATACGCTATTGAGCCAGGCGTGGAAGAGCAAACCCGGAACCTGCGTATTCGGGCCCGCGTCAGCAATACCACGTTGGCGTATCGACCAGGAACGTTTGCCCGGGTTACCTTAACCATTCAGAATGAGAAAAGTCTGGTCGTACCAACGCAGGCCATCATCCCGCAAACGCGAACCAACCAGGTTGTGGTTGTGAAAGATGGAAAAGCCCAGTTTAAGGATGTCACGACCGGATTACGCACGGCCGGGGCCATCCAGATTCTGTCGGGTCTGTCGGCGGGCGATACGGTAGCAACGACCGGCTTGTTGTTTTTGAAGCAGGATACGCCGGTTAAGATCGGGCGTGTCATCACCCTGCCTAGTACTAGTTCGGCCAAGACTGCCAATACCGCTCCGAAAGTGGCAACGCGGTAAACCAGACCCTGAACCCAGTGCACCCAATTCAAAACCAGAAGACCAAAACCATAATCTCAACCACAAATGAGTCTTCCTGAACTTAGTCTGAACCGGCCCGTTTTTGCCATGGTGATGTCCATCGTCATTGTGCTGTTCGGCATTATTGGCTTTACGTTTCTCGGCGTTCGGGAATATCCGGCCATTGACCCGCCCGTTATTTCGGTGCGGACCAACTATACCGGTGCCAACCCCGATATCATCGAGTCGCAGATTACCGAGCCGATCGAGAAGTCGCTGAACAGCATCGAAGGCATACGGACCATCTCGTCGAACTCCGCCCTGGGTGCCAGCACCATCACCGTCGAGTTCAACCTGGACGCCGATCTGGAACAGGCCGCTAACGATGTTCGCGACAAAGTGGCCCAGGCGCAGCGTCAGCTTCCTCAGGATATCGACGCTCCCCCGGTCGTGACCAAGGCCGACGCCAACTCCGACCCGATCATTTTCATGACGGTGCAGAGTACGACGCGCAACCCGACGCAGCTGTCCGACTACGCCGAAAACGTACTTCAGGAGCGGCTTCAGACCATTCCCGGGGTGAGCCAGGCCAATATCTACGGCCTCAAGCGTCAGGCGATGCGGCTCTGGATCGACCCCATCAAACTGTCGGCCTACCGACTGACTACCCAGGATATACAGACCGCTCTGAACGCCCAGAACGTTGAGCTGCCCAGCGGTAAAGTATATGGCAACAGCACCGAGCTAACCGTAAAAGCAGTGGGTCGCCTTGTCTCGGAAGATGATTTCAATAACCTCATCCTTCGGCAGACCAGCAACCAGATCATTCGCTTCAAAGACGTGGGTTACGCTACACTCGGGGCCGAAAACGAAGAAACCAGCTCGAAGCAGAACGGCGCTGTCGGCGTTATTCTCGTGCTGATTCCGCAGCCGGGTGCTAACTACGTCAGCATTGCCGATGAGTTTTACAAGCGGTTCGACCAGATCAAGAAAGACCTGCCCGACGATATTATCGTGAGCCTGGGTATTGACCGGTCTACGTTTATCCGGCGCGCGATCGAAGAAGTGGGCGAAACCCTGCTGATCTCGTTCGTCCTGGTCGTTCTGGTCATCTACTTCTTTTTCCGCGACTGGCTGATTGCGTTCCGTCCGCTGATCGACATACCGGTATCACTGATCGGGGCTTTCTTCATCATGTACATGGCCGACTTCAGCATTAACGTACTGACGTTGCTGGCCATCGTTCTGGCCACCGGTCTGGTGGTGGATGACGGTATCGTTGTTACGGAGAACATCTTCAAGAAGATTGAAGATGGTATGGAGACCAAGCAGGCCGCCAAAGAAGGGTCCAACGAGATATTCTTCGCGGTACTGGCCACGTCGATTACGCTGGCCATTGTGTTTCTGCCCATTATCTTCCTGGAAGGGTTCGTGGGTCGGCTTTTCCGCGAGTTCGGCATTGTCGTAGCCGGCGCCGTTCTGATTTCGGCCTTCGTCTCGCTGACCCTCACCCCCGTTCTCAGCGTGAAACTGACCAGCAAGAATCACGGCAAAGATTCCTGGTTCTATAAGAAGACCGAACCTTTCTTCCAGTGGCTCGATCAGTCGTACCGCAGCTCGCTGACGACGTTTATGGGCAAACGGGGCTGGGCCTTCGTCATGATTGGCGCCTGTCTGCTGCTCATCTTCGGACTGGGTTCTCTCCTGAAGTCGGAGCTGGCTCCGCTGGAAGACCGTAGCCGCACGCGCTTGTCGATTACCTCGCCCGAGGGAACCAGTTTCGAGGCTCAGGCCAACACCACCGACCGGATCATGCAGTTCGTGCTGGATTCGGTGCCGGAAACGAAGCTGGCCTTTAGCGTGGTAGCGCCTGGATTCTCAGGCGCCGGGGCCGTCAACAGCTCGTTTGTGATGGTAAACATGGTCGACCCTACCGAGCGGAAACGCTCCCAGCAGGAAATTGTCGATTTCCTCAACAAAGGAACCAAACGGTTTAGCGAGGCCCGCATCTTTGCCACCCAGGATCAGACGATTCAGGTAGGCCGGGGTGGTGGCTTACCGGTGCAGTTCGTTATTCAGAATCTCAACTTCGAGAAACTGCGTGAGAAACTGCCCACGTTCCTCGATGAGGTTCAGAAAGACCCAACGTTTCAGAACTCCGACGTCGATCTGAAGTTTAACAAACCCGAGCTGAACATCAGTATCGACCGCGAAAAAGCGACCAATCTGGGGGTTTCAGTTCAGGATGTGGCGCAAACGCTTCAGCTGGCGCTCAGCAACCGGCGCCTGGCCTACTTCCTGATGAACGGTAAACAGTATCAGGTGATCGGGCAGGTTGACCGCGCTGACCGCGACGCCCCCGTCGATCTGGCTTCGTTCTACGTTCGTACCAATCAGGGTGAGCTGATTCAGCTCGATAACCTCGTTCGGTTCCAGGAAGTCAGCAGTCCCCCGCAGGTGTACCACTACAACCGCTTCAAATCGGCGACCGTATCGGCCGGACTCGCCCCCGGCAAAACCGTTGGCGATGGCGTAGCGGCCATGCAGGCCATTGCGGCCCGCACCCTCGACGAGAGCTTCCAGACGGCCCTGTCAGGCCCTTCGCGCGATTATGCCGAGAGCTCGTCCAACACCCTTTTCGCCTTTGCCCTGGCACTGGTGCTGGTTTATCTGGTACTGGCCGCCCAGTTCGACTCGTTCGTTGATCCGTTTATCATCATGATCACCGTACCGCTGGCGCTGGCCGGAGCCGTGTTCTCGCTCTGGATGTTTAATCAGACGCTGAACATCTTCAGCCAGATCGGTATCATTATGCTGGTGGGGCTGGTTACCAAGAACGGTATCCTGATTGTTGAGTTCGCGAACGAACAGCGGCTAGTCGGCAAGAACAAGTTTGAGGCTGCCACAGAATCAGCGGCCATGCGTCTGCGCCCCATTCTGATGACAACCCTCGTAGCTGCGTTTGGCGCCTTGCCGCTGGCGCTGGCGCTCGGCTCCGCATCTAAAAGCCGGGTACCGCTCGGGATCGTTATTGTAGGTGGGCTGTTGTTCTCGCTGGTGCTGACCCTGTATGTTGTACCGGTTATTTACACCTATCTCTCGCGCCGGAAAGACGGAACGGGTGCCGACGGCGAAAAGCGGCCGCTACCCCAGCCCGAAGGTCGCCCAACCGGCGATACGACGAAGCCAGAAGAAATGGCCGTACGGCTCTAGTGCCTTCTTCCGATACGAGCAAGGGCGCCGGACTCCACAGTCCGGCGCCCTTGCTCGTACAAACCGTTTACCTGGTTACTGCTTATTACGCCGAAACGTCTGGATGGTAACGATAGCCGGGGCCGACTGGTAAAAATCGAACAGGGCCTGGCCCAGCAGTTCGTGGCTGACTGCGTTCAGATGCTCCGGGTCATCAGTCAGAAAGTACTCATCTCCTGTCCCTATTATCTGGCTTGTATCGAACAGGCTGAACGCAGCCCGACTGGCCTGTTCAACCATCCGGTGTCGCAGCCGCTGGCGCCCCCAGTTGACAAGCCTCTGCTGGTGCGGAAAAGGGGTCAGTAAGACAACCGTATGCCGGTAAGGCTTCAGCAACGTCAGCAACCTGGAAAGCCCCGTCGGTCTGCGACGCAGCCGATTCAGCCCGTCGGACAGTAAATTTCTACCCAACGCCCGAAGCTCACTCTTCCAACGCGACCGCTTTCGGGAAGCAGGTGGGTATAAGGTTGGCAGACAGGAGGTCGCCTGCCCCGCTTCACCCGGCTCGTCGACGACTGCCCGGCGCATCGATTCGTCGAGCTGGAGTATGATCAGATCATACCGGCCGAGTGGCAGCTGGCTCAGCGCATTGAGCAGTCTGGGCATGGTAAGATGCGCGTAAGCCTCCACCGATATAGAGTCGCCTTTGCCCAAGCGACCCATAAACCGGATAAACTGGTTTATGTAGCTGAGCTGTCCCGAACGCAGTCCGTAGCCGTAGGTGTGTTCATCACCAATCACCAACACATTCATTAGCGCACAATAACAAAGTGAGTAATTTCGTTACCCGCCCGTACGTGATGAGCGGATAAAACGTGGCATCCGGTAAAAAAAAAGACAAAAATTCAGTACCGTGCAACGCTTCACCGGCCAGGTGCGTATTGCTGTTGATATCCCCCTTGCGTCCACGATAACCTGGTTTGACTTTGTTCTTCAGAAAATCGTCCTCGTTCTCCGATAATGACCTGCTGAGCGTCATTCGGGCCTGTCGCGCCAAAGATCCACGGGCGCAGCGGACGCTCTTTAAACAGTTCTTCGGCTACGCTAAAAGTATCTGCCTGCGCTACACCTCCAGTACGGAAGAAGCCGAAGATGTGCTGAATGAAGGCTTCCTGAAGGCCTTTCAACACCTCGACAATTTCGATGAGACGCTGCCTTTCAAAGCCTGGCTTCGTACAATCATGGTCAATACGGCCATCAGCCATTACCGCAAAAACCAGCGTTTTGACCAGCATTCATCCCTCGAAACCAGCGAACAGGTAGCCTTCGACGACGATGTGGTCGATCAGATGGCCGCCGACGAGATTCTGGCCCTGGTTCAGAAGTTAACCCCCACCCACCGAACCGTGTTTATGATGCACGTAGTAGATGGATACAGCCTGCACGAAATAGCTGGCATACTGAACCAGAACGAAGCTACGGTGCGCTCCAATTTTGCCCGCGCCCGGTACAAACTGCAGGACATGATCCGGCAGGCTTATCCATTCCATGAAAAAAACAATCCGCAGGCTCCTTATACGATCTCATGAGAACTGACCGATTCACCGAACTAATCCGGCGAAAACTGGAAAGTATTCGTCCGGAGTTTCAAGATAAAGACTGGCAGCGCATGCAGGCATCGCTGCAACAGGCCGGCTTATCGGACCCGGGCGGTTCCGGCACCGTTCAGCCCCTGCATGGCGCGGGCTGGTATGCCCGGCCCTGGCTGGTAGCCGCGGCCAGTATCAGCTCTATTGTTTTGCTGGCCCTGAGTGTCTGGCAACATGCTGAAATCAATCAGCTTCGGCAGGCGGTTTCGCAACTGCGCCAGTCGCCGTCATCCACTATTCGGCAGCCGCAACCCGGCTCGGGCCTGCCTGTAGACAAACTGGCGGCTCCCCCTACCGCATCGCAGTCCCAGCCCGCCGACCCCACTGTATCGAGACGTGAGTCTGCCCACTCGTCAGTTCTCTCACGGATCGACACGGTATACATTACCCGTTACGTGCCGGTGCCTGCGCAGCCAGGCACCGAACTGCCCGCCGGCCGAAGCCAGCCGGGTACGGAGCGGTATGCCGGTATTGACCGATCGCGGCCCCAATCGACGCCTTCGCTGCCCCCCGAGTCCCCGTCTGCCGACCCGCTTGCCCGGCAGGAAGTAGGCGGCTCAGAAAATCGACCGACCCCGTCAACCAGCGATCAATCTAACCTACCCTCGTATGACCCAACGTCTACACGTACCCTGTTAACCACCAAACGTAAAAATAGCCAGGAACGAGCGTCTGCCCGTCCGTCGGCAAACTCGTCGCCAGCCCGAAACCCTGCCTCGTCAGCCGACGGCTCCGACGGCAGCCGGACCGACCTACCGGGCACGACCGGGGTGGCGGCTACAAACACGGCTGAACCAGGCGGGTCATTAGCCACGGGCCAGTCGGCCGAAGGGGATCCAGTGGCTCCCGTCGAGACGGCCTACCAGCCGGTCAATACCCGCCCTCTTACACAGGAACCGGTCGACTGGAATGGGCTTCTCAGCCGTCGGCTCAAGCGTACGCGTCCGGCCGTAACCCAGCCAGCGGGACCGGCAGTGGCTCAGGCGCCGGAGAGCCAGCGCGTCGATCCGATAGCGGTCAACGTTCGGCTGGGTGTGGGGATGGATCTTCAGCCACAGCTCTTCAGCCTGGGGGCCGTGTCGGAGTTTGTCTTCGCCAACCGCTGGGCCCTGAGCCTTGGTTTGGCGCAGTCTACTTACAAAGTAGGTTCCTACGCCAACGACGAAGATTTCAAGTACCAGACGCGCCGTAATTTCCGGTACGAGTACGCTCCCCCGCCGGGTTTTGACCCTAAACGCGAGATCTACAGCATCAGCCTGAAAACCACCCGGTATCAGATTCCATTGCAGATTGGCTATCGGGTACCGCTGAATCAGCACCTGTCGCTGACCCCGGCGCTGGGTACCTATCTAAATCTGACGAGTACAGCTCACGTTTCGTTCAGCTATCCGAAACCCATGTTTGGGGGCTACAATGGCTTCGAGTCCGTCGAGTTCACAAAGAAATTGCCCGTCGATCTGATCAGCTCCTATACGGCCAGCGCCACCCTTGAATGGCAGCAGGGCCACTGGGCAGCGCAAGGGGGGCTGTTGTTAACCAAACCGTTGCAGGCTACTATGAACTGGACCAGCGAACCCGCCTTCGGCGCGCGGCTCCGCCTGTTCTATCAGCTTTGACGTTCCCTACAAACAGACCGGCCTGTCGACATACTTACTGTCGACAGGCCGGTCTGTTTGTCTGATGAGCCAGTACCTACTGGCCGGCGGCAACCCGCCAGATGCGGCCGGCGGCATCGTCTGCAACGAGCATCGACCCGTCGGGTAGTACACTAACCCCAACCGGACGGCCATAGACATCTTTGTCTTTACCGGCCACGAAACCCGTCAGGAAATCTTCTGGCTTACCCGGCTTCCCATTTTCGAAGGGAACGAATACAACCTTGTAACCCGAAAACTCAGAGCGGTTCCAGGAGCCATGCTGCCCAATGAAAGCGCCGTTGTGATAGCGTTCCGGGAAGGCTTTCTGGTCATAGAAAGCCAGTCCCAATGAAGCCGTGTGCGAGCCCAGCGGCACATCGGGAACGACCGTTTTCTCGACCAGATCGGGCCGTTCGCCTTTCCGGCGGGGGTCTTCGTTGGCGCCGAAGTAACTGTAGGGCCAGCCATAAAAAGCACCGGCTTTTACGCTCGTCAGGTAATCAGGCACCAGATCATCGCCCAGTTCGTCGCGCTCGTTCACGGCCGTAAACAGCACCGGACTGCCGTTGCCCGGCTGCCAGTCCATACCAACCGGGTTCCGCAGACCGCTGGCGTAGATACGCTCCCCTGAGCCGTCTGGGTTGATCTCCAGAATATTGGCCCGCCGAACCTCATGTTCCATCCCGTTTTCGCCTACGTTACTACCCGATCCGACGGATATGTAAATCTTCTTGCCATCGAGGCTGGCCAGCAGGTTGCGCGTCCAGTGGTTGTTATAACCGCCGGCGGGTAGCTCCAGTATCTTTTTGCCCTGACCGGTCAGGGTAGTTTGCCCGGCCTTGTACGGGAACATCAGCAGCCCATCGGTATTGGCTATGTAGAATTTATCGCCCAGCACCAGCATACCAAATGGCTGGTTGAGGCCCGTTACGAACGCCTGACGCAGATCGGGCTTACCATCTTTATTGGTATCGCGCAGGATCGTGATTCGGTTGGGGCTTTCTCCACCGGGCTCGGACTTGTTTTTCCCCGAAACGGCGTTTACGACCTTCGTTTTGATTCCCTTACGCTCCGTCTTCGACTCGGCCACGAAGATGTCGCCATTAGGTGCCACATAGATCCAGCGTGGGCTATCGAAATCACGAGCATATTCTGACACGGTGAAGCCGGCGGGTGCTTTGGGCATCTGGCCTTCCGACCAGCCAACCACGTTGCTGAAATGAGCCGCCGATTTGGTGGCATAGGGCGCCGGAAGTTTCAGGTCCGTGCTGGCCGTGGATACCGTATCGGCCCCGGCAGCCGCGTTTTCTTCTTTTTTCTGACCACAGGCCAGCAGGGCTGAGGCTAACCCCAGCATTAAAATGGGTGTTGTTTTCATTGTTGAGCAAGACGTATTAACGGATGACGAGCCATGTGACAGCATAGAATCAACTAACCAGGGCCCGCAGGCGATCAGTTACCGGCATGTCTGCTACCCGACTCATTCTATAGTAACCATTAATACAGCGGCCCGGTTACGGATTCTGGGTTTTTACCCCCGTTTTCGGCCGGGAATCCTGCACTGTTCGGCAGATAAGTCAGCCTGTTCCCGTTTCAGGGGTTGAGCGCCGGGTACAGCATCAGCGAAAACTTGTTGTACGGGATCGCACCCTTGTAAAAACCTTCGCCGTAGGGTTCCATACCAAAACGCTGGTAAAAGTCGGCCGCATCGAGTCGCGCGTCGCACCAGAGGGTTTCCGCCCCCAGGCGCCGGGCTTCGGCAATGACGTGGTTCATCAGCTGGGTACCGATTCCCTGCCGCTGGCGGTCGGGCCGGGTTGCAAATTTGCGAAACCGTGCCCGAACGGGACCGCCCTCGCCGGGTTCGATAAACAACGAAATAACCGCGACCAGCTCATCGGCCAGAAAGGCCCCGTAGTGGTAACCCTCGGCATCGTTATCAATCTGAACGTACTCGACGGGTTTGTCGGGCCAGAGTACTTCGTGGCGGAGCGGGTAGGTCTGCTCGTAGGCTATGGGCTGGATCGTAAGCATCAGAAAGGCAGTTTACCCAGGTCCACATTACCACCGGTCAGGATGATGCCAATTTTCTGGCCCGCAAACCGATCTGGGTGTTTTAGCACGACTGCCAGCGGCACCGCACACGAAGGCTCGATGATGATCTTCATCCGCTCCCAGACCAGCCGCATAGCTGCCACAATCTCCGCGTCGGACACGGTCAGAATCTCCGATACATGCGCACGTATAATGGATAAAGTCCGCTCGCTCAGGCTGGTCAGCAACCCATCGGCAATCGTATCGATAAACGGAGCCTTCTCGACCTTTCCGGACTGAAACGACAGCACCGCATCGGCAGCGCCGGCCGGCTCTCCCGCCACAACGCGGCTGCCCGGAGACAGGTAGTGCGTGGCCAGCGCCGTGCCGCTCAGCAACCCGCCCCCGCCCACCGGCGCCATGATCACCTGAAACGGAGTTGCCTGCCCCGCATCTTCAATCAGTTCCTTAGCCGCTGTAGCCTGTCCGGCAATAACCCGATCGTCGTCGAATGGATGCACCAGTACAGCGCCGGTACGGGCTATGATGTCCCGCACGCCCTGTTCGCGGGCATCGAGCGTTGGCTCACACTCGATTACTTCGGCGCCATAGCCCCGGACCGCGTCTTTTTTGACCTGCGGAGCGTTGCGGGGCATCACGATATAGGCAGGCAGACCAACCTGTCGGGCCGCATAGGCAATAGCCTGGGCATGATTACCCGACGAATGGGTGGTGATGGCGGTGCCTTCGCGGTTTTGAGCTACCTGTAGCACCGCGTTTGTGCCCCCACGCGCCTTGAAAGCACCTATTTTCTGGAAATTTTCGCACTTGAAATACAAGTCGGCGCCGGCCCGTTCATTAATGGTCTGGTTGGTCAGCACCGGCGTGCGGTGGATATAGGGTCTGATGCGGTCGTGGGCCTCGGCAATCGTCTCGAAGGAAAGCATAGATGGGTATATTGTTCGTAGTTTGACGTTTGAAGTTTGTAGTTTAGCGGCCGAACCTGGTCCTGTAAACTACGAACTACAGACTTCAAACGCTAATCTCCAAACCTGGCCTGTTATGACTACCAATCGCCGTCAATTTATTCAGCAAGCCGCCGGATTCGCAGCCGGAATGGCTTTTCTGCCCGAACTCGTTGCTGGCCCCATGAAGAAAAAGATGTTCTTCGAGATCTCGCTGGCCGAATGGTCGCTGCATAAAACCCTCTTCGCCAAGAAAATTACCAACCTCGATTTTCCGGCTATTGCCCGTAAAGAATTCGACATCAGTATTGTTGAGTACGTCAACCAGTTCTTTAAGGACAAGGCTCAGGACAAAACCTACCTCAACGACCTGCTGACGCGCTGCAAAGACAACGGCGTCAGCAATCACCTCATCATGATCGACGGTGAGGGTGGACTGGGCGATCTCGACGCAGCCAAGCGGCAAACGGCGGTCGACAACCACAAAAAATGGGTCGAGTGCGCCAAATACCTCTGCTGTAAGACCATCCGGGTCAACGCCCACGGCATTGGCTCAGCGGCCGATGTGATGAAAAGCGCGGTCGATGGACTGGGCAAGCTCGGTGAGTTTGCCAAAACCATGAACATCAACGTCATTGTCGAGAATCACGGCGGCCATTCCTCCAACGGTGAGTGGCTGACCACCGTTATGAAGCAGGTCAACATGAAAAATGTCGGTACGCTGCCCGATTTTGGCAATTTCTGCCTGCGCCGGGCCGATAACGGCACCGAATGGGGGGGCGCCTGCGTTGAAGAATATGACCGCTACAAAGGAACCAAAGAGATGATGCCGTTTGCGAAAGGCGTATCGGCCAAGACCCACGACTTCGATGCGCAGGGCAATGACACCCTGGTCGATTTTGCCCGAATGATGAAGATCGTCAAAGACAGTGGTTTCCGGGGTATTGTGGGTATTGAGTACGAAGGGGCAAACCTCGACGAATACGAAGGCATCCGCAAATCCAAAGCCCTGCTGGAGCGTGTCGGGCCACTGGCCTGATCATACTGAATGACCGGTAGCCCAGCCAGCCGGTTCACCCGAATCAGATACAACCAATCCATGATAGCTCAACCGCTTACCACAAACCTCATTGGCCACGAATCAGTCCTTGGCGAAGGGGATTCATTCCAGGCCTACGCCCCGGCCCAGGGCGACCTCTTACCCGACGAGTTCACCAACGTGACCGCTGAACAGGCCGACATGGCCGTTGAGAAAGCGCTGGCCGCTTTTGCGCCCTACCAGAAACGCAGTCCGCAGCAGCGGGCCGATTTCCTCGACGCCATTGCAGCCGAAATCGAAAACCTGGGCGATGCCCTGATCGAACGGGCGGTGCTGGAAAGCGGCCTGCCCACCGGCCGGATTGCGGGCGAGCGCGGCCGTACCACCGGCCAGCTCCGGCTCTTTGCCAACCTGCTTCGGGAAGGCTCCTGGGTCGACGCCCGCATCAATCCGGCTCTTCCCGACCGGCAACCCCTTCCCCGGCCCGACCTGCGCCGGATGCTGGTGCCGCTCGGACCGGTGGTCGTGTTTGGAGCGAGTAACTTCCCGCTGGCTTTTTCGGTAGCCGGGGGCGATACCGCATCGGCCCTGGCGGCTGGCTGTCCGGTTGTCTGCAAAGCCCACCCCTCGCATCCGGGTACCTCCTCTATGGTAGGGTCAGCTATAGCTACGGCAGCTCAGAAAACCGGTATGCCCGACGGGGTGTTCTCGCTGCTCCATGCCGACAACGAAGTAGCCCAGCGCCTGGTTGCTCACCCTGCCATAAAAGCCGTTGGCTTCACCGGATCGCGCCGGGGCGGTTTAGCTCTCTTGCGGGTAGCTCAGGAACGCCCCGAACCCATTCCGGTCTATGCCGAAATGAGCGCAGTCAACCCGCTAATCGTGCTGCCGGGCTCCATTGCCGAGGACCCCACGAAAGTAGCAGCCGGGCTGGCAGCCTCCGTCACGCTGGGGGTCGGGCAGTTTTGCACCAATCCGGGGCTGGTTTTCATGCTCGACGGTGGAGAAAGCCTGACCAACGCCTTTCTGGAAACCGTAGCTGAGAAAATACGGGCTACTGCGCCCGCAACCATGCTCAACGCCGGTATTCAGCAAGCCTATCAGAAAGGGGTTCAGCAAATTCGGGTGCTGCCCGGCGTTCATCTACTGGCCGAAGCAGAAACGGATGCCGATGAGAGCCGCACCGAAGGCCGGCCTACGGTGCTGACCACCACCGCTCCCCTGTTCATGTCGAATACGGACCTCAGCCACGAGATTTTCGGACCCAGCTCGCTGGTGGTTATTTGCCAGACCGAAGCCGAACTGGCCGATTGCATCGATTCGCTGGAAGGGCAGCTGACAGCAACCTTATACGCTACGCCCGACGAGTTACAGCAGTCGGCGTACGACTGGATCGGCCGGTTACAGGAAAAGGCGGGTCGGGTGCTGTTTGGCGGATTTCCTACCGGCGTAGAGGTCTGCGAAGCCATGACCCATGGAGGCCCCTTTCCGGCCACCAGCGACAGTCGTACGACGTCGGTGGGCACCGCGGCCATTCTGCGCTGGGTCCGTCCGGTCTCGTACCAGAGTTTTCCGGATGCGCTCCTGCCGCCCGCCTTACAAAACGGCAATCCGCTCGGCATCTGGCGGAATGTTGATGGTGTCTTGACCAAAGATTAAACGTCGCCAGTCTGCATTCGCAGCAGGTTTATCTATACCTTATTCCGTCCAAAGTCGCAGCGCCTGTCTACCCAACCAGACAGGCGCTGCGGCTTTTTTATCGGATCCCCAAATAGTATTAAATTTATATAAAGCGCCCTAACGTTCCTTGCCATACCAAAAAAGCGATTAGGCTACTCCGTTTAGCCTGTACCCGTAAAGTGTAATGTTTTCAAAAAATAATTCTTCCCGCAAACGTTTGCGGCAACGTTTGCGGGAAGAATGTTCACTTTCTGGATATGTTGGCTATTGACAAGCTTACCTCAAGCGTATAATTTCCTTGAAAAAGCTAAATGACCTGTACAGTCAACCTTTCTTTTTTGTTAGAAACAACCGCTCTCCACCCAGGCTCATTTATCACTTTTCCAACACAGTACGCCTGCCATATACCTAATTAAGCTTCTTGTAAAGAGACCATTCCAGTCCGTATCTATTCCAGCTAATCTCAAACACGTACTCGTTTTCGCATGATAACAGACACTACCGTAATGCCCATTCTCCACGCGGTTGGCCTGGGTGAAATGCAACATTTCACCACGGAGAAATTGCGCGATCATTTTCTGGTCGAATCCCTGTTCGAGCCCGACAGCATCCAGACGGTATACACTCATTACGATCGGGTGATCGTTGGTGGCGTGCTACCGATCTACGATTCGATCGAGCTTCCTCCCTACGACAATCTTAAAACCTCGTTTTTCCTGGAGCGTCGCGAACTGGGCATCATCAACGTAGGCGGCCCCGGCTCGGTTGTAGTCGATGGTACTTCCTATTCCCTGACGGCGCTCGACGCCTTGTACGTGGGCCAGGGAAGCCGGTCGGTGACGTTCCAGAGCTTTGATGCCGGTGAGCCGGCCCGCTTTTTTCTGATGTCGGCCCCGGCCCATTACGCCCACCCGACGGCTAAACTGGCCAAAGAAGACGCCAGCCCCATCCGGCTCGGGGCCCGGGAAACGGCCAACGAACGGACCATCTACAAATACATCCATGCCGCCGGACTAGCCAGCTGCCAGCTCGTGATGGGCCTTACGGTCCTGGAACCGGGTAGTGTCTGGAACACGATGCCCGCGCACGTACACGACCGGCGTATGGAGGCCTACTGCTATTTCGACCTGCACCCCGACCATCGCGTCTTTCACCTTATGGGTCCGCCCGATCAGACCCGCCATCTCGTCGTGGCCAACCACCAGGCCATTATTTCTCCGCCCTGGTCCATTCACTCGGGTTGCGGCACCTCTTCGTATTCCTTTATCTGGGGTATGGCCGGCGAAAACAAAGACTTCGCCGACATGGACTTCTCACCTATTTCAGCACTACGATGATCAAACGTTCTATTTCTATACTTGGCCTGGTTTTACTGACCCAACTGGCGCCGGCCCAGACGCCCATCGACGTCAAGGGTGCTTTTGCCTTCGCGGCTCAGCAATACGAGGGCATGTTGCAGTCGCATCCCGACACGACCAAATTTCCGCAGTCGACCAACCCCGACGGCAGCCCGCGCGATATGAAATCGAGCTGGTGGTGCAGCGGTTTCTTCGGCGGATCGCTCTGGTACCTGTTCGAGCAGACCGGCGACCCGAAGTGGAAAGACGCGGCCCACAAATGGACCATGGCCGTTGCCAAAGAGCAGCACAACACCGGCACCCACGATCTGGGCTTCATGCTCTACTGCCCCTTCGGAAACGGGTACCGGCTCACCAAAAATCCGCAGTACCGCACCATCATGCTGACGGGTGCGCAGTCGCTCTCGACCCGGTTCCGGCCCGATTACGGGGTCATCAAATCGTGGAACAGCTTCAAGGATAAGGCCGGCGAAAAGTACGACTATCCCGTCATCATCGATAACATGATGAACCTGGAGTTCCTGTTCTGGGCCGCCCGCGAGTCGGGAGACAAACGACTTCGGGACCTCAGCGTTACCCATGCGAACCAGACCCTGAAAAACCACTTCCGGCCCGATGCCAGCAGCTACCACGTCATCTGCTACGGCGACGGTGGCAAGGTGCTGGCCCGCCGAACCCACCAGGGCTATGCCGACGAGTCGGCCTGGGCGCGGGGCCAGGCCTGGGCGCTGTACGGCTATACGACCATGTACCGCGAAACCAAAGACAAAACGTACCTGCAGCAGGCCCAGCGCATTGCCGACTTTTTCCTGAACCACCCCAACCTGCCCGCCGATAAAATTCCGTATTGGGACTTCAACGCGCCGGGCATCCCGAACGAAGAGCGCGACGCATCGGCCGGCGCTATTGCGTCTTCGGCCCTGCTGGAGCTAAGCACCTATGGCGGCCCCTCGGCCAAAAAATACTACCAGTCGGCGGTGCAGATGCTGGAAAGCCTGTCGGGACCTGCCTACCGGGCTAAAGTGGGCGAGAACAACCATTTTATCCTGAAGCACAGTGTGGGTCACAAACCCGGCAAGAGCGAGATCGACGTGCCGCTGGTCTACGCCGACTACTACTACCTGGAAGCATTGCTGCGCTACGATGCGCTGCGCAAAAAACGCAGCTAACCCCGCCTAACCAGACACGAATCGATACTCATTCAGTAAGCCGCCATACGTTGGTGCCCGCCCGTTTTACGGGTTGGCACCCGCTTATAAACGACTTCTCCCAGCGGCCTGCTCCCGATTAGATTGATTACCCCATTGCCTGTAAACCAATTAACCTGTGATTCTTGCTCATGTATAAACCTCTATCTACTCACGTCATACGGCCGATGATGCACGGCTGGCTAGCCGTAGCGCTGGTCACCGGAGCCGCCCTCGGGCAGGCCGTGACGCCGGGAAGCGGGCAAACGCCTGCCACCCGCCCCGTGGGCTCCTACCGGTTCAGCGGTCGGGTGCTCGACGAAAAAGGAACCGGCCTCCCCGGTGCAACGGTGGTGTTGAAAAACGACGCCAAAACGGGAACGACATCCGATGCCGATGGCAAATTCACGATCAACGTACCTACCGGTGGCGGTACACTCGTGGTGTCGGCCATCGGGTACCTCCCCAAAGAGGTAGCCATCACCAGCGAAACCACCCTCGATGTGGCCATGGCGCCCGACATCAAGACCCTGAACGAGGTAGTCGTTGTTGGATACGGTACCCAGAAAAAAGAGAACCTGACGGGGGCGGTTGCCGCCATCACCATCGATGAAAAAATCGCCAGCCGCTCGCTGGCCAACGTATCGTCGGGCCTTTCGGGGCTGATTCCGGGCCTCGCCGTTCAGCAGTCGACGGGGCAGGCGGGTCGCAGTGGAGCCGCACTGGTGATCCGGGGGTTGGGTACGGTCAACAACGCCGGTCCGCTGATCGTCGTCGACGGTATTCCCGATGTCGACATCAACCGGATCGACATGAACGACGTGGCCAGCATCTCGGTACTGAAAGACGCGGCTTCGGCCTCGGTCTACGGCTCGCGGGCGGCCAATGGCGTGGTGCTGATCACCACCAAAAACGGTTCGCAGAACAAGAAAGCGCAGATCAGCTACACGGGCACCTACGGCCTGTCGCAGCCTACCAACTTCTACAATTACTTCGACGATTACGCCCGGTCGCTGACCATGCACCTGCGGGCGTCCGGCGCCGGAGCCTCGTCGACGACCTATCGCTACGGCACGGTAGAAGACTGGCTGTCGAAGAGTATGGTCGATCCGATCAAGTACCCCAGCACCAACTGGTGGGACGTCATCCTGCGCGACAACGGCCGGATTCAGACCCACAACCTGTCGGCCTCGGGCGGTACAGACCGGGCTAACTTCTACCTGTCGGCGGGTATTTTCGATGAATTGGGGGTGCTGATCAACCACAACTACCGCCGGTATAACACCCGTTTCAACCTCGACTACAAAGTCCGGGACAACATCAAAGTCGGTATCCGGATGGATGGTCAGTGGTCCAAGCAGGAGTACGCCAACCAGGAAGGATTTATCACCTACAACGGAACGGCCGGCTATGACATCCGGTACGCGGTGGCGGGTATACTGCCGAAGAACCCGAACACCGGCCAGTATGGCGGTATTATGGCCTACGGTGAAGATGCCTTTGCCCGGAATATGCTCTCTCAATTTGAGGTGAACCACAACCAGAACGACCGGCAGGAACTGAACGCCAACCTCTACGGCGAGTGGAACCCAATTGAGGGCCTGACCGTACGGGGCGACTACGGCCTGCGGTACTACAACCAGTTCGTCAAGAGCTATTCTGACCCCACCGACGAGTACAACTTCCAGACGGGACTGATTGCGCGGAACCTGGTAGCCCCCAGCGCCGGCATCAGCAATGCGGTCAACTCCGGCTACAAAACCCTGCTGCAGGGGCGGGTGACTTACAACAAAACCCTGTTCGGCAACCACCAGCTCAGCCTGCTGGGCGCGTATACGGAAGAATACTGGTTCAACCGCAACCTGTCGGCCAGCCGTCAGGACCGGATCAACCCGCTGCTGAGCGAGATAGACGCAGCCCTGACCACGACCCAGGCCGCCGGTGGCAACTCCGATGCCGAAGGGCTGCGGTCGGGTATTGGCCGGGTCAACTACGTCGTCAACGATCGGTATCTGTTCGAAGTCAACGCGCGTTACGACGGCTCCAGCAAGTTTCTGCCGGGTTTCCAGTACGGTTTCTTCCCGTCGGCTTCGGCCGGATGGCGCTTTTCGGAAGAGCCGTTTTTCAAGCGGTTTTCCAACTTCCTCTCATCGGGTAAGGTGCGGGCCTCGATCGGTAAACTCGGGAATAACTCGGGCGTGGGCCGGTATGAGCAGCGCGACATCTTCAACCTGACCAACTACATCCTGAACGGCAAAATCGTTAAGGGTTTCAGCTCGGCCAAGATCATCAACGAAGACTTCTCCTGGGAAGAAACGAACGTGACCAACCTGGGGCTCGACCTGGTTTTCTTCGGCGGACGGCTGTCGAGTGAGATCGATTTTTACCAGAAGCTTACGACCGGCATGATCCGGCCATCTACCCTGTCGGCGTTTCTGTCGGGGTATTCGGCGCCCCGCGTCAACATTGGCGAGCTGCGCAACCGCGGTCTGGAGGTGAACCTGACCTACCGCGCCAAAGTCCGCGACGCCAACGTGGGCGCCAACCTGAACCTGGCGTTCAACCGCAACAAGCTGCTCCAGTGGAACGAGTTTCTGGGCAAGGGCTTTACGTACCTCAACATGCCCTACCACTTTGCCTACAGCCGCGTAGCGACGGGCATTGCCCAGAGCTGGGAAGACATCGCCAATGCTCCTTACCAGGGCCAGTACTTCTCGCCGGGCGATATTCTCTACAAAGACCTCAACGGCGATGGTCAGGTCAACGACGAAGACCGCAAAGCACAGCCGCAGTTTAACCGCGACCAGCCCATCGGCACCTACGGGCTTAACCTGTTCGGCAACTGGCGCGGCTTCGACGTCAGCGTACTGTGGCAGGCCGCAACGGGCCGGAAAGACTTCTGGCTCGAGCCGTTCAACAACGTCAACGTACCCTCTACGCGTAACGCCTTCCAGGATTTCCACTGGAACGACACCTGGAACCTGGATAACCGGTCGGCTTCGCTGCCGCGGCTGGTCAGCGGTTCAGGAGCCAACAACCAGGCCGAATCGACGTTCTGGCTGGATAGTTTCAGCTACCTGCGGCTGAAAAACATCCAGGCTGGCTACAACATCCCGGCCAAGGTAACGAGCCGCTTCGGCGTAAGCCGCCTGCGGATCTACGCCACGGCCGAGAACCTGCTGACCTTCACCAAATACCGGGGTGTCGATCCCGAGAAGAGCACCAGCGTAGCCGGCGTCGACAACCAGGACGATCCGTTCCCGCTGCTGCGCTCGTTCTCGTTCGGTCTGAACCTTAATCTGTAGTCTCTCTCCGACTCATTCTCATGAAACGACTTACCAAACTATATTGTCTGCTGGGCGTAGCCCTGATGACGGCGGCCTCCTGCACGGAAGACCTGCTCGACCAGGTACCTACCACGCAGCTGTCGTCTGACCTGTTCTGGAAAACAGCCGACGACGCCATCTTTGCCGTCAACGGCGTTTACGAAGCCAACCGAACCACGTTTGACCGCGATTATTACTTCGACGGAGCCGGTGAATTTGTGCATACCCGCGGCACTAGCAACAACCAGGGCGCGTTTAACCCCGGCGGCATCGGCTCGGCTACCAACGCCACCAACGGTGGCAACTTCGGCTTTTTGTGGGGCGACTGCTACCGGGCCATTAACCGGGCCAACTACGTGCTGGCCAACATCGGCACCCTGCGGGCTACCTTACAGTCGCCCACGGACCAGGCCCTGATGAACCGGCTGACGGGCGAGGTGCGCTTCATTCGTGCACTGAACTACTTCCGGCTGATCGATCTATGGGGTGATGTGCCGTATTTCACGAAGCGACTCGACGGCAACGCCGAAGCCTATACCCTCACCCGCACCCCGCGGGCGGCCGTGAAAGATTCGATCCTGGCCGACCTGAGCTATGCGGCTTCGGTACTGCCCGAAACCTACACCGGCGATAACCAGGGACGGGCCTCGCAGCGGGCGGCTCTGGCCTTCAGCGGCAAAGTCAACCTGTACTGGGCCTGCTGGATGAAAAACGAGGGAAAAACCGCCGAAGCCCAGAAGCATTACATGGCGGCAGCGGCTGAGTTCAAGAAGATTATCGACAAGAATATTCCGCTGTTCCGGAATGGCGAACCCGGCCCGATCGATAACCCCAACTACTGGCACCTGTTCCAGTATTTCAACGAATACGATCCCGAGATTCTTTTCTCGGTTCAGTTTGGCGGGCCGCTGCTGGGGCAGGGCGAAGAGCTGATGCGCGACTTCGGCACCCGCAACACCGGCAACGCCCAGTGCTGGGTAGCGCCCACCTACCGGCTGGCCAACCGGTATCAGCTGGTGAGCACCGGCGACTTTGCGCCCCCGCTCGTGCTGAGCCGCAACACTACCCTCGTCAACAGCGCCACGAATCCCCGGTCCTACATTGGTCGCGATTACCGGATGCGGGCTACGATGCTGTGGGACGAGCAAAAAATGGTTCGGCTCTCGACCGACGGCCTCAACGCGCTCGACAGCATTCCTTTCCGCTTCGGCAGCCGCGACGGGGTTACGTATATCAACTACGACGGCGCCCCGGCCGGGTATATCTTCCGGAAATGGGTACGCCAGACGGGCGGTATCGGCCGCAGCGACGGTCCGCAGGATATCTACCTCATGCGCCTGCCCGACGTGTGGCTGATGTATGCCGAAGCCGTTAACGAGATCAACGGTGGCCCTACGCCCGAGCTCTTTACCCTGCTCAACCGCATCCGTCGACGGGGTAACCTGCCCGCGCTGAACCAGGCTAAGTTTGCCACCCAGGCCGAATTCTTCAAAGCCATCGAACAGGAGCGGATCGTTGAGCTGGTGGGCGAAGGTCACCGCTTCTTCGACATCCGCCGGTGGAGAAAAGCCGAAGAAATCTGGCCGATGCCAGCCGGGCAGGTCCTCTTCGACAGCCAGGGCACCCGCGTCCGCGATGAATTTGTGAATGCCGACCTGCGCGCCTACCAGCGGTATTATATCTTCCAGATTCCGACCAGCGAAATTGAAGTAAACCCGAACATTATTCAGAACGAACCCTGGCTATAAGCCCCGGGCCTGCCAGCGCCATCTGCTGGTTGGGCAACCCGGCTTTGGCCCATAAATACCCTGTTCGATGAACCAGTCTTTGTTTTCCAAACTCCTCTGTATGCTGGCCGTTATAGGCCTGCTTTCCTGCAGCAACGATCCCATTGATGACACCGGTCTGCTGATTACCGGCCGGTCGCAGTGCTACGTTACCTTTTTCGACCTGCTCGGCTCCGACCACCGGACCGTGCTGGTCAGCGGCCAGACCAAGATCGACACGACGGCGCTGACCGTGACGGCCGTGGCGCGGTTCGGCACCAACATGCAGCGCGTCAAACCGTATTGCAGTGTCGTGACCGATGCCATCGTAGAACCCACCATGGGTATCTGGACGGACTTCCGCCAGCCGCAGACCTATACAGTCGTGTCGGGCAACCGGCAGGTACGCAAAACCTACACAGTAACGGTCACCCTTCAACAATAACTGCCCATGCGCCACTATCTATTTCCGCTGATCCCGGTTGTTGCTGCCTTACTGACGGTTGGCTGCCAGCCTAGCGTAAGCCCGGACGAAGGGCCTCTAAGAAACGACCTGCTCAAAAAAACGACGGGGCCCGCCGTGGTGGGCGACCGGATCGAGTTTGCCTACGCCATCGGTACCCTCGAAGGTGACCTGAAAACCGTTCGGGCCGAAGCGACCCTGCCCGGCGGCACCGGCACTGGCTTCGACCGGTTTTCCTGGTACACCAACCGCAGCACCGGCGTCGATGAACCGCTGGCGACGGCGGGCGACACCGCTACCCGAGGAGCCATATCGACCGCTAATATCCTGGATGTAGCCACCAACAAGGCTATTACGCTGCGGTATTATTACTACCCCACGGCAGCGTCGCAGGGGAAAGATGTATCGTTCCGGTTCAGTGTTACCTCCTCCACCGGTAAGGAAGTCAGCATCCAGTCGCCGACCTACCGCATCAGCCGTATGGACATGAAACGGTCTATCGTACTGGCCGACGGCGCCAAAGCCTACATCTCGCTGGCCGACATGACGGCCTATACCAAAGCCGAAGTCGAGCAGAACAACCTGGCCAGCAAAATCGATCTGGTCTACATCTACCGGCCAACCCTCGGCGCGGGCAACTATGCCTTCGGCCATGCGCTGGTAGCGCCTTCGAACGCCGATTACCTCAAGGACGTCGTCCTGCCAACCGGACTGGCTAAACCCCGTACGGCCATCGACAAGCGGGTCGACGTGAAGGATGCCCAGCTGCGCGGCACCGCCGGTTTCGACGTCTATATCGACGATATCGATCTGGAGCGGACCACCTTCACCAACGTAGCAGACTACGCCTATGGCATGGCTGCGGATCAGGGCGCCTTCGTGAAAACGGCTGACGGCGCCTACGCGGCCTACGTCTATGTAAACGGGGTCAACAACACCGCCAAAACCATGACGGTGAGCATCAAACGGCTCAAGCTGAACTAACCGGCCTACACCCGTACCGTTGTCGAGACGGTACGGGTTGTACTGGTTCCCCTCCCCCACGAATCGATGAACAAGCTGACTCAACGACTGGCACTTTGCGGCTGCCTGATTGGTATAGCCCTGGTTTTTGACTCGGTGGCGCAACCCGTCAGAAAACCGGCCACGTTCCTGCTGGATGCTACGCTGCTACAGGCCAGCAAACAGAAGATCCGGCAGGGTGACCCGGCGATGACGGCGGCCCGGCAGGCCTTGCTGACCGCTGCCGACCAGGTGCTGACCCGACCGGCTCACTCGGTCATGGAAAAGAGCAAAACGCCCCCCAGCGGCAACAAACACGATTACATGAGCGTGGGACCCTACTGGTGGCCCGACACGACCAAACCCAACGGATTACCGTACATCCGCAAAGACGGCCAGATCAACCCGGAGCGGTCGGCCATTGTGGACGAGACCTACCTCAAGAACCTCTGCGACGACGTGCAGACGCTGGCACTGGCGTACTATTATTCAGACAATGAGACTTACGCCCGTCGCGCGGCCGAGCGGCTGAGGATCTGGTTCCTGGACCCGGCTACCAAAATGAACCCGAACCTGAACTACGGCCAGGCTATTCCGGGAATTACCGAAGGCCGGGGCATCGGACTGATCGACAGCCGGGGGCTGGCCAACCTGACCGATGCCGTTCAGCTGCTGCAGGGATCGAAAGCCTGGTCAAAACAAGATCATCGGGCGCTTCAGGGCTGGGTGCAGCAGTTCATGGACTGGATGCTGACCAGCCCCATCGGCAAGGATGAAGAAGATGAGCATAACAACCACGGCACTTATTATGACGTACAGACGGTAGCGTTCGCGCTTTTTCTGGACAACCGGGCGCTGGCCCGGCAGATGCTCGAACAGAAGACCATGAAGCGGATTCAGACGCAGCTCAAACCAGACGGTAGCCAGCCGCATGAACTGGCCCGTACGCTGTCCTGGAACTACTCGATCATGAACCTGAAAGGCTTTTTCACCCTGGCGCAACTGGCCGAAACCGTAGGCGTCGACCTCTGGAACTACCAGACCCCCGACGGCAAAAGCATCCGAAAGGCGTATGAATGGCTGGTGCCCTACGCCCGCCAGGAAAAGCCCTGGACCTTTCAGCAGATCAAGGCCCTGCACGTAGAGGAGTTTGCTCCCCTGCAGGCCGTTGCCGGTCAGAAGTACGGCCAATCAACAGCTGCAGCCCGCGACACCGGCGTGTTTGCCCTGACCCATTCGTTATTCTGGCAGCGGTTATAGCCGCTACCTTTTCTCAGGCCGGTGGATGACCCACCCGCCACATCCTGACCCAATTCTATGAAACACGTAGCTGGAGTATGCGTTGCCCTGCTCGTCAGTCTGGCGGCCTTCGGGCAGCAGGCTGATTTGCTGAGCGGTAAATTCACGAAAGAGCAGTTGAAGAGCGTCCTGATCCCGCAGGCCAGATGGACCCCTTTTCCCAAACGCGACGACCGGGCGGGCTGGGCCAAAGCCGATCAGGCCATGATGCAGGCCTATGTCAAAAAAGCCGAAACGTACCTGACCTACACCTGGCCGTATATTCCGGCCACCAAATCGCTGCTCATCGAACGCACCGGCGACCGGGATCAGTACCAGAACGTCAGTTTTGAAAAGCGCGAGGTGCTGGGTACACTGCTGCTGGCCGAGATCTACGAAAACAAAGGCCGGTTTGTTGACCCCATCATCGACGGCGTCTGGTCCATTTGTGAAGAGTCGTTCTGGGGCGTGCCGGCCCACCTGCCGCGCTCCCGCTCGTATGCCGGGCTGATGGACGTGTCGAAACCGTTTGTCGACCTGTTTGCGGCCGAAACCGCCACCTACCTGGCCTGGGTCGACTATTACCTCGGTGACAAGCTGGATGCCGTTTCGCCCCAGATCCGCAAACGGATCTATACGGAAACCAATAACCGGATTTTTCAGCCTCTGATGACGCAGCCCCACGGCTGGATGACCAAGACCGCTGCGGGTCGCGCGCCCAACAACTGGAACCCCTGGATCTGCTCCAACTGGCTCAACGCGGTGCTGCTGCTGGAAAAAGACGACGACAAACGAGCGTCATCCGTGCATAAGCTGCTCGACGTGCTGGACGAATTCCTGAACCCGTATCCGCAGGATGGCGGCTGCGACGAGGGGCCCAGCTACTGGGGAGCCGCTGCCGCGTCGCTCTATGATAACATTGCGCTGCTGAACACTGCCAGTAACGATGCCTTTGCCTATGTCTATGCCGACGAGAAGGTCAGAAACATGGGCCGGTTTATCTACCGCGCCCAGATCAGCGACCGCTACTTCCTGAACTTTGCCGACGCCGATCCGCAGCCCGGTATGGCCGCGACGATGATTTACCGATACGGCAAAGCCATCAACGACCCCGACATGATGCGGTTCGGTGCCTACTACCGCAAACCGGAGACGGGCGCTGTCGGCAAGTTTCATTACTTCCGCCACTTCTATTCCCTGTTTATGCAGGACGAGTTTCAGAAAGCCGCCCAGGGATTGCCCCTGCCTCAGAACGTCTGGTTACCCGACCTGCAGGTCTTTGCCGCCCGCGACAAAGCCGGTACCACCGACGGGTTCTACGTAGCGGCCAAAGGCGGGCACAACGACGAAAGCCATAACCACAACGACATCGGCAATTACGTGGTCTATTACAACGGTCAGCCGCTGCTGATCGACGTGGGTCGGGGCACCTACACCCGCAAAACCTTCAGCGACAAGCGGTATGAGATCTGGTACAACTGCTCCGACTACCACAACCTGCCCACCATCAACGGCAAGACCCAGCCGCCGGGCATGACCTACAAAGCCAGCCAGGTAACCTACAAAGCCGGTAACGCCACCACCCAGTTTGGCGTCGATATTGCGAAGGCCTACCCGGCCGATGCGGGGGTGAAAAGCTGGCAGCGGACGGTTCGGCTCAACCGGGGTAAAAACGTTCAGATCACAGACGTGATCAGCCTGGATAAAGCCAGTTCACTCACCCAGCATCTGATGACCTGCTACCCGGCGGAGGTACTGAAACCCGGCGAGCTGCTCGTTCACTACCAGCCCAACGATCAGCCGGCCAAAGACTTTGTGGTGACCTACAATCCGAAGCAGATGCAGGTAGCCGTCGAGAAAGTAAAGCTCGACGCGCCCGAAGACCGGGGTATTGTCAGCAAATGGGGCGATACCATTTACCGGATCAACTGTACCGTAGTGGCTCCCAAACCCGCAGACACCTTTCTGTTTACCGTGGCGGCTAAATAGTCGACTTCTATCATTCGTTTTTTACCCGACCAACCGGCCTGTAGGAATTGCAGGCCGGTTTATTTTTGTGTAATTGTGCCGGTACTGCCGCCGTCGGCAACCTCTTCCTGCCTATTTTTGTTGTTTCGTTTCATCCCTCCGTACCGGCATGTCGCTTTACATCACCTCGCTTAATTCAGGCAGTAACGGAAACTGCTACTACGTTGGCAACGACACCGAAGCCGTCCTGATCGATGTGGGCATTTCCTGCCGCCAGATCGAACGTCGGCTCGACCAGCTGGGCTTATCCATACATACCGTAAAGGCCATTTTCGTTTCCCACGAACATACCGACCACGTCAGCGGCATTCCGCAACTGGCTAAAAAGTACCAGCTTCCCGTATACATCACCGCCAGAACCCTGCAAAACTCCCGGCTGGCTTCGCAAGCGTATCCGCTCAGGCCGCTGCGCAGCGACAGCCCGGTCTGGATCGGCGATTTGTGCGTGTCGGCCTTCCTGAAGTTGCACGATGCCGCCGACCCACACAGTTTCCTGGTTCGCTATAAGGGGACCAACGTGGGGGTGTTCACGGATCTGGGGTACCCCTGTGAGTCGCTGATCGAGCATTTCAGCCAGTGTCATGCCGCCTTTCTGGAAGCCAATTACGACGAGGAGATGCTCGAAAACGGTCGATACCCGTATTTTCTGAAGCAGCGCATCCGGGGCGGCAAAGGGCACCTCTCCAATCAGCAGGCGCTGGCGTTGTTCAGAGCGCATAAACCGGCTCATATGAGTCACGTCCTGCTGGCTCACCTCTCCAAAGAAAACAACTGTCCCGACCTGGTAGCCTCCCAGTTTGCCCCGCACCGGGATAGCACTGAAGTCATCGTTGCGCCCCGCTATGCGGCTACGCCCGTTTATACCATCAAAGCCCCCGTCCCAGCCGAGACGGAGGTACCTGCCTAAACGCAAAAAAGCCGTCTTGCCGGAGCTGATGCCCGACAAGACGGCTTTACAATGGAGAAGTAGGTTTATTTCAGGCTGCCCATACCCCCATCGACCCCGATGATCTGGCCGGTAATCCAGCTCGCCTGGTCGGTGAGCAGATAAGCGGCCATGGTGGCAATATCCTCCGGAGAGCCGTACCGGTTGAGCGGGTGCCGTTTGTTGGCTGCTTCGCGCTTGGTATCGTCACCGAGCAGAAATTTGGCCATCGGCGTATCGGTCAGTGAAGGCGCTACGGCATTGACCCGAACATTAAACGGAGCCAGTTCGGCCGCCAGCGACTTGGTCAGTCCTTCCACCGCCGATTTGGCGACCGAAACCGACGAGTGCATACCCATCCCCAGCTTGGCCGCTACCGTACTGAACAGCACGATACTGGCCGACTTCGACTTCTTGATAGCGGCATAAGCCGTATGAATGGCCGACACCGCGCCCAGCACGTTTACCTGCAGATCATTGGAATAGTCGTCCAGGGTGAGCCGCTGAAATGGTTTCAGGTTGATGGTTCCGGGGCAGTAGACCAGCCCATGCAGGGTATCGGGCAGCTGGTTGAGCGCATCGGTCGCCGGGGCCTGGGTTACGTCCCACGTCATATGGGTCGACTGGATACCTTCGGGCTGGGTTCGGCCAGCGGTGAACAGGGTTGCGCCCTGCTCCTGAAGCTGCCGGGCCAGCGCGTGACCGATGCCCGAACTCGCCCCGACAATGAGGATGTTTTTGCCTTGCATAAAAAAAGGTTGCGGTTTTTACAGCTACGCTGGCTGACGCCAGACGGTACCCTGTAAAACCGCAAACCGGTTAGATAGTTACGTTCGACGTGCCGATATAGCGCAATAATTCCTGACGGGTAGCCTCTTCATCGAACTTGCCCCCGTAGGCAGCCGTAATGGTCGAGCTATTGACGTCGTGTACGCCCCGCGTCGACACGCAGAGGTGTTTGGCGTCGATGATGACCGCTACGTCTTCGGTCTCGAGCACCTTCTTCAGCTCGTCGGCAATCTGAACCGTCAGGCGTTCCTGCACCTGGGGACGCTTGCTGTAATATTCTACGATCCGGTTCAGCTTGGAGAGGCCGATGACCTTCCCGCTGGAGATGTAGGCCACGTGCGCCTTGCCAATGATCGGTACAAAATGGTGCTCGCAGTAGGTCTGCACCAGAATGTCTTTCTCGACCAGCATCTCGTTGTACCGGAACTTGTTCTCGAACAGGGTCGGTGCGGGTTTGTTGGCCGGGTCCAGGCCGCGGAAGATTTCCTTGACGTACATCTTGGCCACCCGCCGGGGCGATCCTTTGAGGCTGTCGTCGGTCAGGTCGAGGCCCAGAATACTCATGATCTCGCGGAAGTGCTCTTCAATCAGGTCGATTTTGGTATCGTCGTCCAGATCGAAGGCGTCGGGCCGCATGGGTGTATCAATCGAAGCAGCGCCGTGTTCGTCGCCGATTTCATCAATCAGTTCGTCGTGATGATGACCATTCAGGCCGTTACCGTTCATGTGTTTACCGTTCATGGGGTTTCCGTTCAGCGAAACGCCGTTCATAGCCTGTCCGTTAAGCGGGGTACTCGACGAAGTTCCGTTCCGTTTCATAAAGTCTGATTTTGAGGGCCAGGTCCTGGCTCAGCTGGTTGCGTAAAATTGTGTGAATAACGATGGCAATGTTTTCGGCCGACGGGTTCAGGTCGGCGAACTCATCGGTGTCGAGGTTGAGATTTTTGTGATCGAAGCGGTCGGTAACGTGCGTTTTGATCAGGTCACCGAGCTCTTTCATGTCGATGACATAGCCGGTTTCGGGATCGATGGGCCCCGTAACCTGAACAATCAGCTCGTAATTGTGTCCGTGATAATTGGGATTGTTGCACTTGCCGTAAACGCGGGCGTTTTTTTCGTCTGACCAGTTGGGGTTATTCAGACGATGGGCCGCGTTAAAGTGCTCTTTCCGAAACACAGCCACCCGCAGGGCATCGGCCCGGGAGGTTTCCATAAACTAGTAATCGAAAAATGGTTCGATCAACCTGTCGTTACAAAGTATGTGTACAACACAGGCAGACAGCAGAGCGTTGAAGAAAACCCGCTCTTTCGTGTGCGAATGATACCTATTTAACCCGTTTTCACCGGATCTTGTTCAACATTTCTTTAAAAAAGCTAAACAAGCGTAGGCAGGTTTATTTGTATAACGCCCGCTCTAAACGGTTTGTTCCCCCGGGTACCGAACGGAAGCCGACCCCACATGGTTTGCCTAACATGAAATCGCTTAAATCCACCATGCTCATCACCCTTATCATTCTGGCAACCCTGGCCATCGGGGGGTATATCTTTCTCCAGCAGCCCGTTTTTGGCCTGAATCCAGCCGACGCCCGGCTGGAGCGCATCAGCCAGTCGCCCAACTACCGCGACGGTGCTTTCCAGAATATCGCCCCCACGGCCATGATGCGCGAAGGAGCCTCCTACATCGCCATGATGAGCGACTTCCTGAACAAGCCCGCCACCAACGAACCGCCCCGGCCCATCCCTACCGTCCGTACCTCCCTGTCCAGTTTACCCGACGACACCCCCAGCCTGGTCTGGTTCGGGCATTCGTCCTACCTCATCAAGTCCAAAGGAGTTACGATTCTGGTCGATCCGGTCCTGAGCGGCAGCGCGTCGCCCATCGGGTATTTCGGCCGGTCGTTTCCGGGTTCGGATGCCTACAGCGCCGACGATATGCCCGCCATCGACATGCTGGTGCTGTCGCACGATCATTACGATCACCTCGATTACCAGACCATTACCCGGCTCATACCAAAAGTTAAACGGTTCTATACCGCCCTGGGCGTTGGTGCCCACCTCGAACGCTGGGGCGTGCCAGCCGACCGCATCGTTGAGTTCGACTGGTGGGAAACGCAGGCCGTGGCCGATAGCATCCGGCTCACGTCTACCCCGGCGCGACACTTCTCGGGACGGGGCCTGACCCGCGGCAAAACCTTCTGGACATCGTTCGTCCTCGACCTGCACGGCTACCGGCTGTTTCTGGGGGGCGACTCGGGCTACGACGAACAGTTTGCCAAAATAGGCGCTACCTACGGCCCGTTCGATCTGGCTATTCTGGAATGCGGTCAGTACGGCCGCGACTGGCCCAATATTCATATGTTTCCCGAAGAGGTCGTGAAGGCCGGTCAGGATCTGAAGGCTAAAACCGTTTTACCCGTTCACTGGAGTAAGTTCGCGCTGGCCTACCACCCCTGGAACGAGCCCATACAACGGTTTACAGAACGCGCCCGCGCGGTGGGGCTTCCCGTAACGACCCCCCGAATTGGTGAGCCGGTGGTACTGGGTGTGGCCTACCCGACCGAGGTCTGGTGGAATTTCTAGACACCGGCAGCGGCATCCGGTTTGGTGATAATCCGTATATTTCCGGTCGTGATTCCTGAAGTAGTCCTAACCTAATCCCCATGACCGCCACCACCCGACGCCAGTTTATCCGTACGGCCGCCCTCACCGGCACAGCCGCATCTATTTTCCCGACGGTACTGACCAGCCGCGCCGGACAGGCTGCCCAGGCCGACACCAAAGTCCGGCTTGGCTTCATTGGCGTCGGCCTGCGCGGACGCAGTCATGTAGAACAGGCACTGTATCGCGACGACGTTGTCATTCCGGCCATCTGCGACGTTGACCCGGACAGCATTGCCCGCACCAACGCCATGATCCAGAAAGCGGGCCGACCGCTGCCCGAAGCCTATACCAAAGGCAGCGAAGCCTTTTTGCAGATGCTCAAACGCGACGACCTCGACGGCGTCGTGATTGCTACCCCCTGGGAATGGCACGTACCCATGGCCGTAGCGACCATGAAAGCCGGCAAGTACGCAGCGGTTGAAGTATCGGCAACGGTAACGCTTCAGGAGTCGTGGGATCTGGTCAACACCTCCGAGAAAACAAAGATGCCCTGCATGATTCTGGAGAACGTCTGCTACCGGCGCGACGTGCTGGCGGTACTCAACATGATCCGGCAGGGCCTGTTCGGCGAAATGACCTACGCCCACTGCGGCTACCAGCACGACCTGCGCGAAGTGAAGTTCAACGACGGCAAAAAAGCCTATGGCGGTGGGGTCGAGTTCGGCGAAAAAGGCTTTTCGGAAGCCCGCTGGCGCACCCAACACTCCGTAGACCGCAACGGGGATCTGTACCCAACCCACGGCCTCGGTCCGGTGGCCCACTGGCTCAACATCAACCGGGGCAACCGCTTCGTCCGGCTAACCAGTATGGCCACCAAAAGCCGCGGGCTGCATAAGTACGTTGTCGACAAGGGCGGAGCCGACCACCCCAACGCCAAAGTCAACTTCAAACTCGGCGATGTGGTAACGACCATGATCGAGTGCGCCAACGGCGAAAACATCGTGATCATGCACGACACCAACTCACCCCGCCCCTACTCGCTCGGCTTCCGGGCGCAGGGCACGCAGGGTATCTGGATGGACGATAACGACATGATCTACCTCGAAGGTACCTCGCCCAAAGCCCACACCTGGGAGCCTTTTGCCGCCTATCAGGAGAAATACGACCACCCGCTCTGGAAACGGCACTCCCAAACCGCCGACAAAGCCGGGCATGGCGGCATCGACTTTTTCGTCTTGCGGGCGTTTATCGAAGCCGTCAAAGCCAAAGGCCCCGTTCCGATCGACGTCTATGACGCAGCCGTCTGGAGCGCCATCAGCCCCCTGTCCGAACAAAGCATTGCCGGGAACAGCAAAGCGGTCGATATTCCCGACTTCACCCGGGGCAAATGGAAGACCAACCCACCGGTTTTCGGGTTAAACGACAATTTTTGAAAAAATTTAATAATATTGGCTAGCGAATGCCTGCCGTCTCTTCGACACCGGTCGTTTTCTGTTCATTAGCCCATCGTTTTTTGTTGCTCTCCCAGACATGGTAACTGCCCCTTCCAAACCCCAGAATTACACCGGCCCGCTGCTCATCATCGGCGCCCTCTTTTTCATATTCGGCTTCGTGACCTGGGTCAACAGCGTCCTAATTGCGTTTTTCAAGCAGGCCTTCGACCTCAGCACCGTTGGTTCCAACCTGGTTGCCTTTGCGTTCTTTATCTCCTATACGCTCATGGCCATTCCGTCGTCGGCGGTGTTGAAGCGAACGGGTTTTAAAAGTGGCATGTCGCTGGGTTTGCTGGTGATGGCGGTCGGTACGCTTATTTTCGTGCCGGCGGCCAAAGCCGTATCGTACCCGCTTTTTCTGGTCGGTCTATTTCTGATCGGCATCGGGCTGACGGTGCTGCAAACGGCCTCTAACCCCTACGCTACCATTCTGGGTCCACGCGAAAGTGCCGCCCAGCGCATCAGCTTCATGGGTATTGCCAATAAGCTGGCCGGTATCATCAGCCAGTTCGTGTTTGGCGGGCTGCTGCTGACGGGGGCCAATGCCGTATCGGGGGCTGCTTCGCTCGAAAAGGTGGTGTCGCCCTATCTGATTTTGACGGGCGTACTGGTAGTGCTGGCGGGCCTGATTCGGTTTTCAAACTTGCCTGAGGTTTCGGAAGAGCAGGACGACGCGCCCGCCGATACGGTGGCGCATACCAGCGTCTGGCAGTTTCCCAACCTGGTGCTGGGCGTAGCGGCTCTGTTCTGTTACGTGGGTGCCGAGGTCATTGCGGGCGATACCATCATCAACTACGGTAAAGCGCTGGGTTTTGATAACGACGAAGCCAAATATTTCACGACCTATACGCTGTACGGCCTGCTGGCGGGCTACGTGCTGGGTATCGTGCTGATCCCCAAAGTGATCTCGCAGCAAACGGCACTGCGGTTCGGAGCCGCCTACGGGCTGGTACTGACGGTAGCTACCCTGCTGACCAGCGGTTTTACCTCGGTCCTGTGCGTAGCGCTGCTGGGTTTTGGTCTCGCCCCGATCTGGCCGGCGCTCTGGCCGCTGGCGCTCAACCGCCTGGGCCGCTTCACCAAACTCGGGTCGGCCCTGCTGATCATGGGCATTTCGGGCGGAGCGCTGCTGCCCCTGCTCCACGGGTATCTGACCGATACGTACAGCCCGCAACTGGCCTATGCCATGCTGCTGCCCCTCTTCGGCTTCATCCTGTACTATGCCGTGTCGGGCTACAAAAAAACGAGCTGGTAAGTCCCTGTCTGCTTTTTTGTTCCGATGACCAGTTCTACCCCCGGCCGTATCTGCCTGTTCGGCGAACATCAGGATTATCTAGGGTTACCCGTCATAGCGGCCGCCATCTCGCGCCGGATTCAGATCGAGGCCACCTCTATCCCCGAAACAGGGTTTCGGCTCAGCCTGCCCGACATCGGCAGTACGGTAACGATTCCGTTCGACGGCTCTCCGCTGACGTATCCGCAGGATCGGGATTACTTCCGGTCGGCGGTCAACGTGCTGCTGCGCGAGGGTTTTACCTTTTCGCGGGGGGTTCTGGGCGAGGTTCACGGTACCATTCCCATCAACGCAGGCACGTCGAGTTCGTCGGCGCTGCTGGTGACCTGGCTCGATGTGCTGACCCAGCTGGCCGACCAGCCGCGTTCCCTGCCACCCACGCAGCTGGCCGAGCTGGCCTACGCAGCCGAAGTGCTTGAATTTGGCGAACCCGGCGGTATGATGGACCATTACGCCACGGCCGTTGGGCAGGTGATCTACCTCGAATCGCAGCCGCAGATCCGGCTGGTCAGCCTGGAGCCCCGCAGCCCGGCGTCCCAGCTCGGCACCTTCGTACTGGGCGATTCGCAGGAGCCGAAAGATACGATCGGGATTCTGAGCCGGGTCAAGTACGGCATGCTCGACATCCTGGCCCGCATCAGAACGGTGAACCCCGACTTCTCGCTGCACCACTCGACCCTGACCGACGCGACCGAGTTCAAAGACAGCCTGACCAAAGACGAGTACATCCTGCTGAAAGGCAACCTTTCCAACCGCGACATCCTGCGCGATGCGCTGACGGTGTTACAGGCCGATGCGCTCGACCACCGGCGGTTCGGCCAGCTCCTGACCGACCACCACGCCAACCTCCGCGACGCCCAGCGTATCAGCACCCCTAAAATAGACCGGATGCTCGACGCTGCCCTCGCAGCCGGCGCGCTGGGTGGCAAGATCAACGGGTCGGGCGGTGGTGGCTGCATGTTTGCCTACGCACCCGAAAACCCCATCGCGGTAGCCGACGCCATCGAGCAGGCCGGTGGCCGGGCCTATGTGGTACACGTCGACAACGGCACGCATCATACGCGGTAGCCTCTTTCACCAAAAATCCAGCTCTTACTCCCCTCGTCGTTCGAGAATAAGCGCGGTTTTGAGGTCGTGCAGGTGTCGTTCCAGTCCGACGGGGTAGGTATGCGGGTTGACGAGTCGTTTAACGCCGGGGTGAAGCGCGGCCAGCTGCGCCTGCACCCGCGCCCGGATGGCGTGGATATCGGGTTTATCGTACACGCACTGGCCGGCCGCAAAGATGGGCACCAGCAGATCCTCGAAAGCCGCATGCGCGTCGAAGCGCCGACGTTTGGTGAAGTCGAGCGGGTCGATCATGGTGGTGGGCTGGTGGGTGCCGTTCAGCGTCGCATCGAAAATCATATCGGCCAGAAAGCCCCGCTCGTCGCTGTACCGGCGCACCTGCTGAATGCCCGGAGTCGAGGTTTTGATAGCCTGCTCCGACAGTTTGATCTTATAGTCCCAGGGCTTGTGGGCATCCCCCGTGCGGAGCGCGGCCAGCTTATAGACGCCCCCCAGCGCTGGCTGATCGAAAGCCGTAACCAGTTTGGTGCCTACGCCCCAAACCGTAATTTTAGCCCCCTGCTGCTTCAGACTGGTGATGATCGTCTCGTCGAGGTCGTTACTGGCCACGATGCTGGTATCGGTAAAACCAGCCTCATCGAGCAGTTTACGGGCTTCGATGCTAAGGTAGGCCAGATCGCCGGAGTCGAGCCGGATGCCGGCCAGCCGGTAGCCCCTGGCCCGGAGTTTATGCCCCGTTTCGATGGCATGCCGCACCCCGTCCAGCGTATCGTAGGTGTCAACGAGCAGGGTAACGTTGTTGGGCAGCACCTGCGCGTAGGTATCGAACGCCTGCTGCTCATCGTCGAAGGACATGACCCAGCTGTGGGCGTGGGTACCCCGAACCGGAATGTCGTAGAGTTTGCCCGCCAGCACGTTCGAGGTAGCGTCGCAGCCACCGATATAGGCCGCCCGGCTGGCCGTCATGCCGCCATCGATCCCCTGTGCCCGGCGCAGTCCGAACTCCAGCAGCGTGTCCGACTCGGCAACCAGCCGGAGCCGGGCCGCCTTGGTAGCAATCAGCGACTCGAAGTTGACCAGGTTCAGGAGGGGCGTTTCGAGCAGCTGACACTGCAGGATGGGCCCGCGTACCCGCACCAGCGGCTCGTTGGGAAATACGACCGTTCCTTCGGGGATGGCATCGATGGTGCAGCTCAGCTTCAGCGCGGCCAGGTACTCGATAAAAGCCTCCTCGAACAACGGCTGCCCGTCGTTGCCGGTGAGGGTACGGAGATACCGCAGGTCTTTCCGCGAAAAACTGAACTGTTCGACGTAGCCGATTACATTACTAAGTCCACAGGCTATCGTATAGCCTCCGCCGAACGGGTTTTTCCGGAAGTACAGGTTGAAGACCGCTTCTTTTTCGGCAGTGCCTGATTTCCAGTACCCATAGGCCATGGTGACCTGGTAGAGATCAGTGAGCAGACTCAGCGAGGTGTCGTATAGCTTGTTTGTCATGCCGCTAAGGTATAAAAAATGGTGCCAGTTTTATTCTCTCGGGCTGCCCCCCGAAAGGGCCCAGCTAACTAACTATTTATCAACAATTTACCTACTATCCGGGGCCATTAACGAAGTACTTTTTTTGGGCAAATCATTAATTCTGAACGAGTTATTGTATTTTTTTTGTGGCCCTAAACAAAATCATAACTAAATTGGTCTGATAATTGTGAGGGGCATTTTGCCGACTGGAGCCGCCAATCCCTGTTGACACCCCTACCCGATTTGAAACATCACTACCATGCAGAAGTTAAGCCTTTCCCAGTCTCTTCAGCAGAAGTTATCGCCCCAGCAGATTCAGTTCATAAAGCTGTTGCAGATTCCTACTGCCGAACTGGATACCCGCATCGAAGAGGAGTTGGAAATCAACCCGGCGCTGGAAGAGGGCATGGACGACGAATTCGATCAGAAAGAGGACGATCCGTTCGACGATGACTTCGGCGACGACGAGTATAAAGACCGCACCGACGATCTCGATATCGACAGCTACCTGCAGGGTGAAGATTATGCCGGCTACAAGATGCAGGGCGACGGCAACTACAGCGAAGAAGAGCGCGACATGCCGCTGGCCACCAGCTCGAGCCTGACCGACTCGCTGCTTCAGCAGTTTGGCTACCTCTCGCTCAGCGAGGAACAGCGGATCATCGGTCTGCAGCTGATTGGCAGTATCGAGGCCGACGGCTACATCCGACGATCTATGCAGGCCATCGTGAACGATCTGGCGTTTTCGCAGAACGTATTCACCGACGCCGAAGAAATTCAGGAAGTGCTGCATAAGATCCAGACCTTCGACCCGCCGGGTATTGCCGCCCGCTCGCTCCAGGAATGCCTGCTGCTGCAACTCCGGCGCAAAGATCAGTCGGACCCCTACAACGTACTGGCCATCCGCATCATCGAAGATTTTTTCGATGAGTTCTCGAAGAAACACTACGACAAAATTCAGCGACGGCTCAACATCAGCGACGAATCGCTGAAACGGGTCGTCGATGTGATCATCAAGCTCAACCCCAAGCCGGGGTCGGTAGAAGGCGAAGCCGGCAACGTGCAGTACCTCATACCGGACTTTATCCTGACCAACAGCAACGGCAAGCTCGAACTGACGCTGAACTCCAAGAACGCGCCCGAACTGCGCATCAGCCGGTCGTTTGCCGACATGCTCGATACCTACGACAAGAGCAGCAAGCAAAACAAATCCCTGCGCGAAACGGTCTCGTTCGTGAAGCAGAAACTCGATGCAGCCAAATGGTTCATCGACGCCATCAAACAGCGGCAGCAGACCCTGCTCAAGACCATGAACGCCATCGTGCGGTTCCAGTACGACTTCTTCCTGACCGGCGACGAGTCGAAGCTGCGGCCCATGATCCTGAAAGACATTGCCACCCTCATCGACATGGACGTATCGACCGTGTCGCGGGTGGCCAACAGCAAGGCCGTACAGACCGAGTTCGGCATTTATCCGCTCAAGTATTTCTTCTCGGAAGGGATCTCGACCGATACGGGAGAAGACGTCAGCAGCCGCGAGGTGAAGAATATCCTGAAAGACCTCATCGACAGCGAACCCAAGATGAACCCGCTCTCGGACGATAAGCTCGAGAAGATTCTGAACGACCGCGGCTACAACATTGCCCGCCGTACCGTGGCCAAATACCGCGAGCAGCTCAACATTCCCGTAGCCCGCTTGCGAAAACAGTTATAGGAACACCGAATTATGGAGGATGGATGATGAGTGACAACAGCCAGGACGGTTAACTTTGCAACCCAGCCGCAGGCTCCCCAAAACGAATTCATCATCTATCATTCATCGTTATTCATTGACAACCTCGTTCGCCCGCTTCCTCTCGATTCTGCTGCACCCCCTGCTCATGCCGACACTGCTGTTCGGCCTGTTGCTGTTTCAGGCACCCGGTGTAGTCGGTATGGATGCGTTTTCGCCGGCCCTGCGGCTCAGCCTGCTGGTGCTGATCTTCATCGGCACCTTTGCGGTGCCCTCGCTGCTGATCGTTTATCTGGTTCGTACGGGCTACGTCAGCAGCCTGCAGCTCGAAACCCTGGCCGACCGTCGGCTGCCCTATTTTCTGACGGCGCTCATCTACACCTTTGTGGCTTATCTGTTTGCCTTCCGGATGCAGCTCGTCTCGACCGTAGCGCCCGAAATAGCAATTCTGCTGGGCAGTATTGCCGTATCGATTCTGCTGGTCGGGCTGATCAGTCTGTACTGGCAAATCAGCGCCCACGGCGTCGGGCTGGGGGGCGTACTGGGCGGTATTGGCGGGCTGATGCTGAAGTTCAGCCTGACCGATCTGTTTTTTCCGCTACTGCTGCTGGTGCTGCTGGCGGGCCTGGTGGGCAGTGCGCGGCTCAAGCTCAACGCCCATACGCCGGGGCAGATCCTGGCCGGGCTGGCGCTGGGGGTGGCCATCAGCCTGCTGGCCGTATTCTGGTTTATCTAGTAGTATCCTGACTAACCCTTACCGATCATGTACGATACACTGCTCTACGAACTGGCCGACGGCGTTTGCCGCATTACCCTCAACCGGCCCCAGGTCTACAACGCCCTTAGCCCCGGTCTGATCCGGGATATCACCAGCGCCATGGAAGCCGCCGGGGCCGACGACCGCGTACGGGTCGTGGTGCTGACCGGCGCGGGCGACAAAGCCTTCTGCTCCGGTGCCGACCTGAAAGAAGGGTTCGCCAGCGCGGCAGCCTCGGGCGGAACGATGAACCTGGGCGAGTCGCTGCGGAACGGCTATCACCCCATGATCCGGGCCATCCGCAACCTGCCCAAACCCGTTGTGGGGCGAATCAACGGCGTAGCGGCCGGGGCGGGCTGTTCGCTGGCCCTGGCCTGCGACGTCGTTATCTGCACCGACGAGGCTTATTTCAGCCAGATCTTCATCAACATCGGCCTCATGCCCGACGCCGGTTCTACGTTCTTTCTGCCGCGTCTGGTGGGCCCGCAGCGGGCTTTTGAACTGAGCAGCACCGGCCGACGCGTTTACGGCCCCGAAGCGGCCCAGATCGGCCTCGTCAGCCGCTCGGTTCCCCCGGCTAGCCTCGACGCAGCCGTAGCGGAGGTGGTGGGCTATTACGCCACCGCCCCTACCCGCGCGATTGGAGCATTGAAAAAAGTTTTGAATCAATCGCTGTATTCGGACCTCGACCACCAGCTGGAGCAGGAAGCTGAAAATCAGGACGCATTGGGTCGCTCGGCCGATGCTGCCGAGGGGATTGGTGCCTTTCTGATGAAGCGGAAAGCAAATTTTTCGGGCCGATAGGTTGACAGACGCCTTTTTTCTCCCTACTTTTGCACTCCCAATCAACGGGAAATGCATTCGTAGCTCAATTGGATAGAGCACCTGACTACGGATCAGGAGGTTTGGGGTTCGAATCCCTACGAGTGCACCAGATAATACACTTCATTACAACGGGTTAAGCCATACGCTTAACCCGTTTTTTGTTTTGGCTAGCCAACAGAATAGCCAACAACGCCAAGTAGGTATCTCACCCATCAATTCATAAGCGCATACGTCTATTTGTGCGACGAAGCCAACACAGGATTTGCCAAATATGGCAGCGTGGAGAAACTGCCCAAAATCAGTAACTCCGGCTTTAACGACTGGTTAAAGCAAACTCAGCACCTGGCAGGCATCAAAACCAAACTAACTGTTAAGGTGGCCCGCAAAACCTTCACTAACCTCATGCTCAATGAGCTCGGTGTGTCAGAGGAAAGCGTGGACGCTATGCTCGGCCATACCACTACTAAGCACGTCCGCTACTATGGTAAAGCTAATGAGGAGCGGGTGGCTAGAGAAGTCGTTTACTGACAAACTGCATCATTAATCCGACTTCGCAGCTAAAATAAGTAATAAAGTGTTTTATACAGGCTATTACTTATTGGCTCATTACTTCCGCTTCTACGTCAAAACCGATGGATTTTGTTAAATTGGATTAATTACTTCAATTCATTATTTTAATACACGGCTAATAACTAGCTGTCAATTAATGCGTTAAGTGGCAGTCAGTTATCAGCCAACTTAATCCTAAATTTAAACTACACTTTTAGTTGTTCAAATATTTCCGAACTTTGGGCATTTATGAATAACATTCCTAAAGTTATAGACTTGTTTGCTGGCGTTGGAGGCTTGAGCTTAGGTGCAGCCAGGGCCGGATTCAATGTTTCTTCAGCAGTCGAAATAGACTCGTATGCAATCAACGCGCATGCTGTCAACTTTCCAAACACTTCTCATCTCGCAATAGATGTTTCTGCGCTTTCAGGAAGGCAATTATTGGATGCATCTGGGCTCTTAGAGGGTGAGCTAGATGGACTAATCGGTGGGCCGCCATGCCAAGGTTTTAGCGTCATCGGACCTAGAAATACTGATGACATAAGAAATGATCTTTTCAACCACTTTTTCAGACTGGTACACGAAACCAAACCTAGTTTTTTTGTAGCGGAAAACGTACCTGGAATAATGCATAGAAGATACGACCTTGTAAGAGAAAATGCATTTTCTTGGATCAAAGATGAATACGAGCTTTTGGAGCCCATCTCAATTAAAGCTAACCTTTACGGTGCACCAACCTCGCGTACCAGAATTTTCTTTGTTGGCTACAATCCCAAAAAATACAAGTATGCTTTATCTGTTAGTCATTTTAAGCCAGATTCATCAACTGAATTGACAGTGGTTGAGAAAGCACTTATTGGCTTGCCCACTTTCACCGATCCAGCGTGGCAAGACGAGAAAAGTAGCTGGCAAAAGGTAGATATTAACGTTGGAGGACGTTTTATAGAATCTGTACTAGACCGTATACCAATAGGTGTTGGATCTCCATATAATATTAAGCGCCTTCACCAAGGTAAAGAAGTTTCTGGTTTTTTAGGAACAATTCATAGTAAAGAAGTCGCAGCCAGGTATTCGAGTTTACTACCTGGTCAACAGGATTATATCTCAAAGTCTGTAAGGTTGAATCCTCTAGGTTACTGCCCTACAATACGAGCTGGCACTAGTAGAGAAAAAGGCAGTTTTCAAGCGGTACGGCCTATTCATTATTCTGAAGCTCGTGTAATTAATCCACGCGAAGCCGCTAGACTACAAGGGTTTCCAGATTGGTTCTCATTTCATCCCACAAAATGGCACAGCTTTAGACAGATAGGGAACAGTGTAAGTCCAATTGTTGCGGAACATGTTCTAAGTACAATACGAAAGTATCTTTAGAAAGTCACTTTGTGAAAAGATGGATAATAACGATAATATTGTCTATATCCTTCAACCATCTCTTGGTTTAATTTATCGTCCTCTGCAAAAGAAAAGCCTAAAGCATCAATAATATCACTAGTACTACTATTTGGGAGCATTTGATCTATAAATGATTTCTCCTTTGAAGTGAGAGGAGGAACAGAAATTTTCTTACAACTGCCCCATTCTAAAGTTGACAGATTCCAATTCGCTAGCTTGGTTTCATCTATAAAACTCTTAACTCGTTCTTCCTCCAATATAGCACCAGTCATAGTCATCATTTGATTGCCTGAATCTGAATAATAAAATGATGTAAGTGGTTGAAAAACCGTGGAATCTGGTCTAGACGCCATTGCCTTAGATGATACGTACTTTATAACATTGTGAAGAAGTGCTGGATATGAATCCTTTTTCATGTCATTTGGTGTGACATTTTTTGGCAGGAAATCTTCGATTCTTGTTTTCAATTTATCTAACCGAGCCTGATTTAATTCATCAGCCAAGTAGCGTTTACCAGTTACTTTGTTTGTTTGACTACCATCAACAAGTGCTCCGGGGTTAGCATTAAGAGTAATCTTAACTATATCACCAGACCAAGCCTTTGTTAAAAAAGACTCAAACTCTCCGAGTTGTTCTCTATGGGCTCTCGAGTCAGCGAAATCAAGCCATAAAATACTATTCGCATCTTGATTATAATCAGTTATGAATGAACTACTTACCGTATTGTTAACACTTATACATGAATATGGAGTGTTAAATAGTTGACGTTGGTAAACTATTTTTTCTGACTCGATAGAAAACATATTCATACTGTCAAAATACGAGTGCATTAGTTTAAAATCCTCGAAATAGGTTCCCCCAAAACTTACGTATGAGTACTCACTAATAGGTAGTGATCTATTTACCTTTACGAGTAGATCAATAAACAATTGACGCTCAACGGCTTTGTTTTGTCGTTGATGATAAAATACAAATCCTCCACTACTCATTGCCAGACTGACGGTTTAAAAAATAGTCAAAACAAGCTGCTCCAATATCTGATGGTTTAGCATCACTATCAGACTCATAAAATGACAACTTAACTTTCTCTATTTCACTAATTTTTCTATAAAATTTAATTTGAGTTAAGGGATCGTTTAATACAGGTCTCATCAGAGGTAAATTAAGTTTCTTCTCCTTTGCTCTATTCTGAATGCTTGTCCACATGTTGTTAGCATCCGCACTCACTAATTCTTTAAAGTCAACAACCTTAGCTGACTCAGCATAAGCCCTCTGTGTTTCTTTCTCTCCCTTCCAGTAGTTAGTATAATCAGTAAACTTTTTCAATCCTTCCCGCATATAGTTTTTCACATAAAGATAATTTTTGGAAGAAGTCTCTACACCTCTTTTAGTTGTAGTTAGAGGCAATTTACTTGCATCATTTGAGTTAAAAAATACGATACCTAATATACCAATAAATTGTGTATGATAAGATGGAACTCCAGCCTCTCCCCATCCAGTCAGAATTGTTTTGTCATTATACAATACAACTCTATCGTTACACACTATAGTCCAACCCGCATCTGCTGAACTACGTCTAGTTTTCTGTTCTTCATCTAAATCATCACTATCTATCATGGGTTTGTGAAAACCAACTGCAAGAGAAACCATTAAACCGTCATCTAAATTTCCTTTATATATGTATGGAGTTAAAGACCGGGATTGGAACTCTCCATCAGGAGAAACAAGTAGTCCCACTTTTTTGGGTTTTATTTCGTGTCCATTAACATAAACAGTAAACCCTTTTTCAATGATAAAACTATAATGTTGAGCTATTATCCTAGGTAAATCTTCGAAAATAGGCCTATCTTTCTTGAATAGCTCTGAGATATTCGGCAGTAAATTCTCTATATGGATGCTTGTCCCATTTTTACCGACTTTATCTGTATGTACTAACTCTAACTCCCACACGTTGTCATTACTCATCCATTCAGGTGTAATTTCAACTTTAAAAGCATTATCGCTTGTTTCAGATATGACTTTACAAGACCTCCCCATTTTGAAGATGGCTCGCTTCATGCCAATACCATACATACCTACTGTCGGTATACTATCATCAACTTTACTTGCTCTACCCAGCATGAAAGCCTGATTTTTTGCAACGCTTTCAGGTATGCCTCCACAATTATCTCGTATTATAAATTCTTTTTCGTTAAATATAATTTCAGCTTTAAATCCCTCGTATGGCTTCTCTTTAACTATTTGACCCCGTATACTTCGCAAGACCCCATCTACGCAATTGTCTAACAAGTCAAGGATTGAGTCTTGTAGCTCTATATCTCTTGTTATCATTTCCACGAAGAACCTTTTTGTAGGTCCCGCTTGCACTGTTTCTTTAATATCATTGTTTGCCATTTTCCTCAACATTTATATAAACACACTTACATAATCCTATGTAAGCAGCTCTGACAAGCTCGTAACAAATATGTAACAAAGTTTTAGCATAGACATATCTACCTATATATTTATATCTTTTACTGTATTTATACAATAAAACTATATATACTCTTTTTGCACTCGAATTTTATATTAATCTACTAATTATCAATAATATACAGGAAAACACCTCCCATAAAGGCAAGTATTTCCCTGTATTGACCCCGCCCTTTAGCATTTTGGAAATTTCCACTTTCCACGTTTCAGAATGGTCAGCTCTGCCTACGATCCGTTCTGCAGAGGGATGCATATTTCATTAGCTGGCCTGTCGTTATTATTTGTCCTACCAGTAGCCCGCCTTATATCGCTTCTACTTCGGCCCCCAATCAAAAATCATCAGGTGTAAGATCTTCAACGAACCGCCACGGGAGCACAACAGCGGAATTCTGGCGTCGATGGTCGCGTTCGTTTTGTGACGATATCATTTTGTCCTGACTATGGCTGATCGGCCTTACTGATGCGTCGGTGTTTTTTACCTGGTGTGAAAACGGGCTGCAGGGCTTACTTTCGCCAGAAATTGACTATTTAACCGAACGTTATGTCATTGACCTCCGAGGAAGAATGGATAGGCATGCAGCAGATTAGCCAGGTGGTTGGCTCAACGCTTAAACGCATGCAGGCGTACGCCCAGCCGGGCATGTCGACGCTGGAGCTGGACCGGTACGGGCGGCAACTGCTGGAATCGTACGGGGCGCGTTCGGCACCGAAACTGACCTACGGCTTTCCGGGCTGGACCTGTATCAGTTTAAACGATGAAGTCTGTCACGGCATCCCTTCTGCGAAACGGATTCTTCAGGAAGGGGATCTGATCAATATCGATGTATCGGCCGAGCTGAATGGCTACTGGTCCGACAACGGTGGCTCGTTTGTGCTGGGGCGGGATATTCATCAGCACGGTCATCTGGTCGAAGCCTCCAAACGGATTCTGGCCAAAGCCATTAGCCGGATCCGGGGTGGGGTGCGGATCGCTGAAATCGGTCGCTTTATCGAAACAGAAGCGAAACGAAGCGGATACCGGGTCATTAAGAATCTGTCCGGGCACGGCATCGGCCGGAGCCTGCACGAAGAACCCCACGAAATCCTGTGCTACCATGACCGGTCCAACAAAGCACATTTCAAAAAGCATTCCGTGGTGGCGATTGAGACGTTTTTGTCTACCAAAGCGTCGTATGCCCATGAGAAAGGCGATGGCTGGACCCTGATCGCCAGGAATAGTCTGGCCGTACAGCACGAGCAAACCATCGTCGTGACGGATAGAGAGCCAATCATTCTGACGGCGGCCAACCAGTTGTGGAATTGAGTTCGGCTGTTTCTTCAGGATAACCCACTGCCCGTATAATGCCCCCAACTGCGTTTGTCGACAGGGAGCGTTGTGCGGGCAGCGGCCTATCAGCCCTGCTGAGTACGGCATAGGGCCGTTCGGCGGTCGGGTTGTCTTCCTAAACTGCGGTTATTGATCCGTTCCGTGTACCTTAGCAGCGACAATGGGGCGTATTCGATCCTATTTCCCTGTCAGCCTCCTATGAACGCCTTGCGGAATGGACAGTATTACGGCCTGACGAACCAGCTGGTGACGCTGGGCGGCCTGACGCTGACCGATACCGAATACACCCACGATCGGGTCGACTGGCATTACCACGAAAACGCCTACTTTACCTTTGTTCTGGCGGGTCGGGTGCTGGAAGGCAACCGTACCGACACGCACCATTGCACCGCCGGGAGCCTGCTGTTCCACCACTGGCAGGAGGCCCACTACAATACCAAGCCCAGGGGATATACACGCGGCTTCCATGTCGAAATTACGCCCGACTGGTTCAACGCCCACGGGCTGGATACGTCCCGTGTACAGGGCAGCCTCAACCTGCCCGATCCGGGGCTGAAAGCGCTCATGTACGCCATTTTGAAGGAAACGAAGTTGCAGGACGGCCACGAAAAGCTGGCTGTCGATGCGTTGCTGGTGCAGCTTCTCAGCGAGATCGAGTCATCACCGGTCAGGCTTGATCGCCAGAAACCGGCCTGGGTGAGCCAGCTCCGGGACTTACTCCACGACGCTCCCCATGAACCGTGGACACTGGCGCAGCTGGCAGACCAGACAGGCCTGCATCCCGTTTACCTCTGCCGCCAGTTTCCCCGTTACTTCCACTGCCATTTTGGGGGCTACCTGCGGGCGATCCGGCTTCAGCAGGCGATGCCGCTACTGCTCATGCCGGACATTGCCCTGACCGACGTAGCACTAGCCTGCGGGTTTTCCGATCAGAGTCATTTTATCCGGTCGTTCCGGCAGCAGTACAGGCTTACGCCCTCCCACTACCGAAAGCTTTTGGCATGCTAGACCGGGCAGGTTAATTCTGTTCTATTTCCAGACCGGCGGTTTGCTCACCTTTGGGGCATTGTTTATCCTCACAACGCATTATGTCGGGTCGATACGGTTGGCTGCTGCCTTTATTTCTGCTTACATATTTGGGCTCACAGGCCCAACCGGGTTCATTTGTCAACGACCAGGGAATTAGCCCGGGGCTTCATCAAGCTCAGGTGGGCACGATCGTTTTTACAGCCACCGACATACCGGTCGCGGCCCTGAAGCCAGCGGACTTTCTGAAAACCCACGAGTTTACCAACCGGAGCAATCTGTTCATGACGGTTTTCATGGCCAGCTCCCTGACCAATTACCTGCATCCGCTGGCCCCTACCCTCAGCGCAGACTCCCTCACCAAAGTGGGGAACTACCAGTTTGCCTTCTACGTCGATAACCGGCTCATCTACCAGACCAACCTGCACCCGGGCGCGCCCTATGCCCGGATAAAAAATGAGGAAACGATCCTGAGCAAACCTCTGGTCGATAACGAACGCGAGGGTCGCTGGTGGAGCCAGTCGGCCTGGAACCGGTTTATGCAGAACGGCGGAGACAGTGCCCTGTCCGACGGCAGGCACCGGTTTCGGCTAGTGATCAGTCCGTACGTAAACCTGGCTGGCGTGAAAACAGGCCAGCCGATAGCCACCGGCGAGCTGACCCTGATCGTGAAACGAAAGCCGGTTATTGACCTGACCCGTATCCGGCTGGCCGTACCCGAACCCTATGCCGGGCTCCCGGTATCTACCGACTCGCTGGATACGCGTCGCATCAAAACCCTGAAAGCAAACATCGAGGCAGGCGTATTCCGGCATATTACCAGCGTCGTCGTCGTGAAGAACGGGAAACTCCTGCTCGAGGAGTATTTCAACGGAGCCAGCCGAACGACCCGCCACGATGTCCGCTCAGTGGGCAAATCTTTCGCATCGACCCTGACCGGACTTGCAATCGCCGAGGGATACCTGAAACACGAACAGCAGCCCCTGGCCGACTTTTACGACCTGAAAGCCTACCAACATTATTCGACCGATAAAGCCCGCACCACCCTCGCCGACCTGCTGACGATGAGTTCGGCTTTCGACGGCAACGATAACGAGATGGACTCACCGGGTAACGAAGAGAACATGTACCCGGCGCCCAACTGGGTGACGTTTGCGCTCGACCTGCCCGTTACGCCATCGAAATTTCGGGGCGACTGGCACTATTTCACGGCCGGGGTAGTGGTTCTGGGCGATGTGCTGCACAAGGTAGTGCCGGGCGGTCTGGATCGTTATTCGAAGCAAAAGCTATTCTCGCCCCTGGGCATCCGGGAGTATAGCTGGCAATACACGCCCCAGCAGGTGGTTAATACGGCAGGGGGTATTCAGATGAACGCGCTCGACTTTGCCAAGTTCGGTCAGCTATACAAAAACGGCGGCCGGTGGAATGGCCAGCAGCTCCTACCCGCCGAGTGGGTCGCCAAAACCTTTACCCGGCGGAAAGCGATTCCCGGTCGAACCAACGAGTATTACGGGTATCTGTTCTGGAACCGGACCTTCACCGTCGGAGGTAAGGCCTACGAGACGTACTACTGCACCGGAAACGGGGGTAACAAAATCTACGTGTTCACCGATCTGCCGCTGGTCGTGGTCGTCACCGCCACCGCCTACAACGCCCCCTACGCGCACCCGCAGGTAGACCGAATGATGGAAGAGTTTATCCTACCCGCTGTGCTGCACTGATGCCGGCAGATGCGCAGCCAGCCCGGACATAACATGGTCGGTATAGACCGGAAACTGGCTCATGAACCAGCGTATTGAGCGTCTGTTTCAGCCTCATTTTGTAGCTGTTTCGCTAGCCTGATTGACATACAGCCCTGCCCTATCAATACATACTATATGTGTTAAGTTGAGTAGTAATAACCAAATTACAGGCTGAGTATAACCTACAGAATAGTAAGATTTGATTTGCATGTAACTACATGTGAATTATTAGCCAATATGTTTATAATATTCAAAGAATATTAACCAATAGATTGCATATCAGCTAATTATAAAACTTATATTTGTCTAGTTCTTCCTCAAACACTATTCACCTTATGAGTCTTATCTTTTTAGCCGGTGCGGTCGCATTGGCGGTCTTCGTATTGCCGTTGCTGTACTATCGCCCTGTCTTCAAAAGCCGCTGTCCGGCTTGTGGCGAAACGCATTCGATCGAGCGTATTCCCAGACCCGCCCTTGTCCGAACGTTACTCGGCTACTTACCCACCAAATACTATATCTGCTACTCCTGCATGAAACGATTCCTGCGTTTCGCGTAATAGTCTGTATACTGAATGGCCAAAAGCCGGTCCCAGCTGGGACCGGCTTTTTTGCTGGCTATACCAGGCGGCCTGCGTGTTCAGTCTGTGGTTGCATCGGTTACGAGATGTATTCTTTTGTGATGCGCCCTGAACAGGCCACCGCTAAGGTTAAGCCACTCTGGTCATAACTTTCTGACCGTTTTCTTTACCTGACAGATACAGATATAACCGCTACGACCATTGACCTCAGCCCGGTAATAATAATCGTCGTACAAGGCTATCTTAACAACGGCTCCTTTAGGGATCACATAGATGGATGGAGCCTTATAACTCGCCCTGTCTCTCAAGGCAGCATTAGCTTCTGTTTCGGCGTATAGCTGACCGTCACCTACTGGCCTTGCGGGCATAGGTTCTTTCGTAGAACCAGAGGTAGAATACCCGGGACTGGCGGGTACGACTGGAGCCGTTGCGTAGGAGGTTGATGACGGACCTCCCGTAATACGCCCCGTATTCGGATTGTAATTACCCGGATAGCTGTAGTTATCGATACTGGTATGATTTGGCCGGGTACGCTCACGGGGTGGTACGTAAGTGCCGTTCTCCCGATAGTACCCACGCACGCGAACCTGTGCCAATGACAGGTTTCCAGAAACAAGCAGGCCAAGAACAACAATTAATCGAACCATGGCTGACGATTTTTGGTGTGGAAATCAGACTAAGAGATCAGGTCATTGCCTACTCATAGGCCGACAGGGACTTTAGCAGCGCATCGCTATGTAGAAAAATATCATTTATGCTGCTGATCTCATGACGTTGTTCAGCTTTGTTTTCATCGAACAGAGTAATCGATTTCTTACTTCCGTTCAGGTGTAGCCGACAGATCGGCTTTCGGTTATTGTCGTCGAGCAGAATGGCAAAATAGGACTGGGCATCGCGGTGGACGATCCGATTGGCATCGATATTACTTCGCAGAATGGCTCTCACGATATAAAATCCTTCCAGTTCCTCCTGCGTTGTTACGACCATTGGTCCTTTCTTTTCATCCGGAACAACCGTACTACTGATTTCGAGAGAAACAGGTTGCGAAACCGCTATTTCCTCCTGACCCAGAGCCGTTTTTAACCGATCGGTGATCTGGTCCGAAAACGTGTGCTGAAATGATTTACGAACCAGATTCGTAAAATACTCCATCATTTTAGCCGTAAGTGTACCGCCATATACCTGTCTGGCCAGGTGCCGCACCAAAGCATCTGAGGGGCTGGCCATTTCCTGCTGAATAAGGCCTTTCAGTTCGCCGGTATACTTCAGTTCGCTGGCTGTAGAGATAATCGTTTCAACGTCGAAATATGATTTATGAAACTTCTTGAGTTCCTCAATCTGATTATCGCGCAGATCCAGCAGATTGACCTCTAGAAATGGCGACTCGTCCATTTTATTGGGCTCCTGCAGGTCTGTGTAGAACCGATAAACGATACCATTGGTCAGCACGCCAAACCGGGCTTTCGTAACGTGAAAATAACGTAGTAGCTGATTATCATGCAGGGTAAGCGCCTGTTTCCAGTGCTTACATTCAATCAGCATACAGGGCTCTGCTGGTTTGCCGTCGGTACTCTCCCGCATAACTGCATAGTCGACCTTCTCGCCTTTTTTGGTACCGATATCACTGATGAATTCCGGTACAATTTCCAGGGGGTTAAATACATCATACCCCAGCGTTTGCAAAAAGGGCAGAATCAACGCTGTTTTGGTGGCTTCTTCGGTCTGGATAGAGTCTTTCAGCCGGGCAACCCGGTCGCCCAGCTGTTTAATCTGATCTTTGAAATCCATTTTTATAAGGGTTTTGGTGTGGAGTTACTTATAAGTTTTAGTCTACAGATTCAAGCCTGTTACCACCTGTATCATCGCAGTTCATACGGTAGGTTCTTCCTCGCAGTACGATATCCTTCCCACAGGGGCAGCAGTTCGTTGAATTCTTCTCTGTAATCTGCCGGATGCGCCCTGCATTATCGACCGCGCTGTAGTAACGGGTGCATACATCACACCCTTCACTACCTTTTACCATCACCAGGTCTCCTCCGCCTGAGCTGATTTGTCTTTTTGTAAAACGAGGAGACGCGGATTTGGGAGAATATACTGGTGGTTCGACAGGTTTCGGTACAATTGAAATACTAGTATTAAGCAGTGGAGGATTAATAAAAATAGTAAAATTAGTCTTATCGTTCTGGCAGAGGAGAGAACTGATTTTAGTTCGTACTTCTTCCATACTCGTAAATACTTTATACTGCTTTCCGTTCAACTCATATTTATCCAGAGAAGAATTTTCATTCACTATCAGAATTGAGTCGTTGACAGACTCAGTTGTAGAAAGTTTTTTGATCAATGCTTCCGCATTAATGTTGCTAGCCTGACGCGTAGTAAACTCTCGCGGAACCTCTATCTCGTCAAAGTTTTTTTGTATGAGTTTACCAATTACATTAGGATTTTCAACATTCTTTGCCCCTCCCTTCTCTATAGCTGTCTTGAGAGAGATTGTTTTATTCAAGTCCAGGCGTGTAATCACTGGATCGAGAATGAAAATACGATCGCAGTCTTTGGTCTCCGAAATTAGCACGGAACATAAATCACGGATATTTTCAGGTAATCGTCTGCCATCGTCTTCTTCCTGCACAGACAGAGAATCCATCATTATTATTTTCAGTCCACTTCTATCTGGTCCCTGCCCTGCACGATCACCTTTACAGCCATCGGACAGGAACATTACGACAAGGCATAGCGACAACAGATTCGTAAATTTTTTCATATTGAAAGTTAATTGGTCTGTAAAATTTCCATTTGACGCTTCAACCCGACTCGGGCTACCAGCCCCTGTACATTGTATGACTGTCTGACAATTAGGTTCGCTAATTCGTTATCAGTCAGCACCCCACTGGTCTCCAAGAAAGGACGTCCGTTTTCATCCTGGAAAATATGATGATTGCCTGAGGACGTTGGTTCTACCTGAAATGTATTACCATCCTGAAAGAGGGGTTGTGGAACTTTACCAGTTTGGTCTTTAAATTTTACACCACCCGACTCTACATACCGGCTATACTCCGACTGAATTTTGTAATTGAATCGGGACGTGTACAGAAAATAACCCGTATAGGCTACGTGAAGTAAAGCGCCTAAAAAATAACATACCAGAACTGCGCCAGCTATAGCATCTGGAGTCATATACGCGTCATAAAAAAAATAGAACTTCAGAATACCTGATATTAAAATCAAAACATAGAAAAAGTATGTATACCAAAGACAACGATTTATCTTTCTTCTCAATGCTTCTTTGAGTACAGGCTCATCTGTGTTCACCAATTCATTTCGATAGCGACATATGCTATCATGCCATATATGGGAAACTACAGCGAGGAATATATCTATAAAAATAGCGGCAAGAATTGCCTGCCACAAAACCCCCTGATCTATTCCATAAATTGTTGGCACTATCTCCAGGAGAAGTATAGCGAAAAAAGCCAGCATTTGTGTGGGATACCCGACTGTTTCGAACAAACCAGGAAGTACGACACCACTGAACGTACGTTTACTTTTCTTTGTGTACAGCCAAAAATTTTTCGTTTCTTTTGATGGAACAAAATCCTGACCAGGTGGGAAGTCAAATTGCTTAAAGCTTAACATATTTGTGGAGGTTTTATTGATTGGTATTTACAGGTAAATTGACAATCAGGCAGCATTAAAAACAGTCGAGCTCTTATTGCTTGACAATGACCCGCGTAACTATCCCATTTTTGGGCGTAATGACGCGCAGTATATACGTACCGGTGGGTTGGCTCCCGAGCGGAAACGGTTCTGTTTGCGATACGCTGGTAGCCTGTCGCGTTATCTGCCTGATCAGCTGACCCTGGGCGTTGATCATTTGCAGGCGTATCTCCTGTTTCATAGCCGCGCTCCAGCTTACTGTTACACTACCCGTAGTTGGGTTCGGGTACGCATTGACGTCCAGCGGCTCCAGTGAAGCCTGATTCGACAGGGGCGTCATGACCGAAAGCCGATAGCTGTTCAGGATATCTCCCCTTCCGCAGGCACTGGTCAAATTGGTGATCGTGTACGTACGAGTACTCATTGGCTTTTCCCACTTGACGTAGATAGAGTCGCTGCTGTTGATAGCGTTGCTATTCCAGTTCGTGAACGACCAGGGACCATCGCCCGTAAGCCGCACCCGGATTGCGGTACTGTCACCGGCATAGATTACGCTGTCGCCGGTCAGGAGGGCGGTGGCTTTGGCAGACACCCGAACGGTTAGGGCACTACCAGGGCTTTCGCAGTTGAAAGCATCCGTTTGGGTGACGTAGTAGGTTGTTGTACTGGCCTGTTGGGTGTTTACCAATACCTGTGGCAGGGATGGGCCAATGCGTCCAGCGTTGGTATACCAGCGGAGCTGCCCCTCTCCTGTCGCCGAAAGGGTTGCACTGCTTTGTCCGATACAGAAGGCCGCCGGTGAATTTACCTTAGGAGCCTCGGGCGTCTTCCGAACGGTAAACAGGATGGTGGTATAGGCGCTTATGCAGCTCCCGGCCCGCTGGGCTACTGAATAGGTGAAGGTGGCGGGTTCAGTTGTAGAAGGAGTAGGCGCCACACCGGTTGTTCCTGCAATACCCGGCCCCTGCCAGACTAAGTCGGTAGCAGGAACGGCAGACAGTGGATTTACTCTGGCAAACTGACATACCGTCTGATTAGCCGTGACAGTAGGGGCCGAAGGCGGTGCCACCACGGATACCGATACAGGCTGACGCTGGCTTTCGCAGCCGTTGTTGTCAGTCTGGGTTACATAGAACGTAAACACATTGGCTACGTCCGTAAAATAGCCTGGCGGAGCCGGCGAGCCCGTGCCGCCCGTGCCGTTGCTGTACCACCGGATGGCAGTGCCAGTAGCCGTAAGCGAACGTGGATTTTCGCCAACACAAAGGCGTATCGAACTGGCAACCGGATTGACCGGCGCAGCCCGCACCACCTGCTCAACGAGAGATCGGGGGCTTTCGCAACCGTTTATGCGCTGGGTAACCGAATAGGATTTACTACCAGCCGTGGAGGTTTCGGGTACGGGTACTCCGGCCAGCTTACCGGACTGATCATACCAGGTCAGGTCCTGGCCGGTAGCCGCGAGTGGACTCGCCGTGGCATACTGGCATACCTCTTTTGGGTTCTGAACAGCGGGTGCAGGCGGAATTGGGTAAACGATAGCCACGACTGCCGTCCGGGGGCTTTCGCACCCGTTGATAGTCTGACTTACATAGACCGTCTGACTACCGGGATTTTGGCTGTTCAGCAGCGGGGGCTGCGGGGCTGGGGTACCACCGGTTCCGGAAGTGTACCACAGCGCCCCCGGAATCGACGTGGAAAATTGCCCCGACCCGCCCTGGCATATGGCCACACTGCTTACGGTTGGCGCCGGAGGCAGCGCTTTGATCGATACCGTGATCGTTGCCAACGCACTTTCGCATCCGTTTATGGTTTGGCTTACCTGATACTGACTCGATCGGTCATTGGGTGGAATTGGCGCCCCTGCCAGCCGTGAAGTCCCTCCGTTGCTGTACCAGGTCAACGACGTACCGGTAGCTGTGAGCTGACTTAGCGAAGCCCCCTGACAGAACGACACATCCGTCACTCCGGGGGCATTGGGTCGGCTGACAATCAGTGATCCGGGCACTGGATTTATGGCTTTTGTGTAATCAACAGCGCCTGGCACTGTCGGCTCCTGCAGTACAACACGCAGTTTATACCCCGTGCCAGCCGGCAGCGACTGAGGAATGGTTGCACTTAGTGGACTAGTGCGGGCGACTCCGCCAATAAATTGGGCATTCTGAAAATTGCCGTTGCTATCCGAAATCTGTAGCCGGTATACCGCGTCGGCTGGCAATGGGCTGCTTACGGTAAACGGAACGGATATATCGGAACCAGGACAATACGCTTCTGACAGGCTGCTGGTCGTCACCGTTATGGGTGTTACGGAAACGAATGCCGAGCCAGTTATGGCATCACTGGTACCACATCCGTTATCGCTAAACTCTTTTATGAATTGCCGGTCAATTGTCGAACTGGAAAAAAGCGTCGGGTTGATGGTACCATTGCTGCTGGAAAAAGTAAGCGTTCGTACATAGGTGGGTGCCAGGTCAGCACTGTAATCAACGAAGCCAACGGACCAGGGCGGTGTACCTGTAAACGTCAGCTGCACGGTTGCTCTGGCACCTGCGTTGATGCTGCCGCCCCCCGATAGCATAAGCGTTGGCCGGGCCCGTATGTTGATAAGATTGGGAGCACTGACAGTAGAGGTCGACGTGCTAAAAACGAGAAACTGATACGCGCCACCAGCCAGGGAAGCCGGTATTGTAACCCGGATTGGCGACGTGGCACTGGTTTCGGTGAAATCCTGTACAGGCGTCCCATTCAAGGTAAGTAGCCGCACCCTGAACTGGTTCCCCTGCGGAAAGCTCCCGGTTGTCGTGAAAGGGATGCTTACCGTATTTCCCGCACAAACAGGCGCTGAAGCCAGGGTACCGGCGGTAATACCAAGTGTATTGGTTCTGATTACAAACGTGCCGCTGGCAGTACCCAGCACATTTGAGATCAGGCCCTGGGTAACAACCCGAACCCGGTATGTACCGGGAGGTACACTGGCCGGAATGGTTGCCTTGATAGACCGGATACCACCCCGGCTGGAACCAAATTTCTCGCCGTCAGTATACTGATCTTCTGAGTTTGACAGATCACCATACAGAACCCCATTACCATCCAGTAACTGAGCCTTGAATTTGCCGGCAGCGAGCCCCACAGGATAGGTGCCCGCTCCGGTCGTGTATGTTATGGTGAGCGTTGAGCCGGGGACTGCTTCTGTAGCCACGTTGGCACTGATGGTTGAAATGCTCAGGGTCTTGACATTGATGCTAACCGATCCCGTTACCGAGCCGGTGAAGTTGAGAATTCTGGTCCGGTCAATAACGATGCTGCTCGTTGGCCGAATTGTAAAATAGCCGGTAGAGGTTACGGTTTTTGTCAGATTTTCACCCGGCGATGCTATCTGGAAAGACTGGGCTCCATTACTCAGAACCGCATATATACTGGCATCGCCATACTCCGTACCCGATCGGAATACGTTACCATCGAAGGCATCTTCTGGCCTCCCATTTGGATCACCGTAGTACAGAGCCAACGATTGGCCCTTTGCAACCAAAGCACTACTAACGATCAGCAGGGCCGTTGCCCACAAAGTTTTTAGAACGAACTGCATAGACGTGTGGATCTGTAATTGGTCGGCGGGTTGTTTGCAACTACGCCTGGCTACTTCCCGGCTTTCAGTAATAATCGGATTCCATTGATGAGCAGGCCGCCACCCGCCACTCCTCCACCATAGACCGCGTAGATACCAGGCTGGGCATAGGAGGTAAATGGCATGGTTACTAACGGACTGGTATCGGGCCGTTGCGCCAGCGTTTGCCAGATCGCATAGTCAGCATTGAGCGCCGATACCTGATGGCTGTAACCATCATATTGCTTCTGGAGATACGCATAACCTGCATAGCTGGCACCGAGCGATACAAGCCCAGTTGCCACCTGAAGCCAGCCAGACAACCGGCGCCGGCTGCGCTGGCGTAACTTCTCATCCCCCACGATTGACCTTGCCTGCGTAAACCCTACTGTTGACCCATCAATCCGGCGAAACGTAAGCTGCTGATCTTCTCTGGATAAGGTTATGCTGATATTATCCTGGCTTTTGCTGGTCGTTATACCCCGTCGGTAGTAACCCGTCGGTATCATATCAATGGTCGATCGGACAACACTCAACCATTGACTATCCCATTTTACCGTTAGCGAGTCAATGGGATTGTCGGCTTTGCGAAAACTGACCTCTTTACTATCCAGGGGCTTTTTCGGTCCGTCAGCTTGCAGGATCGTTGGGTTGGTAAGCTGAGTGAGCGCTTCGCCCGGCCGCAGAAAGGCCAGACGGGTAATAAACGTTCGCCATTTGCCGTCAACAATTTCTGCTTTTAGTTCAGCCACCCGCCGTACGGGTTGATAGGCCCTGTCTACCTGTTTGTTTTTACTCCTGAAGGTCTGGGTGAAAAACACTTTCACATACGGGTAGTCTTTCCCCTCCTGAACGTCAGAGACAATTAGCTGAGAAAAGGCGATGGTCAGCGTATCGGACTTGACGTAGAACAGGTCCATGTTACGCAGGTATTTCTCGACATCTACATCAACCGCCCCCTCGGCCGACGTATGGGTAGGATCGATATCATCTTCGATAACTACGTCGTCTCCACTAAATATCTGGTTCGGACTAGGTAAAAAGCTGTTCTGCATTAACGCAATGCGTTCAGCATCACCCAGTCCATCAAACGTAAGGGTGTTGAGCAGGTCGACGAGGTTTTTATTGATCCGGTTGGTAGCCTGAAACTTAATCTCGTCGTTGCGTCGCTTCATCTGCTGGGGCGTTAACGCGCCCCCTTTACTTACTTTGGCTATGTACACCTTAGCCGACTTATCCTGAGCTACGGCCGGCAGTCCGATCAGTAAGAAGCCCACTACCAAATAGAAGAAGCTGTTTTTCATGGGCAGTTGGTGTAATAGTTGATCTGACGGGCTCCGTCACTACGGCCGTAGCCCAGCGAATAGCCGTTTTTGTTGTAGGCATGGTTGTAGACAAGGGTTTGCTCCTCAAGTAGCCTGTCGTTCTGGTAGCGTTGGTACGTCCTTGTCTTTACGTTATGTAGCGGCCTGTGCCCCCCTAAGTCGAGCGCCGGGATGCCTCTCAGCCCCAGCTGCGTCTGGTACCAGTAGGGATTGTTATCGTAGGTGTACGTATACTGTACCCGGCTGAATCCGGAATAGACGGTCTGTTTTTCGAGCTGTCCCCGATTGTCAAACTGATAGCGTATGTCAGTACTATCCGGATTACCGTAGTGGCTTTCTGCTATAATTTTTCCCTTATCTACGGTATAAGAGCTGATCGATCCTGGCGCCTGGCAGGAAGAAAGTTTCCCGGTGTCGTCGTACGAATATCGCTTTGTAACAACCCGGTTGGCATCGGCTTGCGTGTAGGTCTTCAGTCTGTCGCCGTTGTAGGTATAGTCCCGATAGCCAAGGGTTACGTTCGTTGTGTTATTAATGATTTTTACCGTACGAAGCCGCTCGTCTTCGTACGTATAGAGATAGCCGTTTACTTGCTTTATTTGCCGGCCGCTGTTGTCACGACTTATCAGTTGCTCCACCTGAGAGGTGAGGTAATGATCCGCTGTATATACGTAGACCTGCTCGGTACTCATCATTAATTGCCCTCTGACCCATCTGCGGTACGTGCTCTTTTCTACGTTCCCAAATGAGTTGTACTGATAGGTAGTGGTATCCCGCAGGTCTTCATCAATAGTCACGGACTGACTAAGCTGACAGGCAAACGGGATGGCCGACTTGGGCAAAAAAGGGTCCTGATGACAACCGGTTATACCAGCCACCAGGGCGCTGATCCATAAAGAATAGCCTGCTGCGTAGAGTTTCTTCATTGATTGGTAATAAGTTTCAGGGCTACCCTCCTGTTTAGTGCTTTGTTGGCTTCCGTATCGTTGGGTGAAATCGGATTTCTGCTGCCCTCTCCGGCTTTGTTTAACTTCTCTTCGGGAATACCCTGTCGGGTCAGAAATGTAAAGGCAACCGCAGCCCGGTATTCGGACAGGTTTTCGTTCAGGCGCTCGTTACCTACATTATCCGTATGACCAGTCACCTGCAGGCGGTAATGGGGGTGCGTCTTCAGGTACTGAGCCACCTGTTTCAACACCTCCTGCGAATCGGCCCGCAACTGATAACTGCCCTGCTCAAAATAAAGCATCGGAATACTATCCGGAAGTACCAGAGCAGGCCGCGATACAGGAGGGGCCCCGTTGGGTTTTATTCCCGTTTCTGCGGTTCGTACGCCCAGTTCGGCGGTGGCTTTCAGCGGGTCTGTGTACAGCACAGTCAAGCCACTTCTAACGCCTATCTCTTCACTACGGATCTGCCCCTGACGCTTCACGACCAGTGTATACGAACCCGGCTCGGCTTGATACGTACTGAACCAAACGCCCCCCCTGGCCCCCGTCACCTTCTTCAGCGGGATACGAACACCCTTTCCTAGAAGCGTACCTTGTTCTGCTTTACCTGCCCAGACGGTCAGCAGGGTCAGCTCGCGTTGCAGCTGAATTATTTGTTTCGTCGACGCGCCCTTCAGTGATTCAACGAGCAGGTTGCCTGCGTAGGGCTGGTAACCTGCTGCGGTGGCGTCAACGGCAACGATATCTGCCTGGCTAAAGTTGATGGCTGCCTGACCAGCTTTGTCTGTATCCAGGCATTTACGCTCACCCGTTTTCGTAAAAACAAAGCAGATCTTTCCCTCGACCGGCGTCTTACGGATTGCATCGCTCACCACAAAAACAGCATGTTGCCCAATGCTGTCTGGTTGGTCGGCTCCGACGAAACGGCTGGCCTGGACATACGACTTTTGCTCGGTTTGCAAGTAGATCCGATCCTTGGCTGGCGGCTCTACCGCCAGCAATGGGACCTCAACAACCACGGTATGGGTATCTGCCTGCACGATAGCGACAGGAAGCACCTGCGTACGGTAACCTTGTTTTTCTATGACAATAGCCGTTGCTTCGCAGGGAGCGTTTATCGAAAATCTTCCCTGTGCTGAACTAGAGCTGACCTTCTTCTGCCCCCCGGGCAGTTTAACGAACAGATTGGCCCTGGGCAGAGCTTTGCGGGTACTGTAATCGACGATAACGCCCTCTAATCGCCGACATGGGGGGTGTTCTGGCACCTGCGCCTGTACCACCACGCTCAGCAGAGATGAGCATACGAGTAATGCCTTCCTCACGTTCGTAGTGATTTATTGCGCTACACCGATACTACCCAACAATACATCCCATTTTATACTTTTTACCCCGTCTGACGTAGATCCGTATGACTGGAGTTTAACCCGTACATTCTTCTGAACTACGTCAGAGTAGAGTACCTGATCCTGGCTGCCATACCCGATAAATGTTTGCTGGCCCGTGATGACTCCATAGTAGTTCCCGTCGGCAGCCTGCGACAGTTCCTTTATATACTGCACTTCTGACCACTCGATCCGGGCGGAGCTGTAAGGCAGGAGCTTAAGCCGGTTGAGGTAGTCGCGAATGGGGTAACGGCGGGCTCCGGGTTTGCTGGTTGAGGTAACAGCGATAGTAGCCGCTGGCATAAACAGTCTGGCTGCCTGATCGATAGCCTTATCTTTTTCGTAGGTGGGCAGCTTTTTATCGGTGATGATATTCAGATACGAGACAAATTCGTCTACCTTCTGCAATGCTTTTTTACGATAGCCCTGGTATTCTCCCTCGGTCAATGCCGGCTTTCGGACATCAGTCGCCGATTCGGTCGTCAACGGCTTGTCTGTCACTTTTCCCGACGGGATAGCCGCTTCCGGTTTTGCAGCGCCGTCGGAGGGCAACGCGGCCGGAGCGGTGGGCAATGGCGTGGGCAGAGGCTCCGGAGAGCTGGCTGTAGGTACGGCTGGCTGCGGTTTTGCGGCCAGGGTCTCGCCTTTTATCTGCCCGCCAATGTCCTTTAATAAAGGAGCGATCTCGGCGGCTTCCCGTAATAACAGATGCCGTCCATCCTGGTAAAGAATCCCTACGAGCTCACTCTTGGGAATGGATGCGGATTTACCTTCGGCGGTTTTGTAGTTTACAACAGCATCGCTCTCATAGGCAATAGTGGCCGGAATGACAGTAAGTGGAACTGCCCTGATCAGATACTCCCTGTCACCCGCTCTGACTGGTGCTGATAAATACGCTCCAAGTTGTTGCTGGGCTTTTGTCAGGTCGCTACTCAATTCGCTTATTACCAGAAAGTTACCGGTACGACTGAACGCAAACAAAACATTGGCACGCTGAAAGTTGAATGTGCTGGCTTTACCGTCCCGCTGAACGGTAAAGGTTACTTTATCTTCCGTAAGACCGGTCAGTTGTGCATCACTGATCCGGTTTCCATTGGCTGTATAAATGGCATCCTGTGCTGACAAAACCAGCGGAAAAACCAAAAAAAATAGTGTGGCTAGTAGAGTTTGCTTCATAAGGTGTGGTTCAGAAATTAGCGCATTGTTTTGACCAGCTGTTGGGTAGCATCGGTAATAAAGGCTTCCAACCGATCCTGATCGAGATCTTCGTATCCTTTTCGGTTCAGCTTCTGAAGCTGCTCTTTTTCGCCGGGCCTTAACCAGAAGCTACTTATAAATGTGCCATTAGTACCTTTTTTGGTATAGATACCCCGGCACCCTTCCAGGCAGGGCGTGTAATGAATTTTGTAGGTTCCAACGATCTCGTTCGTCTTTACATGTACCAGTTTGAATTCAACCGAAGCCCCCTGGTTGCGGTACTCGTTTATAATTTTGGGCGCATCATCGGCCTCCAGATAACAGACGTTCGTTCGGTACCCGACCGAGCTTTCTAAACTGACAAGCTCCAGAATCAAATCCGTATTCGTCAGTTCTTTGATCTTCGAATAGTCTAAGCTGGCATTATCATCGAGTACCTGGTTGAACAGCCCCCGGTCTCGTACGCTGAACCCTTCCTTGAAGAGCTGCTTCTCAATAGCGTTATACAAAGCCGTCTCGTCATACTGCGATTCAACGTACTGCACTTTGGCAGCTGCTCTTCCGCTACCAGCCTGCTTTACCAGAACGGGGTTGATTACATTGGACTGGTGACTGCCTGTTCCCTGCGTATTCGTAACCCCTTTGCGCGTATTTGGCACACGAAGCACAATGCGTGGCGCCTTGTTGACAAGCATAATTTCGGTCAGTACATCGGCCGAGGTCAGCTCAGGAGCTCTCTGAGTAAACCGAACAACGGCTCGCTTAGAACAACCGAACTGGATAATAATCAGGAAGAGTACTAGTACGTATTTGTGCTTCATCAAGTTTAAGGGTTGGTTTTCAACATTTTCGTGGTTTACAATTACGGGAGGCAGCAAAGAAACGACTGAGCTTTGTAGACATAATCAAGGTCTACAAGCTACAAATTCTAAATACCACATCGAGTAAATATAAAATAGGTTACAAATAAACAAATATGTTCGTGTTACCGTGTATACAATTGAACATAGTCTCAGATAAACGCAGTCGAATTTATTTATCGGTAGTAAGTTGACCAATCAGTCCTTCACCTAACGGTTCGAATAACCGTAACTAACCATAACTACATCCATAGCTTTAGGATTCAAATCCTCGGTTAGCTAGGCTGTATGGTTCCGGGTAAGTTGTTACGGCGTACTACCTACCCGCTTTTATGCGTTTCTTTGTTGACTCAATGACGTAACCCCCATGATTCGGTTGTTTTCTTTTCTGTTCCTGTTGATGCTGTCGATGGCCGCATCGGCGCAGGTAACCGGCTCATCAGCCACAACAACATCGGCCCCATCCCTGTCGGCGTCAACGGCCGCCGAAACCCGCGCGCGCGACGAAGCCTTTGCCGCCTGGAAAGTGCGCTACGCCACAAACCGCGCCTGGATTGCCGACGAGATCAAAGCCGTTCGGCAGGAACTAAACAAACTTCGCCAGGCGCAGCCCGAACCCGGTCAGCGCCTGACCGACCTGCTTAACGGAACCATCAAACGCTGGAATCAGGAAAAAACGGACTATGGCGACGCCGAGCAGTTCGCCGATTGCCAGGAGTTTTTCGCCACCCTGCGAACCAGCATCCAGAACGAACGCACAAAAAAATAACCCGGACCAGCCGGGTTATTTTTTTGTGTTGACTACCAGTCCCTTTACTGCTTCACCTGTACCGGCAATCCCTCCAGCTGAGCGTAGTTGAGTTTCCAGGTATTGTCGGTCCCCTTCTTCCAAAGCAGGATGAAGTTGCCCTCCCCGTAGCCTCGTGGCTGCTGGGGGCCTTCGGGCAGCACATCGACCGAGTAGGTACCGGCTTCATAAGCGGTCTGGGTATCGGCGGCCGAGCTGACTACATTCGTTTTCAGATCAGCCAGGGTTGGCATGGTTTCGCGAACCCATTTCTGCGCGACCTCCGACTTCCCTTTGAAGTGGGTGTTGCCCTGCAGGAAATGCACATCTTCGGCCAGGAAACCAATGACTTTCTCGGTATCCTTGTTATTCCAGGCACCGATAAACTGCTGGTTTAAATCCTGAATATTGACCGTATCGGTCGAGGAGCAGCCGCTGGCAAACAGGGCCACGAGTAGAACAAATCCGTATGCTTTCATGACGTTGGTGTATTTAGATGATGGAATGGTTGATATGGACTAATCTCACAATAGATTGCTTTCTCCATGGTCTGTGTCCGCACCGGAACGCGTAGTGGGACTATTCATGTATCAGCAATACTATCCGGCTGGGTGGTCCGTGAGGACACGGACCACGGTGAGGAGTGACAGTACGATCAAAAACATCGTCTCCATGGTCCGTGAGGACACGGACCATTCACGCGTCAGCAACACTATATGGCCGGGTGGGCCTCACGGACCATGGAGAAGGCAAGCTGTTTACCAGCTTTTCCGGCGCACTTCGGAGCTGGGATAGGCACTGTTCTGATCGCCGTAGTTGTTGTTCAGCAGGAACAGGGTGTTGTTCTGATACGGCTCCGACAGGGTTTGGGCACTGAACGCGGTGGCGGCCAGACCGGCCCCGGCGGCTACCCCTGCCACGGCGGGTACAGGTGCTTTCTGCACGGCAGCTACCCGCTCGGCAGCCGGACGGGTTACCACGCCGGGCTTATCGGCAGCTGCGGCCGCTTCCCGGCGAGCCAGGGCGGCTTCGCGACGGGCTTCGGCCGCCTGGCGTTCGGCCGCGGCAATGCGGGCGTTGGTTTTCCGGCGGTTGTCGACGCCTTTACCGATGGCATACCCACCAGCCGCACCGGCCGCACCACCAATCAGACCACCCACCAGCCGATTCCGCTTATTGATTATAGCCCCGGCGGCTCCGCCAACGCCCGCCCCGATGGCGGTACCTTTTGCTTGCGGACTCCACTTACGGCGTTGCTGTGCTTCTACAACATGACTGAATATAAAGGCAGTCAGAACTGCCATCAGGATAATCACTCGGTTCGTTTTCATGGCGTTACTTATAGTTGGTGTTCAATTGCCCGTTGGACAGACAAGCATCCAATAGGTTTAGTCGACATATCAACTACGAATAACGCCCGGTTCCGGATTGTTGTTTGAATCCGGCCGTTAGAACCGCCCGACCCGCTTCTGCATCGCATCGCGCGTAAGGGTAATCAGTCGGCCGATGGGCTTGCCGGCCCGGTACGTAATGACGCGCAGGGTGATGGGTCCGTCGGGCAGGGTGATCGGCTGGCTGTACTTCGGCGAACGGCCGTCGGGCATGGTATCATCGATGGTGTAGTACAGATCCAGACCCGGCGCTTCACTTTCCAGCTCGACAACCAGTTTCCCGTCTTTCTGACTGGTCCGAACAATGGCGTCGTAAATGGCCCTAGAGTAGTTGACCCCAGCTGCGTCGGCCCGGTCGAAGTGGGCTTCCAGGCGCGGTACGAATCCGGCCCAGTCTTTGGCCGTTTTCGGCGACCAGTAGACTTCGGCCAGGGCCCAGCCGCGCGGGTAGGTCATATACTCGGCATGGCGCAGGGTCGGAATCTGCTCGGTCCAGAGGTTGGCCTGCCCGCCCAGAATAAACTTCGGATCGACGCCATCCGGAACAGGCTCGAAACTGTAGCTTTTGCTGGCCCGGAGGCTGGCATAGATGGGCGGTTCGATGGTAGGGTCTCCCTGCAGGTAGTCGATATAAGCGAACGTCGACGGGGTCATTACCACGTTATGGCCCGCCTGAGCCGCTTCGATCCCGCCCTTGATGCCCCGCCAGCTCATGACCGTAGCGTCCGAGGCAATGCCCCCCTCCAGGATTTCATCCCAGCCAATCATCTTCTTGCCTTTAGCCTGTACAATCTTCATCACCCGATTCATGAAGTAGCCCTGCAGGTCTTCTACATGCCGGATGTTGAGTTTTTTCATCAGCGCCTGGCAGCCTGGGTCCTGCGCCCAGTACCCTTTGTAGCATTCGTCTCCGCCGACGTGGATATACGGGTTGGGAAACAGGGCAGCTACTTCGGTGAAGACCTTGTCCAGAAACTCGTATACTTTTTCGTCAGACGGGTTCAGCGTGTTCTCGACCTTCATCTTGAACGTACCGTTACCGTACCAATCTGCAAAAGGAGTACCGGGGTTGACACTGACAGCGGCTTTGGTGCAGCTCAGTTCGGGGTAGGCTGCCAGAGCCGCCATACTGTGGCCCGGCACGTCGATTTCGGGTACGATGGTTACGTTGCGGGCCTGCGCGTAGGCAACCACCTCGCGGATATCGTCGTGGGTGTAAAACCCGCCGTACGGCACGGGCTCGCCCGGCTGCGGGTCGGCCCGATCACCGAAATGACCGGCCCGGGCTACCCGCCACGCCCCTACTTCGGTTAGTTTTGGCAGCGCTTTGATCTCGATCCGCCAGCCGTTATCGTCGGTCAGGTGCCAGTGCAGGGTGTTGAACTTATACCGGGCCATCTCATCGATATACCGCTTCACGTCATCTTTGGAGAAGAAATGACGGCTCACATCGAGCATGATGCCACGCCAGCCGAACCGGGGATAATCGGTAATCTGAACCGCCGGAACCGCCCAGCTGGCCCGGGTAACCGCGGCACTTTCGATCTCTTTGGGTAACAGCTGCAGCAGCGTTTGCGCGCCATAGAACAGCCCCGCCGGCTGGTTGGCCGTGATCACAACTCCCTTCGGTGAAGCACTGAGCCGGTATCCTTCGGGGCCGAGCTGAGCATCGGGCGTTTCGGTCAGGTTGAGCTGGATGCCGCTCCCCGACCCCGCTTTCGCCCCGAGCGGAAAACCGGTGGGCCGACTCAGCTGGCTGGCGAGCCGATCGGCAACAGCCTGCCCGGCGGGTTTGTTGTAGCGGATGGCGGTGGAGCGCGTCAGGGCGAAGGTGCCCGGCTGGGTCTGTACCGAGACGGGTTGTGGGATCAGGGCGAGCGGTTGCTGCGCCTGGGCAATGGTGCTAATCAAGAGTCCGATCAGCCAAACGTAATGCCGTTTCATAGAGTGGGTACGCTTTTTAGTAAACAGGGTAAAGTAGGTGTTTTTTACCCAAAAAACCCACAGATGCCTATGCCCTCGCCTATATGACAAGTAGTTTCAGATCATATAGTCATTTTCAGATTATATATGTATCCTATGAAGTCACTCATTCTTCTTTCTCTCCTGTCTGTGCAAACTGGCCTGACCGCCCTGGCTCAGTCGACTCCGCCCCGCGTCCGTACGGCCAACGGTACCCTGGAGGGCACCCTCGAAGCCTCGGGTATTCGCTCCTTTAAAGGGGTTCCCTTTGCGCAGCCCCCCGTGGGCGAGCTACGCTGGAAAGAACCCCAGCCGGTAAAAAACTGGACCGACGTCAGGCCAGCGACCAAGTTTGGGCCGCGCGCCATGCAGCGGGCCGTATTCGGGGATATGAACTTCCGATCGGACGGCATGAGTGAAGACTGTCTTTACCTCAACGTCTGGACACCCGCCAAGTCGGCCAGCGAACGGCTGCCGGTGCTGGTTTACTTCTACGGCGGAGGGTTCATAGCGGGCGATGGCTCGGAGCCCCGCTACGATGGCGAAAGTATGGCCCGCCGGGGCATTGTTACCCTGACGGTCAATTACCGACTCGGCCCTTTTGGCTTTATGGCCCACCCGGAGCTGACTAAAGAGTCGCCGAACCGCTCATCGGGCAATTACGGCTACCTCGACCAGGCGGCTGCGCTGCGCTGGGTACAACAGAATATTGCCGCGTTCGGGGGCGACCCCAAGCGGGTGACAATTGCGGGCGAATCGGCCGGATCGGCCTCGGTCAGCGCCCAGATGATGTCGCCCCTGTCGCGCAACCTGATTGCCGGTGCCATCGGAGAGAGTGGGTCGGTACTGGGTACCCTCCCCCCGGCTCCGCTGCCGGTTGCCGAACAGAGCGGGGTCCGGTTTGCCAGCCTGCTGGGTGTACAATCGCTGAAGGAGTTGCGGGCCCTGTCGGCCGAGCAGGTGCTGGAGGCTACCGCCAAATCCGACGCGCCCCGTTTCTCGGCCTCGATCGATGGGTACTTCTTTCCGAAATCGCCGGTAGCCATCTGCGCGGCCGGCGAGCAGGCCAAGGTACCCCTGCTGGTAGGCTGGAACTCGGAAGAGATGAACTACCGCGCCCTCATGGGCAGGGAAAATCCGACCCTGGAAAACTACACCAAAGCCGTGCAGAAGCTGTACAACGACCGCGCCGACGAAGCACTGAAGCAGTATGCTGCCCAGTCGGACGCCGATGTAGAACAGGTAGCCACCGATCTGGCTGGCGACCGCTTTATCGGGTACAGCACCTGGAAATGGGCCGATATGCACAGCCAGACGGGAGGAGGCAAGCCTGTTTACCGCTATTTCTACGCCCGTCCGCGCCCGGCCATGACCCCCGAAATGGGCAACGCAGCACCGGGTCTGGCGGGTGGCGTGGTTAAAGGAAACGCCCCCAATGCGGTTCCTCCCGCCAAAGGAGCCGTCCACTCGGCCGAGATCGAATACGCCATGGGGAACCTGGCTACCAACAAGGTATTTGCCTGGACCCCCGACGACTATAAAGTATCGGAAACGATGCAGGCTTACTTCGCCAACTTTATAAAAACCGGTAACCCGAACGGTAAAGGTTTACCCAACTGGCCCGCGCTGAAACCCAACGCCCCGGCTCAGTATATGCGCATCGACGTTACGACCCGCCCCGAAACCGAACAGCACCGCGACCGCTACCTGTTCCTGGACCAGTTTCTGGTAAAACCCTAACCGCCGTATTCCCCATACGCACAGAACCCCAGACCGGCCTCGGCTGATCTGGGGTTCTGTGTATAAACTGGGTAGGCTCTTGGCCACCCTGTGCCTGTTTTGCCGTCACGCAGCCCCACCGGGGTGTTGTTTCCGACACCGGGCCGCGGCTCTGACTAACGTTCGGGGACTAGATCTGTGAGTAGGGCGACGGCTCCAGAAATACCCGGATGATGTTGGATACGGTATTGGCATATTCGGGAAGCTGCGACACGCGTTTCCAGTCGGGGTCAGCGCCGAACTGTTTCCAGTTGGCATCCCGCTCGGCCATGTCCTTAAACGTCAGCATGTACGTCAGACACGGCATATGCTCCCCGGCAATCACCTCGCCGAAAAATACCGGATTGAGTTTGACCCGGTAAAAAATAGGCAGCTCGTCGACGTTGAACATCTTCACTTTCCGCCGAACGGCATCTTCCGAGTACCCTTCGTAGGTTCGCAGTTCAAAAATCCGGCTCTCGCGGGCGGGCGTGACCAGCTGCGGCAGCGCGTCGAACGCCGTGAGCAGCGAGGTGGTATAGCGGGTAAAAACGGCTTTGTCGGGTGTCAGGTCGTTATACGCTTTGCTCGCGCTGGTGTAGGCGGTATCGGCCGCCAGCCGGGTAGCGGCTCCGGCGTAGGCGTCCATCGACGCGTGGGGTATGAGTACATACAGCTTGGCCGGGTCGGACTTACCCATTTCCCGAAATACGCCCACCGTTTTGGCACCCTGCCGGTTCAGGGCCGGTATAAGGGCATCTTTGAGGTATTTTTCGAGATTCGACTGCTGAGCGCCGAAGCGCATGTCGTATATCCGCAATTCATACACTTGTTTAGCCGGAGCGGGTTTCTTGGTTTCCTGGGTCAGCGCCGGTACGGCCAGGAGCGATGAGGCAACAAACTGTCTTCGTTTCATCAGAGAATAAAAAGATCACATTAAGCAAGTATCATAAGTCTGAACCCGTTTTATTCTACCGACCCACCAACCCTACCCAGGGCACCGACGCTGCGCTGTGAGGGCCCTGACGGGCCATGAATAATCTGGCCGAATTGATTCCTACCAACGCTGCGCTGTGAAGGCCCTGACGGGCCATTGTTTTCCTAAAGGAGCGGTAAAGAAATAAAATGCAGCACGACCCCGGCCCGTCAGGGCCCTCACAGCGCAGCGTCGGTAG
>NZ_MVEC01000010.1:0-157316 GCF_002006735.1 Spirosoma sp. 209 | reverse complement strand
AATACCTAATCCTATGGAGTTTTTCACCGTCTTCAAATGGCTGATCCAGAGAAAGATGGATTGAAACGTATCCACCGCGAGTCCGGCGTGAAACCCGCAAACAGCTTCAAATGGCTGATCCAGAGAAAGATGGATTGAAACTACAATATTGTCTCGGGCCGCAATGAGCTTACGTATCTTCAAATGGCTGATCCAGAGAAAGATGGATTGAAACTACAATATTGTCTCGGGCCGCAATGAGCTTACGTATCTTCAAATGGCTGATCCAGAGAAAGATGGATTGAAACATCAAATTAATTAGATGCCGATGCAGCTCCGCGTTGGCTTCAAATGGCTGATCCAGAGAAAGATGGATTGAAACAGCGTAACGACAACATTATGGGTGTTACGTTTCCCCTTCAAATGGCTGATCCAGAGAAAGATGGATTGAAACCTTATGTTGTCCAAAAAGCCCTGTAGCTATGTTCGCATTCTTCAAATGGCTGATCCAGAGAAAGATGGATTGAAACTGAATCTGCAGGGGCTGGAGCACCGTCAGCCGTTCGCTTCAAATGGCTGATCCAGAGAAAGATGGATTGAAACTAGTAGCGGATGATCTCGACCGCCAGCCGGGGGGCGGTCTTCAAATGGCTGATCCAGAGAAAGATGGATTGAAACCGCTCCCGTTCCAGGCTTACCTGTTGATCGGTAACGACGGTCGACTTCAAATGGCTGATCCAGAGAAAGATGGATTGAAATCGGTCTATAAATATTCCTTTCATGAAAAATCAAGGTCTTCAAATGGCTGATCCAGAGAAAGATGGATTGAAACGCCTGGCCTTTTCGCCCGTATTGCGGCAGACGGAACACTTCAAATGGCTGATCCAGAGAAAGATGGATTGAAACCACCTTCAGCAGTTGTCAAGCCCTAATACTCAGTAGGCTTCAAATGGCTGATCCAGAGAAAGATGGATTGAAACACCCCGTAGTAGGTGCCGCTGGAGACATTGCCCGGGCTTCAAATGGCTGATCCAGAGAAAGATGGATTGAAACAAGATGCTATCGTAAAGCTCTATCGATGGCTCGCCACTCTTCAAATGGCTGATCCAGAGAAAGATGGATTGAAACCCGTAGCCGGCAGCCTTATCGAACTCCGAGGCCTTCTTCAAATGGCTGATCCAGAGAAAGATGGATTGAAACTTCATCGTCCAGCCGTTGCGGCCTTCCGTCACAATCGTCTTCGAATGGCTGATCCAGAAAAAGATGGATTGAAACGCGCATTTGGTCAGCTCGAACGCATCGGCCGCCGTATCCTTCGAATGGCTGATACAGAGAAGAATGAATTGAGGTGTTATGGCTTCGGCGCTTTTCGAGAATGACTGAGCAGATTCGAGAAAAGGGTGAACGGGATCTTTCACTGGGCGCAAAAAACAGCGGAAGCCAGGTTCGTAGCAATACGGTAGACTGGGCTGAAATCGTGAGAACGCCAATTTTAGCGGACTGGGTTGGTTATTTGTTTTAGAACCTGTAGATTCGGTAACAATGAGCGTTATGGAGCTTGATTACCAAACTAATCTTTAGGGTCTATTTGTTGTCTAACTGGCAAATAACAACCAAGTTGAAAACGAGAGAACCAATGCGCTATGCGCTGATTACCCTGTGGGTGCTGTTTACGTTGCAAGGGGTGAACGCGCAACCCAAGGGCTATACCCTGGGCGATGCGGTAGCCGACTTCCGGCTGAAGAATGTGGACGGGCGCACCGTAGGCCTGGCCGACTACAAAAGCCAGAAAGGATTGATTGTGGTCTTTACCAGCAACCATTGCCCGTTCTCGAAAGCCTATGACGACCGGCTCGTGGCGCTCGACCGTAAGTTTTCGGCGCAGGGCTATCCTGTTCTGGCCATCATGCCCAACGATCCGGCGGCTTATGAAGATGACTCCTTCGACAACATGAAAGTCCGCGCCCGCGAGAAGGGCTTTTCGTTCGCCTATGTCATAGACGAAACGCAGGCCGTTACGCGGAGTTTTGGGGCCACCCGAACCCCACAGGTGTTTGTCCTGAAAAATAACAAAGGTCAGTTCACGGTCGAGTACATCGGTACCATCGACGACAGTCCGCAGGATGGCAGTCAGGTGCAACGGCGCTATGCCGATGAGGCCGTGAGCAATCTGCTGGCTGGCCGGCCCGTCCAATCGCCCCTCACCAAAGCCATCGGCTGCGCGGTGAAATGGAAAAACTGAGTGCGGTACCGATTAGGGCCGGCTCTGACCGGCTCCCCTTTCTGGCACGGCCTTTGCCAATCTGCTTGGTGTAAATCAAACTACACATCAGTTATGAAAAAGACAGTATTGATCCTGAGCCAGATTCGCAACGTTGCCGGAACCATGATGCTGGTTGCCTCGCTGGCCCTATTGCAGGCTTGCGGTTCTGACAACAAAAATGAGTCGCGCACCGAAGACGCTGTAGAACGTACCGGCGATGCCATTGAGGCTGACACCAAAGAAGCTACGGCCGAAACGCGTGAAGATATGCGCGAAGCAGGCGATGATTTTGAGCGCGAGCGCCGGGAAGCTGTTGCCGAAATGAACGTTCAGAAAGACAAGCTGGATGCCCGGATCGATAAATTACAGGCCGATATCAAAAGCCAGGGTGCTAAAGCCAAAGCCGAAAGCAAAGAAGAACTGGCTGAGCTGGAGGCCGAGCGCAAAGAGCTGGGTAACGACATCGACAAAGCTCAGAACGCAACGGCTGCCGCCTGGAAAGATATTAAAACAGGTTTCAAAAAGGCCGGTAAAAACATCGGAAATGCCTTTGACAAAGCCGAAGATAAAGTTGATCCGGACGGAAAAGACGACAACTAGTCCGAAGCTGGTATATAGTTAACGGGGGCTCCCCGAAACGAGAAGTATCTTCGTTTCGGGGAGCCCCCGGTGTTTAGCTGATGGTATAATTTCGTGGCGATTACTCTACACTGGTAAAAAGGTCTACAACGGCCTGAAAACCATTTCCTCACCTTTCTGACAATTTTTCTCAAATAAAGAACCGGTAGCTGGCTGTCCGTTTACCAGATAGCGGTCGCCCAGCTGATGAACGAGCCTGAGGGGGCCACCCGCCAGACTTTTGACACGAATCTCGCGGAGTTGCCCGTTCTGTACCGTTGCGCCTACCTGAAAGGCGCCTTCGGTGCGGATGCGGTCAAAGGACAGGTCGCGCCAGGTACGCGGCAGGCCGGGCAAAACATAAATACCATCGTCCCGACTTTGCACCAGCAACTCGAGCACGGCGTTAAGCGCGCCGAAGCCACCGTCGAGCTGCATGATTTCCCGGTTCCGGGGTTCCTTAGTCCAGTCAGGGGCGCCCATGAGGCTGTTTCCGTTGTTGTTGGCATTATGAAGGGTACCCCGTCCTTCGTTCGTAAAGTTATCTTTCCAGTAGTGCAGCCAGTGTACGGCGGCTTCCGATTCGCCGGTTCGGGCCAGGAGAATACTAGCCCAGGGGACGCACCAGCCCGTCCAGGCGCCCGCACCCCGAAACCGCCAGGCCGTCAGGCTGTTGTCAATGATTTTGCGCTGGGCCGGATCGGTATAGTCCAGGGTGGCGAAGGGATAGATGCCGGCCAGATGGGAATGGTGCCGATGGCTACCGTCCAGATCTTTCCCCGCCCATAAGCCGATGCGCTCGTTCTGGCGGTTCTGCTCGGGCATGAAAACCCCTTTTACCGTCGTATAGAGCGGCAACCGCCTGGCAACGTCGGCCCAGCGGGGATCGATGGGCTGGCCCATGAGCCTGGCCGCTTCGGGCAAAATCCGGCAGATGCGGTGGAGCGCGGCAAGCTGAAAACTGGCATCGCGTCCCCAGGCATTGGGGCCGTCGCCCCCGTATTCGGGCGATACAGAAATGGGAAGCGAGAACCGCTTGCCGCCCCTCTCAGAGTCGGGCACTTCGTCAAGCATGGCATAATAGCCTTCAAACGCGCCAACCAGCAGCGGCCAGGCCATGTCTTGGAGCACCTGGTGGGCATCGGGCTGATCGAGGCCGTAGCGGTAGTGCTGCCAGGCCATCTGCGCCATCCAGGCCGTACAGGCATGATCGATCGTGCCGGTCCAGAACGTGCCAACAACGTGGCAGCGGTCATCAACAGCATGCGGGAGCATGAGCGCGCCCTTACGACCGAAAAATGATTCGCCGTTGCGCCGGAGGGTAGGCATCCAGCCGCGCATCATGCGCCAGAGCGGACTGAAATGGCTGAGCCGATTGGTGGCCAGGGCGGGCCAGTACATCATCTGTACGTTGATGTTAAAATGGTAATCGTTGCTCCAGGGAACGATCTGGTAATCCTCCATGAATGGTCCCTGCAGGGTGGCAGCTACGCCCTGCGGGGGCGATACGCAAGCCTGTTTGTATAACCCGTAGTCGACCATCTCCTGCAAGGCCGGGTCGGGCAGGGTAATCTTCGGAACCGACGTCCAGTAGTCCCGCCAGAACCGAGCCGTCTGCTGGCTATCGGTGGGCGTTACCGATAACCGCTTAAGTCGTGGAGCCGCTGGTGGCTGGAGCGAGGTAGTCAAGGCCAGCGTCTGGTTACCTACGTCGCTCCAGAAGATCATCAGGGTCGAGTCGGCAGGCAGCTCCTGACTCATCAGCAGTCCGAAACTATCTACCGTTTCGCTTACAAAGGGCTTTTTGACACCGGCAGCGCTCAGCCGGTCAGGTACGGCCTCTCCCGCCGGAACCAGCTTGCTATACTGGCTGTTAAAATAAGTCTGACCAGGCCGGCCCCCTTTTTGCAGAAATAGGGCCGGGTACGTGAACCAGGCTAGTTCGTTGTGAGCCGACTGGCCGATGCGGATCAACTCAGACCGGCCGCTGGTATCGTTCAGGGTAATCGTTATTTCGCCCCGGCTCATGTCGAGCTCACCCTGACGGAGCTGCCAGCCTTCGGGCATGGTAATTTCCAGCCGTCCTCCGCCCAGCTGCTGGGGCCGACCGAATCCCTGATCGCCGGTTTTGGGGATAGCGAACGCTTCTTTGATACCGGCATAATTGCCAGCCTGCAGGAGCCGCTTAACGTCCTGATAGGTAGTTTTGGCGGTGAACTCGTTCCCGCCCCGATGATCCCAGAAACCGGCCCGCCCAACCGTAATGTTCAGCTGGCGGGTTGTTCCCCAAACCATAAGGCCCTGGGTGCCGTTGCCCAGTAAAATACCCGTATGGGGACGGGTAATGGGAAAGTGCCAGACAAGCGGTTGAGTAGGCTGGGCCCATGTCGCTGAGACTGCCAGTTCGAGAAAGAGATAAATAAAAACGATGCGTTTCATGATACCCGAAACAAGCGCCTGCAACGACCGTTTATACTCATCATGTCAGCACCCGTCGTAACCGTTACTATTTTCCGTTACCAGCCCCGGGCCCGTTTCCGGGCGTTTGCCAATATGGGCCGGGTACTCATGCAGCCGGTTTCGGCCGATGGCCTGCGGTTCAGCAAGTTGATGGGCAGCGGCATCAACTTTGGTCTTATCCCCGACTTCTCCACCTACGTTCATCTAGGCGTTTGGGAAGATAGCCACCGGGCCAGCACGTTCGCCCAGACGGATGGCTATCGGCAGCTCGCCCAGGGTACCGAAAAAATCAGCACCCTCCACCTGTCGCCCCTCAAATCGCACGGACTTTGGGACGGATCCAATCCCTTTATCCTGAACACCGGGCAGGGAGCCGAAAACCCGGAGCGGGCCACGGCCGACGAACGCCCGAAAAAACCCGAACGGCCAGCCGCCCCCGACCCCTCGGCCCCCGTGGCGGTGCTGACGCGGGCTACGATCCGCGCCCGGGCTTTACCTGACTTCTGGCGGCACGTACCTCAGGCCCGCCAGCGGCTTACCGACCAGGCCGATAGCCTGCTGTTCGGGATCGGGGTAGGGGAGGTGCCGCTGGTGCAACAGTGTACCATCAGTGTCTGGCGCGATGCAGCCGCCGTTGATCAGTATGCGTACCGGCAGAGTGGGCACCGGGAGGTGGTGCGGCTTACCCGCCAGCGGCAGTGGTACTCCGAAGAGCTGTTTGCGCGCTTCACCGTGTTGCGCTGGGACCGGTAAACGATCGGGTCTTGGCCGTCTGCCTGCCCTGCTGAACCGGCCGTTGTCGAATGAACAGTAGATGAGCGCCTTGAGAACCGATCGACTGGAGTAAGTATAGTCAGCTCCGTTTACTGACAGCCTCGTAAAAAAATACGTGACCGGTGTCTATCTCGTGCCCAAAACCCTTGTATCCCAATGAGGAAAATTGTTATTTTGCGGGCTAAATTGTACGTATAACGCGAAATGTCTGTTATTAACAAGATCAGAGAACGGTCAGGGCTGGCCGTCGGTGTTATCGCCGTCAGCTTGATTCTGTTCATCGTGGGGGGAGATCTGCTCGGCGGCCGAAGCTTGCTATTCGGTGGAAACCAGCAGGAAGTTGGCGAAATTGCCGGCAAATCCATTGACTATCAGGAATTCAACGCCAAGGTAGATGAACTCCGGGCGCAGTTTGAACAGCAGACCGGTCGCGCACCCGCCGATCAGGACATGGCTCAGCTCCGCGAGCAGGCCTGGAACCAGCTGCTGTTCGAGATTGCTTACCAGGAAGAATTCGACAAGCTCGGTCTGAAAGTATCGCCCGAAGAACTCATCGACATGGTTCAGGGAAATAACATCAGCCCAGCTGTTCGGCAGGCCTTTACGAACCCCCAAACGGGCGTGTTTGACAAGAGCCAGATCGTTAGCTACCTCAAGGGTCTGAAGAACCTCCCTCCGCAGCAACAGGCTGCCTGGGCCAGTTTCGAGAAAAACCTGAGCGCCGACCGGCTTCGCAGTAAGTACGAAGGCCTGATGCGTCTGTCGATCTTTGCCACCACGGCCGAAGCCCAGAAGGAATACCAGGCCCAGAACACTAAAGCCGATGTGAAGCTGTTGTTCGTGCCCTACTACACGATCAACGACACAACGGTGAAGGTTACCGACTCGCAGCTGCAGGACTACCTCAACAAGCACAAAGACGAGTATCCGGGTGCCAACAGCCGCTCGCTCCAATACGTGACGTTCTCGGTGGCGCCATCGAAAGAAGACAGCACCGCCCTGTACAACGAAATCAAGACCCTGGCCCGTGGCCTGGGTGCCGCACCGAACGACTCGACTTTTGCCCAGCAAAACTCTGACGTTCGCGTGCCGCTGTACCTGACGGCTGGCGAAATGCCCGAGCAGCTCCGCGCGTCCATTCCTACCTTCTCGCCGGGTGGTATCTACGGCCCCTTCCGCGAAGGCAACACTTATTTCATCTATAAGTACGGCGGTACCAAGCGCGACACGAGCTTCACGGCCCGCGCCAGCCACATCCTGGTTCGCCCAACGGCTCAGACCGATTCGGCCAAGGCCGATGCCCGTCGCCGGGCCGAAGCACTCCTGGCCCAGATTCAGGGTGGTGCCAACTTTGAAGCACTGGCCCAAACCAACAGTGCCGACGGATCGGCGCAGAATGGTGGTGACCTGGGGTACTTTAAAAACGATGGCCAGATGGTGAAACCGTTTGAGTCGGCCGTGTTCGGTGCTGCTGGTGAAGGACTGATTCCGCGCGTTATCGAAACCGATTTCGGTTACCACATCATCAAAGTAACCGAAGCCAAAACGAACCAGCTGTACCGGGTTGTAGGTATCGGCAAAACCATTGCGCCCAGCCAGACCACCCGCGACGAAGCACTTCGCAAAGCCGATCAGTTTGCCTCGCAAGTGCAGACGAAGGAGGAGTTCGACGCTAAGGTTAAAGAAGACAAATCGCTGGTTGTGGCCACCGCCGATCGTATCCCCGAAGGCGCATCGAACATCAACGCGCTAACCGATGCCCGGGCGGTGGTACGCTGGGCATTTGACGACAAAACGGACGTTAACGAGGTATCGGAGCCGTTTGAAGTTGGCGACCAGTACGTTATTGCGGTGCTGACCAACAAGACCGACAAAGACGAGGTTAAAATTGACGACTACCGTACCGAACTGACCGCCAAAGTTCGCAACGAACTGAAAGCGGAGCAGATCATAGGCAAACTCGGCAGTGCCAGCGGCACCCTCGAGTCGATCGCGCAGAAATACGGTGCCGGTGCGCTGGTTGAAGAAGTTCAGGATGTAAACCTGGCAACGGGCTTCCTGCGTAGCGCTGGTGTCGATCCGGTAGCCCTGGGTCGTGCATTTGGCCAGAAGGCTGGCAAGCGTTCGAAGCCGTTTGCCGGAGACGCCGGTGTACTGATGGTTGAGACAACCCGCCTGACGCCAGCGCCAGCGGTTGCCGATTACAATCTGTACAAAACCCAGCTGCAACAGAACGTAGCTTCCCGCACTGGTTTCTATATCAACGAGGCTATCAAAGAAGCCGCTAAAGTTGAAGATCGCCGGGCCAAGTTTTATTAAAGATACCGCTTCAAAGAAAAACCTGCTTCTGATCAGAAGCAGGTTTTTTTATGTCCAGCCGACACGGTACCGGCAATCAATAGGATTGGTTCAGGACGCTTGTTCCCGCAGATCAGCCACCATTTTGGCGAGCGCCCGGGAACGGTGGCTGATGGCGGTTTTCTCGGCCATGGTCAACTCGGCCAGCGTCCGGTCGGCCCCGTCGGGCAGGAAGATCGGGTCATAGCCGAACCCGCCTGTACCCCGTGGGCTGTCGATAATGGAGCCCTCAAAAATGCCTTCAAACTGGTGTTCAACCCCATGCAGAATCAGCGTAAATACGGTAACAAACCGGGCTTTACGGTTGGTTTGTCCCTGCAGCTCGGTTAACACCCGCTGTATGTTCTGAGCGGCATCGCGGCTGCCCGAATAGTAAGCTGAGTCAACACCAGGGCGACCATCCAGGGCGTCTATTTCGAGTCCTGAGTCATCGGCAAAGCAGGATACCCCAAAATGCTTCCAGATGTATTCCGCTTTCTGGCGCGAATTGCCGGCTATAGTGCCGCTGGTTTCGGGTAGTTCATCCGTGCAGCCAATGTCCTGCAGGGTACGAAGGGTGAAAGCGTCGCCCAGGGCGGCTGATACTTCGTTCAGTTTATTCGGATTGTTGGTGGCAAAGCAAAGTTCCATAAGCAAAAAAAGCCGTTTGCAGATAGAACTACAAACGGCTTCCTGAGGTTGCGGCCGGGTTACTCGACTTTGACGATTTCCAGCTCGAATAGAAGTGGCGTATAGGGCAGAATCCGGTTGGCTCCGCTTCCGGTACCCGTTGTTCCGTAACCAAGCGATGACGGGAAGATGATGGTTGCTTTCTCACCGGCCCGAAGGGCTGTCAGTCCGCTCTCAAAGCCGGGAACAACCTGCTTGGTGCCGATCTGCACCTTAAACGTACCCGCGGTGTTCGAGTCGAACGTTGTGCCGTTCAGCCGCTTGCCAACATACTTCATCGTCACCGTTTTGCCGGTTACAATAGCCATCGAGTCAGCAGGCTGCGTCAGCGTTTTGATGACCCGAACACTATCGGTGGTCAGGGTCGTGACGGTAAGATTATTGGCCCGGATGTAATCCTGAATCTGCTGATTCTGATTCCGAACCGATACGATTTTGAGGTCGTACCGAACCGGGGAGTACTGGGGCAGCACCAGATTCCCGTTTCGGCCGCCATCCAGGTAGGCCGGAACGAGTACGGCTCCTTCTTCGCCCTGTTTCAGCTTCAGAATACCCGCGTATTTACCGAGGGTAATACCAATCGTGTTGGTACCGGCCAGAATAACCGTTTCGGGTTTGTTACCGGCCTGATCGGTACTATCGACAATGACACCATCCAGCCGACGGGCAACGAAATGATATTTCACCTCGTCGCCGGTCAGGGGAGCCTGGCCGGTTGCGTTCGCCTTTGTCTGAAAATACCAGATTCCTTCGTCGGTTTTGGTTGCGTTCAGGTTGTTCTGGGCGATGTAAGCCAGTATATCGGCTTCGTTCTCGCGCTTCTTCCGTTCGATCAGGGCTTCGCCTGGTTGTTCGCAGGCGCTAAGCAATGCCGAAACAGCCAACAGGCCAACGGCCCAAAACGAGCGATTCTTACTGAGTATCATAACTTTTTATACAAGGCCCTTTGCCGGGAGTTTCTGTACAGAGAACGAAAATAACGCCGTTCTCTGTTTACTGAAGCCTGTAAAAATCAGGCTGTCGTACTGACGGATGAGCCAAACGCACGCCCGTCAGTACGACCTGAACTGCTTACCGGCCTGGTTGTGGCATGCCCGGCATCTGATTGGGCTGGCCTTTCTGGAAATCGACCAGTTCGATGTCGAACAGCAGTACCGAGTTGGCCGGAATCTTGGGGTTGGCGCGGGAGCCGTAAGCCAGCGTTGACGGAATGATCAGGGTAGCTTTCTCACCTTTGTGCATCCGCATCACCCCTTCTTCCCAACCCGGAATGACCTGACCAACGCCAATCGGGAACTGGACGGGCCGACCGTCGGCCTGCGGGTTGAAATTCTTGCTGGAGCTATCGAATACTTTACCATCCAGCAGTTTGCCGGTATACTGTACCGATACGATATCGCCGGCCGAGGGGGTAGGACCCGCGCCCGGCTGGGTAACTACGTAATATACGCCACCCGCCGTTTTCTGAGCTTTACCGGCCAGGCCATTCTTGACCACGTAGCTCTCGATGGTTTTGGTATCAATGCCTTTTTGTTTCTCGAAATCGGCGGCCTGGGTTTTCTTGTACTCATCTTCGGTCTGTACGTTCAGTACCTTTACCGCAATACCGATATCGGTACCTTTCTGAACGCCCGGCGGCAGCGGCTGCATGGCGCGGGTGAAGAGCGAGTCGGCACTTACGTAGAACGTGGCGCTGTCGCCTTTGCCCAGCATGGTCAGGCCCTCTTCATACGATCCTTTGAAAGGTGGAACCTGCAGCAGCATCTGGAAGGGAGCGCCTTCTTTATGCGTATCGCGCAGCACCGAGTCTTTATTGTTCATCAGCGTCAGGTGAAGCGTCAGAATATCGCCTACCTTACCTTTGCGGGTGCTCTCGGTTTGCTCGTGAATCTGGTACTTCAGGCCGTTATCCGTTACCTGAACGCGGTTTTTACCGCAGGCCGCTACCACAGCGACGATCAGGGCGGCTTTCCCGAAATGTTTAAGAGACATGTTTTAACTGGTTTATTGGTTGGTTTGTGGTTTAGCGTTTCCGAGGGCCAGTGCCGGTCGGAAACGACAAAACTGCTGGTTTACACCGTTTCTGCCAACTTTTGTTGATAGTCCGGCAATATGGATAAGAGTTTCTGTTCCGTTTCGGCCAGACTGCTTTTCGAGCGTCCGCCCGCTGCATTCCGATGGCCTCCACCGTCGAAGTGCGTACTGGCCAGTTCGCGCACCGAGAAGTCACCTACAGAACGAAACGACAACCGGATTTCGTCAACCCGGTCAATGAGAATACAGGCCATCACCACCCCTTCAACGGCCAGCGCGTAGTTGACCATGCCTTCGGTATCGCCGGTTTTGGAGCGGTAGCGTTTGAGTTCGGCATCGGTCAGGGTGATGTATGCGAACCGGTACTGAGGCAGGACCTTCAGCTTTTCGTTCAGCACGTAGCCGAGCATCCGAAACTTGTCGAGGGAGACGTTATCGAAAATGCGCCGGTGGATGCTGCTTACGTCGATGTTGAGGTCGAGGAGGTCAGCGGCCATGCGATGCACATTACCGGTCGTGTTGGAGTGGCGGAACGAGCCCGTGTCGGTCATCAGGCCCGAGTAAAGGCATTCTGCAATCGGCACATCGAGCAGGTCTCTATCGCCGAGTTCAACAATGAGCCGGTATACCAGCTCGGCCGTAGCGGCAGCGGTAGGGTCCCAGAGGGTGAGGTCGGCAAACGATTCGGGTTCGAGGTGATGATCGATCATCACTTTCCGCGCCCGCGATTGCCGTACCAGCGGGCCCAGTTCCCGGATGCGGTCGAGGGCCGAAAAATCGAGGCAAAAGATCAGATCGGCTTCGTCGAACAGCTGGCTGACGGCTACGCGCTGCTTCTCGTCAAACGCGATGACACCCTCATTACCCGGCATCCAATGCAGGTTCTGGCCGTAGTCGGTAGGAGTAACCACCGTAACCCGGTGGCCTTTTTTGCGGAGGTAGCCCGCCAGTCCCAGCGAAGAGCCCATAGCATCGGCATCGGGGTTCTGGTGGGTGGTAATCAGTACGGTTTGCGCGGGGCCACCTGGGTGTTTCCCAATAACCGCACCAATTGCTTCAATGTCTTGCATACACAAACGGCCGGAGCCTCAATCGAAACCCAAAAGTACGAATAATTTGGATACCAGTCGGCCTATGTACCAGCGCGGCATTTCGATGGGAAGTTCGTAGCTTTGCGCCCAAATAAAATTTGGATACAATAACCCATAATGGCTACGAACCGTACGTTCACCATGATTAAGCCCGACGCCGTAGCGGCCGGGCATACCGGAGCAATCACGAAAATGATCGAAGAAGCGGGTTTCCGCATCGTCGCTATCAAAAAAACGCAGTTGACAACCGAGCGGGCGGGGCAGTTTTACGCTGTACACAGCGAGCGTCCGTTCTACAACGACCTGAAAACGTACATGTCGTCAGGTGCCATCGTTCCGATGATTCTCGAGAAAGAGAATGCAGTAGCCGATTTCCGGAAGCTGATCGGAGCAACCAATCCCGCCCAGGCCGAAGAAGGGACCATCCGGAAACTGTATGCCAAGTCGATCGAGGCCAATGCAATTCACGGGTCTGATTCTGACGAGAACGCTCAGATTGAGGGCAGTTTCTTTTTCTCCGCTACGGAGCAGTATTAAATCCACTGGTGCAGTGAGCCGATTAGCTCACTGCACCACTATGGACCCCATTCGCTTTTCGTAGTACTTACAAAAATCCCGCAGCGCACAAGCGTCGCATTTGGGACTCCGCGCCAGGCAAACGTACCGGCCGTGAAGTATAAGCCAGTGGTGCGCTTTCGGAACGTACTGTTTGGGTATGTGGGCCATGAGGGCCTTTTCAACGGCCAGTGGGGTTGTGGCGGTAAGCGGAGCCAGCCCCAGCCGGTGTGATACCCGAAATACATGGGTATCGACAGCCATAGTCGGTTCATTATACACGACCGACAGTATCACATGGGCTGTTTTACGGCCCACGCCCGGCAACGTCTGTAACTCCTCCACCGTAGCCGGGATCTCTCCTCCAAACCGCTCCAGCAGGGTTCGGGCCATGCCAACCAGGTGTTTGGCTTTATTATTCGGATACGACACACTACGGATGTAGCTGAAGACCTCGTCGACCGAGGCTACCGCCAGTGACTCCGGCTCCGGGAACCGTGCAAATAAGGCGGGCGAAATCTGGTTGATGCGTTTGTCGGTGCACTGGGCGGACAGAATCACCGCTACGAGCAGCTCGAACGGATTGGAAAAATTCAGCTCGGTCTGTGGCTCGGGATAGTGTTGGGTAAAGTACTCAATGAAACGGCGGAAACGTTCTTTTTTCAGCATATAGATAATACGGGTATAGCCCCGAACAAAGGTAGGTTCCCGATTGGGAAACTGACCTTGTGCGGGGTTATACCCGTTACATAACGACAAAACACACCAGCTCGCTTACGTATGACGCAGACGGGCAGGCGGGTTTGCCGGATGGTTTCTGGAATAATTGAGAATAGACTGGACCGTATCTGGCCGGGGTTCGCGTTCAATCCGGTTCATCAACGACCTCATTTCGAGGGCGTCGAGAAAGAACGTCATCAATTCCGGTTCCGACATCAGGGCGTCTTCAATGAGGAGGCTTTCCTCGGGAGAGGTTTCCTCGTAGACATACCGGACTACATCATCTTGGGTAAAAGTTTTTGTCATAACTCGGCGAACGTTTGCTTAGTTGTTTACGCAAATTGATCAACGCGTAACGCATACGTCCCAATGCCGTGTTAATACTGACGCCGGTAGCATCGGCAATCTCCTGGAAACTCATTTCCTCGTAGTGCCGCATGATAAGCACCTGACGCTGTTGTTCGGGCAACCGCTGGATCAACTCGCGCAAATGCTCGTGTGTTTCCTGCCGAATCTGGAGTGATTCGACCGAATCCTCCGCGAACTCTAGCGTGTTGAACACACTGCTTCCGTCCTCAAACACCACACTGGGGTAGCGTTTATCTTTTCGGAAATAGTCAATGGCCAAGTTATGAGCGATCCGGATGATCCAGGGTAGGAATTTACCTTCCTCGTTGTATTTACCTGACTTGAGCGTATCCACGGCCTTGATGAACGTGTCCTGCATCAAATCTTCCGCCACATACTGGTCTTTTACAATTAAGTAAATGGTGGTGTAAATCTTCGACTTATGCCGTTGCACTAGTTTGGCAAAGGCTTTTTCATTACCACGGATATACAGGGAAATCAGCTCACTATCGTTTACCTGGGCTTTTTCCATTTTCAGTAAGACAATTAAGTAACGTAGAGCTGTGTTCCGATAGTGTGTGGGGGGATTAAGTTTTTTGTAACCGGGAGATTCGTCGCTATAAAATTAAGAATATTCTGTGCTCATTTCCAAATTGTCAGTACAAAAAATCTGCCAAACCGGGCTAAACGCAGCGAAAAAATAATTGAATAGGCGCTTCTGTCCGGTTTTGATTTGGATTGGCAAAGAAATGCTTTTTCGCAGATTTAATTGTACTTACGTTAGCGTCTTCAGTATAGATTCACCCAGAGGGGCAATCGTTTAAATGAATGAAAAAATAGTTTTTGACCGGGTTGCCCGGGCGGCATTTTCAGACGACTAATAACGGGGGGCCAGCAACCCGAGGTCGTAAAGTAAATGGTTTTGATTGAATACGCGAGGGCATTTCCGTAAATTCTATTCAGAAACCACTGGGCCGCACTTCCCAAAAACCCCATGCCGTTCAACAAAATTGCCGGGCTAATTGCTTGATTTTCTGAGTATATTTCTTACTTTAGAGGCTACGTTGTCTGCTGGATTTCCAGTACATACCTATGAGATGGTTTTGGTTCGGTATCGCGGTGCTCGGCCTGCATCTGGCCGGTATAGCCCAATCGTTCCCGGGTTTGCCGGAATTTAACTTCGACCGGCGGGGCGATGCGGGGTATATTGACAGTCTGCTGACGCTGGGCCGTACCTACCGTCAGCAGGTCGAATCGCTGCCACGCTCCCGTCGTACCGATTCCCTGCGGCTCGAAGGACTGCGGTTCATGACGGCCGTGTTCAAGCAAACCCGCGGCTCGCTGCGCGACAGTAGCTATACCTACGCCAAACGGCTGGAAGAGCGCGCCCTGGCGTATCATAATCCTTTGTTCGTGGTGCGCGGCCTCATGCAGCAGGAATATTACCTGCGCGTTGTCAAGGCCGACTATCTGCAGGCGCTACAGATCAATCAGCGCGTTTCCCAGGCCTGTATACGTTTGCCGCGCGAGAGCTCTCCGCTCTGGCAGGTGCAGATGAACATGGGCGATATCTACGTACTGCTGAAAGAATACCAGAACGCGCTCAAGAGTTACCAGGCCTCCCTGAACCTGCTGGCCCAGAACACCTCCCTGACAGGGAAAAACCGCAAGCTGCTAACGGCCCAGGCCATTACGCAGATGGGAGAGGTCTATGAAATTCAGGGGCAGTACGACCTGGCCCGTCAGCAGTTTGAAGCCAGTCGGCAGATTGCGCTGGAAACGCGCTCGCAAACTAATCTGGCTTATGCTGATGAGCGGCTGGGTGATTTTTTCATCAGCCGGCGCCAGCCCGAGCAGGCCATACGGATCTTTGACGAAGGGCTTGCCGTCTGGACTCAGCTGAACGACCGGGCGGGGCAGGCTGCCGTTTGGGCCAGGCTGGCCGAATGTTACACCCTTACCAACCGACCGCGTCTGGCCATTGAGTTTGGCGAAAAAGCATTGGCCGTTGCCCGTCAGTCCGGTTACCTGCGTATGCGGCAGATGGCTACCCAGGCCTTGTATCGGGCGTATCGGGCAGCCGGCCAGTCTGATCAGGCGCTGGCTATGTACGAAGAATACGTAGTGCTGCGGGATAGTCTGACCAATCTCCGGCGGGTAGAAGAGCTGTCGGCCATGCAGAAAAAGTATGACATCAACCAGGTGCGGGCCGAAGCCGATCGGGAACGGCTGATTCAACAGCAACAGCTGATCGATGTACGTCGGCAGGCTGAAATAAGCCGGTTACTGGCCGAGACGGAACGGGAGCAGCTCGCCAGTAAAACCCGGCTGAGCCAGTTGCAGCAGCGCGTTGAGACCGAACGGTTGAGGGCCGATTCGCAGAAAAGCCGACTGGAGAGTATGGCCCGCGTCGACGCGCTCAAACGCGATATTGAACGAGAGCAAATCATTCGCTTTTTCCTGGTGAGTGGACTGGTCATGCTGCTCGTATTTACCGTAATCTACTTCCGGAAAAGCCGGCTCATTGATCGACAAAAGCGCAGGATCGAGGAGTTTAACCACGATCTGGAAGGGAAAGTCGTAGAACGAACGGCGGAGCTAAAAGCGGCTAACGACCAGCTGCGGGCCAAAAACCGGGAAATTGAAGACGCGCTGCTACGTGGGCAAACGCTGGAGCGCAAACGAATGGCCGCCGATCTGCACGATAGCCTGGGTGGTCTGCTGGCGGCCATCAAAACGAGCCTGTCGGCGTTGAACCCGACGCATCTGTCGGAGCGTGAGCAGTTGATTTACCAGAACCTGCTCGGTATGACCAAAGAAGCCTTCGCGGAGGTACGCTACCTGTCGCATAACCTGCAGCCCGACGAACTCGAAAAGCAGGGATTGTCCGAAGCGCTGATGCGGCTGATTAACAAGCTCAACCTGATGCAGACCGTAACGTTCCGGCTGGACGTGGCCGCGCTACCACGCTTGGGAAAAACAACCGAGTTTAATCTGTATTCAATCTGTATCGAGTTGTGCAGTAATATCTTACGGCATTCAGAAGCTACCGAAGCCGACATACTATTCCGTCGGTTCGATCAGGAACTGAACATGATTATCAAGGATAACGGCTGCGGAATGGACCCGACCGATGCCACCGGTATGGGGCTACGCAATATTCAGGCCCGGATGGATCAGATTCAGGGTCGTTACGAAGTGCACTCGGAGCGGGGCGGGGGCACAACCTTCATTTTTATCCTGCCCGTATCGGTCAACACCGTAGTAAGCTGATGGTCGGCTAGGGAAGGCGACCTTCTACCATGAACTCGTTTTTGTCGAAGTACGACAGCTTTTGAAATCCGGCCAGCTTATACCGTTTCACCTGCCACTGCTGTCCTGACAGGCCGTTCTCCAGCAATAGATGGCGCTCTGACGAATACAGTGGGTTACTGGTTTGCAGTACGGCCTCAATCTGGCGGGGCTGCCGCGTTGTTGAGTCGAGCCGGACCGTCAGCGAGCGAACCGTCAGGCGTTCTTCTGATTTTTTCAGGGTGTACTGATACGTCAGCGAATCGGGGCGGGCAATCTGATAGCTGCTGCGTAGCGCCGGTTTGTTGATATCTGCCTGGCTGAACAGTTCCAGCTCGCGGCTCCAGTCCAGTTCGGCGGTTTGCTGCTGGCTGCGTTCCTGATTGATCTGAACGGTTTTCCGAACAAGTGGCTTGCGGGCCGTTAGTCCCTTAATTTGTTTCTGAACAAAACCGGCCACATCATAATAAACAGGAGGCTGGTTTTGCTGGTTGGGGTTGTTGCAGCTGCTGACAGTCAGCCATACAGGGAAGATAAGTAGCGAAACGAAGCGCATAAACGAATGCCGGATGACGGTTGAAGGCAATGACCTTCACCAACCACCAACACGATTTTTTAGAAATCGGTTTAGCGAACAGAATTCTGAACCAAATTTGCAGCGACAATGCTATTTACTAAACGGGTTCATGTCTCAGGCGTACAGGGTATCGATCACAGGTCGGAGCCTGCAATGAACTGAAATCTGATGCCTTAAACTGCTGAACAACTGTTTCATGGAATACGACGTAATTATTATCGGTTCAGGACCGGGCGGTTATACCGGCGCGATCCGGTGTGCGCAACTCGGGCTTAAAACAGCTATCATCGAGAAATACCCAGCCCTGGGCGGAACCTGCCTCAATGTAGGCTGTATCCCCTCCAAAGCCCTTCTCGATTCGTCGGAGCACTATTACAATGCCGCTCACACGTTTACCCAGCACGGTATCAAACTCGACAACCTGCAGGTCGATCTGGCGCAGATGATCAGCCGCAAACAGGACGTCGTTGATCAGACCACGAAGGGAGTTGCTTTTCTGATGAAGAAAAACAAAATCGATACCTTCTATGGATTAGGCTCTTTCGTAGACGCGCATACGGTTAAAATTGCCAAAACGGACGGGGGCGAAGAAACCATAAAAGGTAAGAACATTGTCATCGCCACCGGCTCGAAACCGCTGTCGTTTCCGTCGATGCCGGTTGATAAGAAACGTATCATCACCTCAACCGAAGCGCTGAAGCTCGAACAGGTGCCGAAGCACATGATCATTATCGGGGCTGGCGTTATCGGCGCTGAGCTTGGGTCGGTTTACGCCCGGCTGGGGGGTAAAGTATCGTTCGTCGAGTTTTTCGATTCCATGATTCCTACCATGGATAAAACGATGGGTAAAGAGTTACAGAAAGCCATCAAGAAACTCGGCGCTGATTTTTATTTCAACCACAAGGTAACCCAGGTTGAGAACAAGGGCGATGAAGTGGTGGTGAGCGTCGACACGCCCGACGGCAAACAGATTACGCTGACGGGTGATTACTGCCTGGTTTCGGTAGGGCGCCGTCCGTATACGGATGGTCTCAATCTGGAAGCTGCCGGTCTGAAAACCGATGCCAAGGGGAAAGTTGAGGTTGATAATAACCTGCGGACCAGCGTGCCACACATCTACGCACTGGGCGATGTTATTCGGGGGGCTATGCTGGCCCATAAAGCGGAAGAAGAAGGTACGTTCATTGCCGAAACCATTGCGGGTCAAAAACCCCATATTCACTATCGGCTCATTCCGAACGTGGTATACACCTGGCCCGAAGTAGCCGCCGTTGGTTATACCGAAGAAGAGGTGAAGCAACAGGGTATCCCGTACAAGACCGGCTCATTCCCGTTCAAAGCACTGGGTCGTGCGCGGGCGAGTATGGACATCGACGGGCTGGTGAAAGTGCTGGCTCATAAAGAAACGGACGAGATTCTGGGGGTTCACATCATCGGCCCCCGGGCGGCAGACATGATTGCCGAAGCGGTTGTGGCTATGGAGTTCCGGGCCTCGGCCGAGGACGTCAGCCGGATGTCGCACGCCCACCCGACGTATACCGAAGCGTTTAAAGAAGCCTGTCTGGCCGCTACCGATAACCGGGCTATCAACATGTAAGGCTTTTTTTTGGCAAACCTATAAAACGAAGCCCGGCTGTTTTTCAACAGCCGGGCTTCGTTGATTTTGAGCCGTACTTCGTTCGACAGTGGTCCGTGCGGAGGCTTATTCAGTCAGTAGTTTATCGATCAGTCGGTTGAATTCGGAGACATACTGGTCGTAATACGCTCCGGTTCCGGGGCCGCTGAAGCCGGTGTGTATGTGCCGAACCTGGCCTTTCTTATCGATGAAGAGGGTGGTCGGAAAGGCCACCACTGCATTCAGGTCGGGGAGTGCTTTACTGGCTTCGGCTTTGTCGTTGGTGCCGGCCAGCACGACCGGGTAGTCGATCTGGAAGCGTTGCTTCATCCGGTCAATTTTTGGCCCTGACTCGGCCATGTTGGCCGATCGCTCGAAAGCCAGGCCCAGTACTTCGACGCCCCGGCCGCGGTTGCGCTTGTACCAGGGGCTCAGGAAATTGGTTTCATCCATGCAGTTCGGACACCAGGACCCCAAAATCTGCACGACGGTCACTTTATTCTTAAAGCGCGGATCGCTCAGGGAGACCAGCTGGCCGTTGGGTTCGGGGAAGGAGACGCGCAGCGTTTTGGCGCCCGGCTTCAGGTAGGTGAGGCTGGCCGGATCGGGGAGTTTGGCTGCCGGATCGAAGCGGGCCGCCCAGGGTTCGTAGCCCGATACGCCCGACCAGAACCCTCCGGACAGCGTTTTAGCCTGCGGATTGTGCCTGGCCTTGAACAAAAACAGGTGCGACCCATCAAAGCAGGATAGGAACAGGCTGTCGCCAACCACGTTGCCATCCAGATAGCGGTAGTCGCCGGTGGGAGTCAGGAAGGTACCGGCCACTCGGTTGCCTGTCTGCTTAAACACCCCTACCGCATTGACCGTATCGACCCGCCCCGATTTGTTGCCGAAGTCGGTAGCCCAGCTGCCAGTCAGGGTCGCTGCTGCGGTTTGGGTAGTCGGTACAAAGCGCTGCGTGTAGCCGAGCGTGGCCTCAAACGGTAATGTTTGTATTTGTTGAGCAGTTCGTCGCCGGCGCCACACGCCCCGGAGCGTATTACCGTCTATCTTTGCAACTAATTCTGATTCAAAAAGGGCCATCGGAATCCGGATCGAGTCGCCCTGTACCGTAGCCGGGTCCATGGGAAGCCGTTCGCTGCCGTTGAGTGCAAAAACGGTATAGCCTGCTGCCTGGCCCGGCTGGATATCGAGACCGAACGGTAAGTCACCACCGCGGGTTTTCAGTACGGCGCGGTATTGACCCGGTGTGACGGTTACTGATTCTGACTGACCTGAGCAGGCCATGGCTGTGGCAATGAGCAGGGCAATGGCCCCGAAGGAAACGATTTTTTTCATGCGGAGATGGGACATGCTGTTCACGAAACGACCGGGCAAACAGGTTGGTTCAACCGAAAATAATCATTCGACAGCGCCAAAAAGGGCGGTTAGACGAATGATAACCAATAATAACGAATGACAACGAATTACCACGAGCCTGTTATGCTGCAGGCCTGCCTCGACGGACTGAACCTGCAGCCGGGCGGCACCTATGTCGACGTAACCTTTGGCGGTGGGGGCCACAGCCGTGCCCTTCTCGAACAGCTGGAAGGCGGGCGGCTGTTTGGGTTCGATCAGGATGCCGACGCCCGGGCCAACGCGCAGGCCATCAACGATCCGCGCCTGACGTTTGTGGCATCCAATTTCCGAAATATCAAGCGTTACCTCCGGCTCTATAAAGCGGATCAGGTAGATGGCATTCTGGCCGACCTGGGCATTTCGTCGCACCAGATCGACACGCCCGAGCGGGGCTTTTCTACCCGCTTCGACGCCGACCTCGATATGCGCATGAATCAGCAGGCCGACCGTACGGCCCGGCAGGTTGTCAACGAATACACGGAAGCTGACCTGCACCGGATTCTGGGTATGTACGGCGAAATCACCAACGCCCGAACGGCAGCCGGTGCCATCGTGTCGGCCCGATCGAACCGGTCCCTCAATACCGTTAACGATCTGAAAAATGCGCTGCAGCGGTTTGCCCCGCGTGGCAAGGAAAACAAATACTTTGCACAGGTTTTTCAGGCATTGCGCATCGAGGTGAACGAAGAGCTGACGGCGCTGGAGGAGTTTCTGGAGCAGGTGCCGGGTATCCTGAAACCGGGCGGGCGACTGGTGGTGATGGCGTATCACTCGCTCGAAGACCGGCTGGTGAAAAATTTCATCAACAAAGGCAAGTTCCAGGGCGAAGTAGAGAAGGATCTGTTCGGGAATGAGATCAAGCCGCTCCGTTCGGTTACGCGAAAACCTATCGAAGCCACGCCCGACGAAGTAGCCCGTAATCCCCGCGCCCGTAGTGCTAAACTGCGGATCGCTGAAAAACTGTAAATTTTTATTTGTCAAACGATACTGCCCCGCCGTTAAAAACCTAGTATCTTTGCGGTCGGTTTGTTGTCAATTTCATAAAAAACCATCCTGTTATGTCTGCCACGCTTGACACCGTGAGTTTGTTAGCCGATCGCATCAACGCGCTGGAGGAGTCGTCCACGCTGGCGATGACCAAAAAAGCCCGTGAACTAGCCGCGCTAGGTCATAAAGTAATCAGCCTGAGCGTAGGAGAGCCGGATTTTAAAACCCCCGCCCACATCTGCGAAGCCGCCAAGAAAGCCATTGACGACGGGTTCCACGGATACTCGCCCGTTGCCGGCTATCCGGACCTGCGCAAAGCGATTGCCGACAAGTTCAAGCGTGACAACAACATCGACTGGAAACCCGAAAATATTGTTGTGTCGACCGGCGCCAAACACTCGCTGGCCAACGTAATCCAGACGCTGATCAACCCCGGCGATGAGGTGATCATCTTCGCGCCTTACTGGGTGAGCTACTCCGAAATGGTTAAACTCGCCGAAGGGAAGGCCGTTGTGCTCGACGGAGCGTTCGAGAATAACTTCAAAGTAACCCCTGAGCAGTTTGAGGCCGCCATCACGGAACGCACCCGGATCGTGATGTACGCGTCGCCGAATAACCCAACGGGCTCGATCTATTCTGAAGCCGACCTGCGGGCCATTGCCGACGTGGTTGCCCGACACGACAACCTGTTCGTGCTGGCCGATGAGATTTACGAATACATCAACTTCACGCCCGAAGGTCATTTCAGTATCGGCTCGATTCCGGCCATTGCCGATCGGGTTATTACGGTCAATGGCGTGGCGAAAGGATACGCCATGACGGGCTGGCGCATCGGCTATATCGGTGCTGCCAAGTGGATTGCGGAAGGGGTAGAGAAACTTCAGGGACAGGTAACCTCGGGTACCAACTCCATTGCTCAGAAAGCCGCTGTTGCTGCCATCAGCGGCCCGCTCGATGCGTCGAAAGAGATGACCCAGGCCTACCAGCGCCGTCGGGATCTGGTCGTTCAACTCCTGCGGGAAGTACCCGGCTTCCGGACCAACGTGCCGGAAGGAGCTTTCTATGCTTTCCCCGACATCAGCCACTACTACGGTAAGACCGACGGTACGACCCGCATCGAAAATTCAGATGATTTTGCGGAGTGGCTGCTGAATACGGCCTATGTGTCAACCGTGGCCGGTTCTGGATTTGGCGCTCCCAACTGCCTGCGTATCAGTACGGCTGCGTCTGACGAGGCCCTGGCCGAAGCGGTTCAGCGCATTAAAGATGCCGTAGCAACGCTGCACTAAGCAGTAGGTTATAACCGAAAGCGGCCCGAACAAGACTGTTCGGGCCGCTTTCGGTTAGGAGCGTTTTCCGAAGGGAATTACCGCTTTCAGACTGACGTTTCGGCCCATGTTGAAAACCCCGGCGCGACCGGTTGCTTCGTTGACGCCGAAATATTTGAGTCGGTTCTGGTGACTCTGGTAAGCTATGTCGAACAGGTTCTGAACGGTCAGGTACAGCGAGAACAGGGTTCGCCCGCTATTGCTGACAATATCGCTGCCGGTGCCCAGGTTGACAAGGGTATAGGCGGGGGTCGGTGTTTCGGTACCGAAGGCCAGCAACGCCTGATTCTGCCGCCAGTTGTGTTCCAGTTCTACCATGGCGTACAGATTGCGCCAACGGCTGCCGGCTTCGGCTTTGGTAAGTCGGATCTGGCTGATCAGGCGGGGGGGCGGCAGAAAAGGCAGATAACGCGCCGAATCATTTTTGGCCGACAGATTTCGTGACCGCACCAGCGAATACGAGGTGGTAAAATGAAACCAGCGGGCCGATCGGGGATTCACCGTAACCTGAGTTTCAACGCCATACAGCACCGCGTTTCCCTGCACGTAGCGGTAGGTCAGGATTGGGCGGGCCGGGTCAACGATCGAGTCGCGGCCAAACCGGTCGAGCACTTTTTCGGAATAGGTGTAGTTGTTGATCCGATTCTGAAACAGGCTGGCCATAACGGTCAGGTCGGGTGATTCGTACTGAACACCCAGGTCGCCCTGCCACGAGGTTTCGGAGCGTAGGTCGGGGCTGCCGATTTCATAACGGAAGGTGCCCGCATGCTCGCCATTGGCCGAGAGTTCCGATGTAGCGGGTGCGCGGAAGCCCCGGGCCAGATTGGCTTTTACGGTCCAGCGGCTCGACAGCAGATACGTTGCTCCCAGGCTGGCCGTTGGGTTCGAGTAAACTTTGTCAAGGCCTCCAAAGCGAGTCTGGCCCCCCTGAATCGGAGACTCGCTGAAGGCACCTTCAGCATCGGCATAAAGCTGGTTGATGCGCATACGCCGGACGTCAACCCGAACGCCCCCGTTTACCGTCAGCCGTTCGGTTTTCTTCTGGGCGAATGCAAATACGCCATTGTCGAACGATCGGTAGCCCGGGTAAAGGACTTCCAGACCCCGGTTCTGGTTGTACTGGTAAAGCCCGTTGCCACCCAGGGTAATGTCCCAGCCGTTGCGCCCGGCCAGGTAATACTTCAGATCATAGAATACATTCTGAAGGTAAAAATACAGCGCTGGCTGCCCGGGCGTAAGCGTACTGGCAAACTCCTGCCGACGGTTCTGGCTGTAACTGATGATCGCCGACAGGTTGCCGCCCCCGACTTTAGCGAAGGTATTCCACGACGTCTTGAAGTGATTCAGATTCTGGTAGTTGGCCAGCTCGATTGGGCGGCTGCGTAGTTCGGCATCGGGAACGGGCGCCAGCGCTTCTGAGTCGGGGCTTACCTGTACAAGCTTCAGGAACCGGCCGTTGCGGTCGCGTTCGCCCGTAACGATGTTGATGTCCTGGTGCCAGTTGGAGATATACAACTGCGAGTAGCCCCATTTCCGGGTAATGCCAATGGTTCCGTTGATGTCAAACTCCCGATAGGCGGATCCGTATACCCGCCCGTCGTAACGGTTCCGGTAGTTACCGGCGCTTTTGGTGCTCACCCGTACGCGGCCGAACAAGCCGCCCTGGTTCGTTCCTTCCACCACGCCCGATAAACCAATCATGCCGTTATTGCTCTGGTAGTTGCTCAAAATCTGCCCGCGCATCACGCCGGGTTCTGGCGGACGAGCCGATATGACGCTCATAACCCCGCCCAGCCCGTCGGAGCCGTAGAGCAGACTGCCCGACCCTTTGATAATCTCATACCGGTCGATGCTGTACTCGTCGATCTGAAGCGCGTGTTCTTCGCCCCACTGGTTGTCTTCCTGCCGAACGCCGTCGTGAACGGTAATAACCCGGTTGAACCCCAGTCCGCGAATGACAGGTTTCGACAAGCCAACGCCCGTGGTGATCTGCGACATACCCGGCAGCTTCCCGATGGCATCGACCAGATTGGTTGATGAGGTCTGGAGCCACTGAATCTTGTTGTACGTCATGATCGGAACCGGACTGTCTTTGACGGTCTGCCCGGTGGTGAGTCCCGTTACAACTACCTCCTGGAGCTGGGCTGCTTCGGGTTCGAGGGTCATGTCGAGCGTTGTTTCGCCGTCGCCGAGCTGAATGGTGCGGGTCATGTTTCGGTAACCTACCAGCTGTACCTGGACCCGAACCGAGCCCGCCGTCAGGCCCGTAATGCGGTACCGACCCGTTGAGTCGGCGGCCCCGCCTTTCTGAGAGGAGGGGATGTACACCGTAGCGCCAATCAACGGCTCGCGGGTGGTTTTATCGGTAATGTGACCGCTGAGTATCGTCTGGGCAGACGCCAGACCGGGAATGAGACAAATGAATAGAAGAAATCGAACCATGTACGTGGCAGTGTATAGAATGAATAAATCAGCCGAATGCTGTCAGGTAAGGCGTATACGCACGAGCCTGAACCGCTCAATGCGGGCAGGCCGGGCTCATACAGCGTATCAGACAAATCGGAAAAGCTGAGATAACCTATACACACGGGGGCCCCCGGTGGCGGAAAGCAACATGGACCGACTCGGGCCGGGCAATCGGGCGGGGCACAGAGGGGCCTGTCAGGAAGAAGACCGTCAGCAGCAGCGCCAGCCAGGCAACGGGCGCAGCATCGGTATACAAAGCATTGGCAAAGGCATCGAGCCAGATCAGCTCATCGCGGCTGTGGGCATGGGTAGGGAACTGCGTCCCCGGCGATGACTTGTACGGGTGCGCGTGGCAAATGATCGTACCATCGGCCAAGCGGTGGGCATGGCGGAAAACGACGCCGTTGGTTAGTACCGCGAGGTACAAACCAAGCAGCAAACGGCCCAGCCCAAACCGATAACGTTCCAGTACAGACACGCGAATACAGACGAAATACAGGTGAACGCGTAAAAATATCAAATAGACTTCAAATCCAACTATCTAATATACAGACATACTACTTAAAATTCTGGCACACAACTTGATATGATGTCTGATTGTGTAGGAAACAGGCGAGGGCTATATTTAAAACTTATATGTTCTGGTAACCTTCACTCATTCAAACTTTTTGATTTTAATCTTGTTTTTGTATTAAGGCAAGGTTAACTTTGAATATGAAAAGAGCATCGTTTTAGAACAGCCCACTCAGAAGATGCCAAAGTTGCTTTACCGTAAACTTAACTATACTCTCTTACCACTTTAACCGATGAGAAACGTTCGATTGTATATGATTTTTCAGTGGGCATTCTTTCTACCCATTATCTTGCCCCTCTGCCTGGCATACGGTGCGCTACGGGGTGCCATCCAGATGGCCGAACGAGTGATGGAACAGATTGTGACCGATGTTATTCCGCATAGCGAGACGCAAACCACAGTTGACAAGTATCAGATGTAAGTTTTCTCAGCATAATTGACAAAGCCGACTGCTCCCGGGAGCAGTCGGCTTTGTCAATTATGAGCCTTACCCAAAGATGAAATCCATGTTTTTGTCTTTGTAATTTTCATCGTCGAGTTCGAGAAATTCTTCCCAGAACGGATCGGCCGGCAGCGCTGCTTTACAAATAAGCGGCTCTTTTTTGACCGGGTGCAGAAAATAAAGCCGCCGGGCATGCAGGTAAATCTTCTTGTCGGCAACGGCCCGGTCGTACCCGTATTTGACGTCGCCCCGGATCGGGCAACCCATATGCGCCAGCTGCGACCGAATCTGGTGGGGCCGGCCGGTGACAGGCGTTACTTCCAGCAGGTAGTGTTCATTAATGCGTCCCAGCACCCGATACGAGAGTTCGGCCCGCTGCGAGTTGGGAGCTTCGTACTCGTAGACGGTTACCTGGTTCTTCTGCTCATCTTTCACCAGCCAGTTAACAAGCTTATCAGTAGTTTTGGGCGGTTTCTGCCGAACAACGGCCCAGTAGGTTTTCTGCACCTGGCGCTTCCGGAAAATCTCGTTCATACGTTCCAGCGCCTTTGACGTACGCGCAAACACGACCAGGCCGCTAACCGGCCGGTCGAGTCGATGAACCAGCCCCAGGAATACCTCTCCCGGCTTGTTGTATTTCTCCTTAATGTACTCTTTCAGTACAGTCAGCAGGGTGGTGTCGCCGGTGCGGTCGCCCTGCACCAGTATACCCGGCTCTTTATTGACAATGAGCAGGTGATTGTCTTCGTATATGACCTGAAATGGTTTCTTCTTCATGCTGTATCGTGCCTACTGTATCATGGTCGCTGAGCGTATATCGCCCCACAATCAGACTATATTATGTAGTTTAACTTAATAAGCTTCCTTCTCGTTCGGGAAGTCGCTGGCTTTCACGTCATCAACGTAGTGCGCAATAGCCTCGGTCATAATGGTATGCAGGTCGGCATACCGGCGCAGGAAGCGCGGCTTGAACTCGTTGGTAATGCCCAGCAGATCATGCACGACCAGAATCTGTCCGTCGGCATCGGGCCCGGCACCAATACCGATGGAGGGGATAACCAGGCTTTGGGACACTTTTTTGGTGAGAGCCGCCGGTATTTTCTCCAGTACCAGGCTGAAGCAGCCTACCTCCTGAAGCATGTGGGCATCGTCGATCAGTTTCTGCGCTTCGGCCTCTTCTTTAGCCCGTACCGCGTAGGTTCCGAACTTGTAAATGGACTGGGGTGTCAGGCCCAGGTGGCCCATAACCGGTACACCCGCGCTTAACACCCGCACGATCGATTCCTTGATTTCCAGGCCGCCTTCCATCTTCACGGCATGAGCCCCCGATTCTTTCATGATGCGGATAGCAGACCGGAGGGCTTCTGACGAGTTGCCCTGATACGAGCCGAAAGGCAGATCGACCACCACCAACGCCCGCTTCACCGCCCGCACCACCGATGACGCATGGTAGATCATCTGGTCGAGGGTGATGGGCAGCGTTGTCTCGTGACCCGCCATAACGTTCGAGGCTGAGTCGCCGACCAGAATCAGCTCAACACCGGCGGTATCGACGGCGCGGGCCATGGAGTAATCGTAAGCCGTGAGCGCAGAGATTTTCTCCCCTTTATTCTTCAGCTCCTGAATGGTGTGCGTCGTAATGCGCTTTATGTCGGGGTTATGGACAGACATACCGTCAAGTTTCAGTGTACAGGTTTCGATAAACGAATACCGACCGCAAAAGTACGGCTTTTACGATCGGTATTCGTTATGGGTGTCTGGACTGTATCGGTACGCTGTTTACCGGGGAGCCAGCCACGATTCGGGATTGAGCTTGGTAAACTCTTTCCAGATCTGAAACTGGATTTCGGAGACACCATTTTTGTCGGTCGCTACGGTGCCGATGGTTTCGCGGGCTTTGACGCGCTGACCAACCCGCACCGAGACGCTCCGCAGTTTGGCATAGACCGTAAAGTAGTTGCCGTGCTGAATGGCCACGACGTTGTTCATGCCCGGCATATTGGCTACGTCCTGTACAATGCCGTCATAAACCGACCGAACGCCTTCGCCCGCGTTGGTCTGAATATCCACTCCCTGGTTTTCTACGTAAATGCCTTTGAGGACCGCGTGCGGTCGGCGGCCAAAGTGGTCGGAGACGAAACCGCGACCAACGGGCCAGGGCAGCCGCGCCCGCGACGAGGCAAATGACGAGGCCAGCGCGGTTTCTTCGTCGTTCAGGTTGTTGTTACGCCGTTCGTCAGGTTTGGGCGGAGCAGGTTCCGGATCGGCGGGGCGTTCTACCTTGGCTACGTCGGCCGGGTTTGGTTTTTCGCCAGCTTTTTCGGCGGCTGCCACGGCGGCTTCGGCTTTCTTGCGCTCGGCGGCTTTCCGGGCCGCTTCCAGCCGCGCTACCCGCTCGATGCGTTCGCGTTCGGCGCGTTCGCGGGCCTCTCGCTCGGCGCGTTCACGGGCTTCGCGGGCAATGATGCGGGTGATCATCGACTCCAGCTGGCTAACGGCCCGTCGGCTTTCGGCCAGTTCGGTACGCAGTTCGGTTTCTTTCTGACCGAGGGCTTTAACGACCTGGTTTTTCTCTACCTTCAGCAGCTCGAGCTTTTTGGTCTCACTCATCTTCACCACCAGGGTGCCGCGTTGCTGCTGGCGCTTGCGCTGGGTAGTCTGCTGCTTGCCCTGCAGCATGGTCTGCACATTGTTCATCTGGCGGACCTGGCTCTGGCGCGCGTCGGAGTACTGGCGCAGGTATCGGTACCGGGCTACCAGCTGGTTGAAGTTGTCTGAAGCGAACAGAAAACCAAGTGGGTTAACCTGCTGCCGGCGTTTGTCAGCTGCGTAGACCATGGAACCGTACTCATCCTTGAGCTTTTCGAGGTCGCGGGTCAGGGCCCGGCTGGCCTGTCTGAGTTCGGCAATTTCGGATTCGGTCAGTTGGAGGTCTTTGTTCAGCAGCCCAATCTGGCGCGACTGGGTCTGAATTTGCTGATCGAGGGCTTTCAGCTGGCCCATGCTCACCTGTTTCTCGGACGCCGTCTGTTTAAGTACGGTCCGGATCTGATTCATTTTCTCGATATTCTGCTTTTTCTCTTTCTCCAGCGCCTGCCGGCTGCGCTGTGTTTGCTGGGCAATAGCCGCTGGCGGCTGCATCAGACCAAGCAGCAGCAACGAACCGACCAGCAGCCAACGAAGAGAGAGGAACAGGAGCGGGATACGCATAAACAAAAATTCAGTTGTCAATTTTCGGCGGTCATACATCGGCATAAGGCGTGGCCATAGACCGGGCAGGGGCGCCGAAAAACTTGTTTATGGCCGCCTTTTATAGCTGGCCGGAATGGTAAATGGAAACCCAGGGGTTTTCTCGATCAGTTCAACCTTGCTGTGCTTGATCCGCAGCAGCGTCTGGTAAAACTGGCCGTCGGTTTTCGACTGGTAATCGAGCGTAACGAGGCTGGTATACGGAAACAGGAAGTTGTTGAGCGATGTGAAATCTTCGTAGTCGAGCCGCAGCGTATTCTTGGTAGGCTGCTCGGTAACCATCAGTTTTTTCAGCTTTCGATCCTCCTCGCCGATGTAATTTTCTACCAGTACTTTGCCCTCACTCTGCCGCAGTAGCAGGTAATCGCGCTCGTTCTTGATTTTCTGAGCCGGGCGCTTGGGCAGGGGCAGATTGCCGACTATGAGCGCCTGCAAGAGCTGGAAGTTCATGGCAAAGTTAAACTGCCGGCTCAGCGTCGGAAAATCGTAGACCGAGTACTCGCCGTGAATCTTATCGACAATAATGATGGAGTCGCGGGTGATCAGGCCCCGAACGGCTTCGATACCCAGTTTACTGACCGACAACCAGATCAGGCTGTCTTTGCGAACCCGCAGGTTGATGTTGGCATTGTCGATATCCTGCTGGGGGCTTTTAAACGATATCTTGGAGCGGGCCGTCAGATACCGGAAGTCGATTTCGGCCACGTTGGTCCGGGCTTCTTCAATACCCGGCCGGGCGGGGGGCGCGGTCGTTACCGTATCAGGTGCCACTGGTGACGGACGCTGAGCCGTTGCCGAATCGGACCGGGTCGTCGGGGTAGTGGTCCCGACGGTGGGGGACGGAGTTGAGCCCGGCAGGTTTCGGCTTCGGCAGCCTTCTGTATGGAGTAAAATGCTCAGTAAGAGAGCAAACAACAGGTATCTATTCATTTATGCGCGTTTCGGTAAGCGGTCCGTTCGGGCTCCGACGGGTAAGAAGCCGGGCGGTCTGCCGCCCATGCTGACAAAGCAACGATCAGAAACCGGCTTTTACAACAGGCCGTTTTACAGCGTGCCGGTAGTAATCTTCTTATCCAGTTCGGGGCCGGTGCCGCCTTTGGCTTTGGCTCGCTTCCATTGCTCGGCGGCCTGTGTGCGTTCGCCAAGCTGGTACAGCACATCGCCGTAATGTTCAATAATGGTTCCGCTTACGCCAGCCGGGTCGGCCAGGGCTTTTTCGAGATACTGGCGTGCTTTGGCGTAGTCTTTCGACACGTACAAAACCCAGGCGTAGGTATCCAGATAGGTAGCGTTGGTAGGATGACGTTCGACCAGCTTCTGGGCCAGTTGCAGCGCGCGGGGCAGGTTAGCCTTGCGCAGCGACAGAAAGTAGCTGTAATTGTTGAGGACGTGGTCGTTGAGCGGGTCGACTTTAAGCACGGCTTCGTAGGCTTCGTCAGACCTGGCGTGATCGCCCAGGCCGTTGTAGGCGTCGCCCAGCTGGGCCTGAATACCGCGTTTCAGCTCGTTGTTGGTGGTGGCTGCCAGTAGCTTCTGACTTTCTTCGAGGGCATCGACGGCCTGCTGATAACGCCGTTTGTACAGGTTTGCGGAGCCGTTGGAGTACCAGAAGAGGCCCTGCGTTGGGAAGACCTCCAGCGCCTGCTCGGAGTGAACCAGCAAACTATCGACCTGGTTAAGTTCGCCGTCGAGCTGCAGCAGCGACCCCCATACTTCGTAGACCGAGCCGTCGAGCCGGGCCGCCCGGGCGTAGGCGTCGCGGGCTTCGGCTTTCTTGCCCTGCTGCATGAGCAGATCGGCTACCATAATCTGTGACTTGGGGTCTTTGGGGTTCGATTTGGCCAGATCCTGAGCCATTTTGAGCGCATCCTGCTGAGCAGGGGTGTTCTCGCCGGTCAGGCCCACGTAGCTGGACAGGATCCGGGCTTTCAGGCCGGCTTCCAGATTCGGGTTGGCAAACACCTGGTTAAGCTCCTGCGTAACCCGGTTCATATCCCCTTTTTTGCGGTAGATATCGGCCAGCAGCACGTGCGCCTGGGGCAGGTCGGCATTTAGCTTGAGCGCGCGGTCAATCCAGGTAATGGCCTGATCGGAGCGGTCGTTGGCAATGAGCAGTTCGGCGCCTTCGAGCAGGTATTCCGGGTCGCCGGGTTCTGACTGCACCAGTTTTTCGGCTTCTTCGACGGCCTTGTCAATTTTGTTCTGTTTGAGGTAGATGCGCTGCCTCTGGCGGGTAATCTCTTCGTTCATGCCCAGCTCGCGTTCAACCCGTTCGTAGGCTTCGAGCGCTTTGTCGGGTTTGTCGTCGAAGAGGTAGATCGCGGCCAGCTCGACGCCATATTCGGCGTTTTCGGCTCCTTTTTTAACGAGCACTTCGTAGAGTTCTTCGGCTTCGCTGTACCGCTTCTGCTTCACGTAGAGTTCGGCCAGTACCAGGGCGTAGAACTTATTACCGGCGTCGAGCGAGTGGGCTTTGGTGGCGAAGGGGATGGCTTCCGCCGTTTTGCCCATCTTCATCAGGGCGCTGGCCGTAGCGTACTGGGCGGCTGCGTTACCGGGGTTTTTCTGGAGTACCTTGCCAAACTGCGTAACGGCTTTTGACGGCTCGTCGGTCATCAGAAAACGCATCCCGTCGGCAAACAGCGTTTCCTCTTCCATCCGAACGGTTGTGGTGGAGCTGGCTTTGGCGAGGCTGGTATCGGCTTTGGTTTCGGCACGCTTTCGCTGGGCTGACGCTGGCAGCAGCCCGATACTCATCAGCAGCCCCAGCCCGATGGCCCATCCTCTGACCGATCGGTTGCGATATACGTTGATTAGTGGATTCATGCTGGTCGGTACCTTATCGTGCGTATCTCTAAAAACGCGGCTTAGTTGGTTCTATTGCGGCTTTATCGCGAATAAGTCCTTTAAACAAAGGTAGTTCAAAATAACTGATAATTGCTGTCTCGGGCGGGCGGCTAACAGTTTGCCGATTTACGGGTTAGGTTATCAACACGTATTCATGGCTCAACAACCAAACAGCTCGTATGACAACCCAGGAACCACAATCTAAAGTCGAAACCCTATACACGGCTACGGTCAGCAACGTTGGCGGGCGCGAAGGCGACGTAAAATCGCTCGATGGCGTTCTGGAGCTGGATGTCCGCCGGCCTATCGAGATGCATGGCGAAGGAAAAGCCGCCAATCCGGAAATGCTGTTCGCTGCGGCTTACAGCTCATGCTACAACGGAGCGCTGATGGCTGTGGCCGAGCGCCGTAAAGTAATTTTGCCCCAGCACGCGGTAGAAGTCAGCATCTCGCTCAATAAAGACGGCAACAACATGTTCCTGTCCGGGAAGATCGTCGTGAAGGCGCCCGGCATGGATAAGGAGCAGCTGCAGCAGCTGGCCGAAACGGCTCATGCGGTATGTCCATACTCCAAAGCCGTTAAAGGCAACATGGACATGGCCATCGAAGTGATGATCTAGCCGACGGCAGTGTAATGAAAAAGGCCGGGCCAGCAGATCAACTCTGTTGGCCCGGCCTTTTTCTATGCGTGATCAGCCAACGGCGTCGTAGATCTGCACGCGTTCCCAGAGGTGGCGACAGCTGTCGACAAACGCCAGGTGAACCGGATGAACCTGGTAGGCATCGTGGGCCGCCTGGTCGGTGAAGACAAACGTCAGCGAGAAGGCGTAGGTGTGATCAATGACAGGGCGCCGGGTATCGGCCGGGGCGCCAATGTACGCAGCCGAGATGTCGCTTATTTCTTTGAGCGTTTCGAGACCAGCCCGGAGGGCGGTGCGGTCGTCCTGGCTTTCGGGGCGATTGAGCCAGAAGAATACGGTATGAACAAACATAGCATAAGTCGGTAAGTTGGCAAGTTAATCAGTCTGCCAGACTTTGCCAGTTTCCGGGTGCCCGACCTATCGAGTTGCCCACTAGTTAAACTTCTCCAGCTGTTTTACCAGGACGCCGAAGTCTTTCGGATAGGGAGCTTCGAAGGTATGTTCCGTACCGTCGAGCAGGGCAAACGTGAGCGAGTGGGCGTGGAGTGCTACCCGCTGAATCAGCGGCAGCTCTTCGGTACCCTGCTTCAGATTAAATTTCCGTTTCACGTCTGACAGAAACACGGGTTCTCCGCCGTAGGTCGGGTCGTTGACGATGGGCGCTTTGAGGCACATCAGGTGGACCCGGATCTGGTGCATTCGCCCCGTCACGGGCATACACTCGACGAGCGTTGTGGTTCGGTAGGCCTGCAGCGTATTGAAAATGGTTTCGGCTACTTTGCCTTTCTCCCGGTCAATCCGCACGGCGGTTCCGTCTTTGATGGGTGAGATGGGCAGGTATACCGAGATGCCCTCAAAATTATGAACGCCGTTTACAACGGCATGGTAGCGTTTAGTCACCTCGCGGTGCTCAAACTGCATGGCCAGGTGCCGGTAGGCATCGGGGTGTTTGGCGATAGCCAGTATGCCCGAGGTTTCTTTATCCAGCCGGTGGCCCAACTGCGCATCGGCGTGATAGGCCTTTGCCAGTCGGATAATACTCTGGCCGCTCCGGTCGGTGGTTCGCTCATCGAGCGAAGCCACGTGGGGCGGTTTGTTGATGAGTATGTAATCGTCGTTCTCAAAAACGATGAGTGATTCGAAGGATAGTTTCATGAATTGAGGGTTGTGGGTCTGCGTTCGTGATCAGGCGGCTGAGGGGTCAACGAATCCATAGATCGGCTCAACACGAAGCAAACACAAAAAGCCCCCTCCGATGCGGAAGAGGCTCGTGAATGCCGATGGTATCGACTTATAGCGACAGCGTACCGCGTTGGTAAGCCTTGCGGAGCGTTACTTCCAGACCGTTTTTGTTGATGGTCTTGATGGCCGATGTAGCCACACGAAGCGTAACCCACTCGCCGGTTGATTCGACGAAGAAACGCTTCTTCTGCAGGTTCGGATAGAACTTGCGCTTCGTTTTATTATTGGCGTGAGAAACGTTGTTTCCCGACCGCGTGCGTTTTCCTGTGATTTGACAAATTCTGGCCATTACCGTACTCGTTTTCCGTATGAGGGCGCAAAATTGGCTAATTTATTCATAATCTGCAACTCACTTCTCCTTTTTTTTATATCCATAGGGGCAGTGGCGGCAGCCGTTCTTGCAGCAATAGCCACGCTTGAGATGATAAGCCTCCGTAAAAACTACGAAGCCTTCGGGGGTGTAATAATAATCCTCATCGGCCAGGCCGGGGATCTTCTTTCTGGGTTGGTGGGGCAGCATCGCTTTTGGGCGTCTGTCAGAGAAGCCGTATTTTTGAGGGAAACCGACTGTTCAGTCAGTTGGTTGCAAAATAGGTCAGCTGATTTTAGTAATCGGCTGACAATTAACGGCTACACGTATGGATACATTGATTCCCACCACCTCGGCTACGGACCGGGCTATTGAGTTAGAGTGGCAGTACGGCGCCCACAACTACCACCCCATTCCGGTTGTATTATCGCGGGGAAAGGGCGTTTATGTCTGGGATGTCGAAGAAAAGCAGTATTTCGATTTCCTGTCGGCCTACAGTGCCGTGAGCCAGGGCCACTGCCACCCGCGTATCATCAACACGCTGATCGAGCAGGCACAGCGCCTGACGCTGACCTCGCGGGCTTTCTACAACGAAAAAGCCGGCCTCTGCGTCCGCTTTCTGTGCGAGTACTTTGGCTACGACAAAGCGCTGATGATGAACTCGGGGGCCGAAGCGGGCGAAACAGCGCTCAAACTGACCCGGAAATGGGCCTATAAAGTCAAAGGTATTCCGCAGAACCAGGCCAAAACCGTTTACGCAGCCGGTAATTTCTGGGGGCGTACGCTGGCCGCCATATCGTCGTCGACGGACCCGAGCAGTACCAACGATTTCGGTCCACTGCTGCCGGGCTATATCATTGTTCCGTATAACGACCTCAATGCGCTGGAAGATGCGTTCCGGAGCGACCCGAACATTGCCGGGTTCATGGTCGAGCCGATCCAGGGCGAAGCGGGGGTGCTGGTGCCTGACGAAGGGTACCTGCGTGGCGTTCGTGACCTCTGCACCCGCTATAACGTGCTCTTTATTGCCGACGAAGTACAAACGGGGATTGGCCGGACGGGTAAACGCATCTGCTGCGATCATGAAGACGTGAAGCCCGACCTGCTGGTGCTGGGTAAAGCCCTGTCGGGAGGAACCATGCCCGTATCGGCGGTGCTGGCTTCGGACGAGGTGATGCTGACCATCAAACCCGGCGAACACGGCAGTACCTACGGCGGCAACCCGCTGGCCTGCGCCGTAACGATCGAAGCCCTGAAGGTGGTAGAGGAAGAAAAACTGACCGAAAATGCCGCGGCCATGGGTGAGATTTTCCGGAACCGCATGACCGGGCTGATCCAGAAAACCGATCTGGTCAAAGCCGTACGGGGCAAAGGCCTGCTGAATGCCATCATCGTGGCAGAGCGTCCTCAGTTCGGCGACGAAACGGCCTGGGAGATCTGTATGAAACTCAAGGACAACGGCCTGCTCTGTAAACCTACCCACGGCGACAAGATCCGGTTTGCGCCCCCGCTCGTCATCAACAGCGAGCAGATGCACGAAGCCTGCGACATTATCGAAAAGACGATTCTGGATTTTTAGAAGCTGGAGCCAACGAGAAGGAGGACGCGTCGATCGACGTGTCCCCCTTCTCGTTGGTTATTCTCTTGAGACCGGCTGCCCATTTTTGAAGACGCCCGAGAACCGGGCGCCGTCGGCAAAGGTGTAGGTGCCTTTGCCGTTGGGTACGTTGCGGGCAAACCAGCCTTCGTACCGGTCGCCGTTGCGGTAGTAGTACACGCCGTAGTCGGTGCGGAGGTTGTCGCGGAAATTGCCCCGGTATTTCAGCTTCCCGTCGGGGTAGTATTCGGTGCCTTCGCCGTGTTTGTCGCCTTCTTCAAACTCGCCCACGTAGCGTTCGCGGGTTGGGTACACAAATACGCCCTTCCCGTCGGCACAGTCGCCCGAGACGCAGCCGACGGCCATACGTACGGGAGCCGCCGGGGCTTTAGCTACGACCGGTGGCCGCACAACGGGGGAGGTCATGCCCGAATTGGTAACCGGCCTGGGCGCAATAGCGGTGGCGGGTTTGCCGGCCAGTCGATTTTTGGGATACATCGCTTCGGCTTCGAGCCAGCCCTTGCGAATGGCGTCGATCCGGGCGGGTTTGGCGGGGTGGGTGGGAGTAGGGTGTTCGTTGCCCAGTGCCCGAACGGCCACCACCGATTCGTCCAGCGAGGCACCCAGCTGATGCAGCACGAAGCCCGAAAACTTATCGGCTTCTATTTCTTTCTGCGGCTGCCCGCCCCGACCATCGATGGTATGTCCCTGCAGGTGATGACCGATCTCGTGGGCCATGATGCTGATGGCCGACCAGTCGGTTTCGGTTTCTTCTTCGATGCCCTGCATGAAAGCCGCATCGTAGACGATAAACCGCTGCCCTTTCAGCACCGTAGCGAAACAGTTATCGGTGTTGGAACACTCTACCACCTTGAAGTTGCGCATCAGCCCGATGGGTCTGAGAATCCGGTCCACAACGCGTTCGGCGTGACCGTTAGAGGCCGTAGCCTGGTTGCAGACGACCTGCGGACTGGTACCCCGCCCGGTGTAGTTGCAGATAAAATTTTCGGGCCGGTTCAGGATGCCGGATGGCTGGGCCAATAGCGGGCCAGCAGCGACCACGCTCAATAAAAGGACTGATAGAGAGGATACCGCTTTCACTGTAAACCGGATGGGGTTATTCGTTCAACACGGCTGAATAACGACGGCGGTTTATACTTTATTGGCTGAAGCGGTTCTGGCTGTTATCGTGAGACACCGGCTGCGCTGATGGCCGTTCATTGGTCCTACTTAAAGACCTGCTTGCTGACTTTCCCTTTGGCGCCCACGGCATAGCAGGTACCCTTCAGGCAGGCTACGGCGTGGAACCCTTCGGTATCGAGCCGTTGCCAGGTCTGGCCCTGATCGGCCGATAGGCTGGTACCCGTCGGACCTACGACCAGCAGCCGGTCGCCGGGCAGTAGCGCCACGGCTTCTTTCAGGCCGGGCGGGTTGGTTTCGGTCAGCCGCTCCCAGGTCTGGCCCCCGTCGCGGGTGATGGCTGCGTTGGGGCCGGGCTGGCTCTCTGCTTTGTAATTGCCGCCTACGACCACTCCTACCTTCTCGCTGAAGAACCGCATGCCGAACAGGCCCGTTGCCTCACCGGCGGGCAGGGGCGTAGTGGCAACATTCCAGCTGCGGCCCCGGTCTCTTGACCGAAATACACGACCGCTCGTAGAACCGCCCGACGCAATCCAAACGTTGCGTTTACCCTGAACGACCAGGCTGGTACCGCTGGCGGCAAAAGCTGCTTCGCCGGGCTGCATGAGGGGCAGGTTCCCCGGTGGTACCGGCTGCCAGGACTGGCCACCGTTATCGGTCGTGAGAACCACCCATTTGTTATCGACCGGATCGCTGAAAACGATGCCGTGCTGTTTGTCCCAGAAATCCAGGCCGTCGAAAAATACGCCCGACTGCTGCGTCTGATACACCAGCGACCAGGTCTGGCCTGCATCGGTCGTTTTGTAGAGTCGGGCCTGTCCTTTCTCGGCCGGACCAGCGCTCATCAGCAAGGCCGTCTGGGCATCGATAGCCTGAACATCGCGGAAGTCGCAGTCCTGAGCGTTGGGAACGGTACCGGTTTGCCAGGTCTGGCCCCCGTCTGTGGTGCGAACGAAGGTGCCTTTTGAACCGCCCAGCCAGACAACATCGGGGCTGGCCATACTGACTGACCGGAAGTGGGCGTCGGTCTGTACCGATTGCGGTTGCCACTGCGCCAGTACAGACGTGATGGGGAGCAGAAACGCGAGAAGCAGGCTACTGAAAATCTTCATAAAACGGGTCTTAACACATGCGTGTAGCCGGTGGCCGGTTGGTCAGGGCGCTCAGGGGAGCCGGCCGGCGGGTGCCGTTTGCTGAACGGTGGCTTTGAGCCGTTCGATCTCCTGCTCCTGACTGCTGGCCTTGAAATAGTAATAGAGCCCCAGAATCAGGAAGACCTTTGAGAGAATGAATACCGCGATGAAGGCTGTACGCCAGTGTTTGTGTACCTGAATGTGGGTATTGCTGACCTCGACATCGATATAGGGTGATCTGGCTGGTTCGGGGGGCGGTGGCGGGGCCTGGGTGCGTTGCTGGGGTTCCCGCTTCTGAATTTCCGTACCGTTGATGCGCTGCCAGATGGCTGAGTCGAGGCTGGGTGGGGGCGGCACCGCGTTTTTTTGCAGATAGTGCTCGAGACCTGCTTCTACCTCTTCGATCTGCGCCACAAGATCAGGATCTTCGGCCAGTAGCCTTTCCAGCTCCTTTTTCTCTGCTTCGGTCGATAAACCCGCCAGATATGGCTTCAGGAGTGTATGGATCAAATAATGATTGGTAGACACAGATTCAGGAGAATTAGTACGGCGATGGGTAAGCTAAACAAATATCGCCAGTAATTACAACTAGTTGCATAACCACTTTATTACAAAATTTACTCCACTCAGGTTGTAGAATTTTGCGAAAATACGTCATAACGCGCTAATTAAGGCTCATACCGGCGTCGGATGCTGGTCGTCATGACCTGATAGATCTCCGACAGGCGGGGCTGATCGGTCAGTAACTGGAGGTGACTTTCAATGGTGCCCAGGTCGCCCCGGCGGGCCGGACCCGTCTGCACGTCGGCGGGGTTGTCGGCGGCAAGGGCTTTCCGAACGGTTTCGGTAATGAGCGGGCGGAGCAGATCGAACTCCAGTCCCTGGGTCGTGGTGAGGTCATGCGCCACCGCCAGCAGATGGTTGGTGAAGTTGCAGGCAAATACCGCCGACATGTGCAGCACCCGGCGTTCGTCGGAAGTGAGTACGTAGACCACGTCGCTGAGCTGCTGGCCTAGTTGAACCAGCGTTTCTTCCGTGGCGGTGTCGGCGGCTTCCAGGCAGAGCGGAATTTCGTCGAAGGGCATGAAGGTAATGCCACGGCTGAAGGTCTGCAGCGCGTAAAGAACTCCCGCCCGCACCGGAACGTCGCTGTATATACTGAGCCACTGACTCAGCGAATCGAGCGGCATACTGCCCGACGTATGAACGACCAGCGCATTTTCGGGGAGTACCAGCCGCGAGCAGACCGTTTCGAGCGCATCGTCCGGAACGGCCAGGACAAACAATTCGGATGGGCTATCGGCAAAATTCAGATCGGAGTGCGTGTGGGCGTCGTATAGGTTACTGACCAGCTGGCGAGCGTGCTGAAGCTGTCGGCTATATACCTCGTTGATGTGATGCCCCGCGTTTTCGAGGGCCGGGGCCAGATGCCAGGCGAGGTTGCCCGCACCGATGAACGAAATTTCCATGGTCAAGTATAGGATTTTTTTGGGTGAAGTAGAGTTTATGGATGTAATGTGGGCGCTAATCGGTGTTCGGTGTCGGCTCAACGCGCCTGTCAGCAAACCGCCCCTGGTACACGTTTGAATAAACAGCTCTTGAGAATAGTCGTTATCATTCCCGCCTTTAACGAAGAGAACTCGGTTGGTTCGGTGGTTCGTGACATTCCGGCCCATCTGGTCGACGAAGTAATCGTTGTTAACAACAACTCCAATGATCAGACAGCCGTAGAAGCGGCCCGCGCCGGAGCCACCGTACTGCACGAACCGATCCAGGGATACGGCCGTGCCTGCCTGCGCGGCATCGCCTATGCTCAGAATCGGCAACAAAAACCAGATGTTGTAGTTTTCCTTGATGCTGACTACTCCGACTACCCGGGCGAGATGCCGGACGTGGTAGCTCCGATTGCTGCGGGCACGGCCGATCTGGTGATTGGATCGCGGGCGCTGGGGCATCGGGAGTCAGGGTCGATGACACCCCAGCAGGTGTTCGGCAACTGGCTGGCAACCACCCTGCTGCGCTGGCTGTATGGCGTTCGCTACACGGACCTGGGCCCCTTCCGGGCTATCCGGTTCGATAGTCTGCTGGCGCTGGGAATGCGGGATACGACCTACGGCTGGACGGTAGAAATGCAGCTGAAAGCGGCCAAACAGGGGTTACGAACAACAGAAGTGCCCGTCAACTACCGCAAGCGAATTGGTTTCTCGAAAATATCGGGAACCGTGAAAGGAACGGTACTGGCTGGTTATAAGATCATTACAACTATATTTAAGTATTGGTGAGGGAACGGAACCGGGCTGAACGAATATGTGGACAAGAAACACGCCTATCACCCGACTCTGCCTGCCTACTCAACGTCACGACTGAATCAAAACGAACATGGAAGTGCTGGTGCTTATCCTATACGGGCTGGCGTTGATGCTGTTGTTTCTCTACAACTGCGGTCAGCTAAGCCTGATCATCATCTACCTGCGCACGGAGCGAAAACGGCGTGAGATGATCCAGTCGGCCGATCTGACGCAGCCCGACCGCCTGCCGCGCGTAACGGTGCAGCTGCCGGTCTATAACGAACTGTACGTGGTTGAGCGACTGATCGATGCCGTAGCAAAGCTTAACTACCCCAGCGATAAACTCGACATACAGGTACTCGACGACTCGACCGACGAAACGGTGGCGATCATTGCGGCCAAGGTAGCCGAATACCAACGGCGGGGGCTCGACATCGAGCACGTGCGCCGACCCGAGCGGAAAGGATTCAAGGCGGGGGCGTTAGGCTACGGTCTCGAATTTGCCAAAGGCGAGTTCATTGCCATCTTCGACGCCGACTTTGTTCCCGACCCCGATTTTCTGCTCAAAACCGTTCCGCACTTTGCCGATCCTAAAGTGGCAATCGTACAAACGCGCTGGGAGCACCTGAACGAAGACTTTTCGCTCATGACCCAGCTGCAGGCGTTTGGGCTCAACGCCCACTTTACGATTGAGCAGAGCGGCCGGTATGCGGGTGGGTTTCTAGCCAATTTCAACGGGACGGGGGGCGTCTGGCGGAAGGTAGCCATTGCCGACGCGGGTGGCTGGCAGAGCGATACCCTGACCGAAGACCTCGACCTCAGCTACCGGGCGCAGCTGCGGGGCTGGAAATTCGTATATCGGCAGGACGTTGGGTCGCCCGCCGAGCTGCCGGTGGCCATGAACGCGCTGAAGTCGCAGCAGTACCGCTGGATGAAGGGCGCGGCCGAGTGTGCCCGCAAGCTGTTCGTCAAGGTCCTCCGTACACCGGGCGTGTCCTTATCCGTCAAGATTCATGCGTTTTACCACCTGTTCAGCAGCGCTACCTTTATTCTGGTTCTGGTGCTGGGCGTGATGAGCGTACCGCTGATCTATATCCGTAGTCGGCACCCGGAGTGGGAGTGGGTGTTTTTTATCATCAATCTGTTCCAGTTTAACCTGCTGATTCTGCTGTCGTTCTACGGCATTCCGTTCTGGCTGCTCAAGCGCGAAAGTCCGGCTAAACTGGGCTGGTATTTCCCCATGTATTCGTCGCTGATGATGGGCTTGTCGCTGCACAATACCATTGCGGTTATTGAAGGCTATATAGGTCGCAAAACGCCTTTTGTGCGCACGCCCAAGTTCAACGTCAAAGCCGCTACCGACAGCTGGGCGGCTAACAAGTACGTTAGTCGGCAGCTGAGCTGGCTCACCATGGCCGAAGGCCTGCTGATGTTGTATTTTCTGGGCGGGCTGGTGCTGGCGTTCTACGTCCAGGATTTTCGGATGTTTTTCCTGCACATCATGCTGATGGTCGGGTTCGGGATGGTCTTCGTATATTCGCTCGTCCACGCGGGGCGCCGTCCGGTCGGTCAGCCGGTTGCTCCCCCGCCGTTGCGGACGGTGAGCGCATGACCGTAACTCCTCTTCGTATTGGCTGGCTGGTGGTTTCGGCTGCGGCCTATCTGACACTGGCGTATGCCATACCCCGTCAGGAATTCGGTCTGCTGATCGGGTTGCTGACGGGCTTATTTTTGGGGTATGCGCTGGTTGTCCGGCGTGCCGCAGCGGGGCCGGTCGATCGGTTTCTGTTCGCGTCGGCTATTGGTTTTCGGCTGCTCCTGCTGCTGAGTATACCCTGCCTTTCTGACGACGTATACCGGTTCGTGTGGGATGGGCGGCTGCTGGCCCATGGATTCAACCCGTACCTCTATCTGCCTGCTGCGCTGCCCGGCACCGACATCGCTGCCGCGGCCGGGCTGAACGAGACGCTATTCCGGCAGCTGAACTCACCCGGCTATTTTACCGTATACCCGCCGTTTAACCAGGCGTTGTTCGGCGTGGCGGCCTGGCTGTCGGGCAATAGCCTGCTCTGGAATGTGATCTGGCTTCGGCTACCGATTCTGCTGAGTGAAATCGGCACCCTGTGGCTGATGGCGACGCTGCTGCGTCGGCTGGGTTACCCGCCCAATCTGGCGCTGCTGTACGGCCTCAACCCGCTCGTTATTCTGGAGCTGACCGGCAACCTGCACGTCGAAGCCGTTATGATCTTTCTGGTTCTGCTGGCGGTCTGGTGGCTGGTGCAGGATCGGTGGGTTATGTCGGCGGGGGCGCTGGCGCTGGCGGTGGCTACCAAACTCCTGCCGTTGCTGCTGATCCCGCTCGCCGTTCGCTGGCTGGGCTGGCAGCGGGGCCTGCGCTACGCTCTGCTGACGGGCTTGTTTACCGCCCTTCTGTTTGCGCCCTTCGCCAGCCTCGATCTGGCCCGGAATGTGTTTTCGAGTATCAATCTCTACTTCCAGAAATTTGAGTTCAACGCCAGTGTGTATTACGTGCTGCGGGCCATCGGGTACTGGATCAGGGGCTACAACGCCATCGGGTTGATCGGGGCCTGGCTGTCTGTCACCACCACGTTTAGCCTGCTCTGGATTGCGTTTGCCTGGCGCCGGGTGCCCGTAGCGAGCCAGCTGCTGGCCTCACTGACGCTTTATTTTGCCTTCGCCACCACCGTGCATCCGTGGTATCTGGCCTCGCTGGTGGCGGCTGCGGTCTTTACCCGGTTCCGGTATCCGCTGGTCTGGTCGGCGCTGGTGCCGCTGTCGTATCATACCTACCGAACCCCGGCCTATCAGGAGAACCTCTGGCTCACGGCGCTCGAATACACCCTCGTACTGGCGGTGATGATCGCGGAGATCCGGCAGCCGGCAAAGCCCGAAAAAAAAGCCATCGGCCTGTCGACCAATGGCTTTTCGGAACCAGCCTGAGCCAGCTTAGAACGAATACCGGGCGCCGAGTTGTACCGAGTAGGGCGTTCCGTTTTTCTGCGTTGTACCTACGTTTTCGTTGACCCGATAGGTGTACTGGCGGGTGGCGGGGTTGAAGCCCGTTGGGACCAGCAGCGTCTGGTTGCTGAGGTTGAAGTTACCGCCCCAGTTGCGGGCCGATGTGGCTTCGGTGCCTTTGGTCGTCACGCCATCCAGCGTTTGCCCCAGGAAGTTGGCGAAGTTGAACACATCGACCGATAGCTCCAGCTTCTGGGTCCTGAACGTTTTGAACACCTTCGAGAGCCGCACATCAAACGTGCCTGAGAAGGGGTTTTCGCCCCCGTTGCGGTTGGCAATGGTGCCGAGGCTGCTGCGAATGTAGTCGGCGGCCCGGTTGTCGGGGTTGTCGAGGACGCGCTGCATGGACGTCCGAACGGCCTGGGCCACTTCCGGACTGTTCGGGTTGAAGACAAACGCCAGGTCGTTGTCGTTGCCGGGCCCGCCTACGAAGTCGCCGTTGATATCGCCGTCGACCAGCAGCGAGTAGCGCGTTCCACCCAGACCCGTGAACCGGACGCTGAGCACCAGACCGGCCACCGATGGGGTAGAGCCGTAGGCCACGAGTTTGTGCCGGAACTGGTTGTCGGAGTAATTGATCTCGTCCAGGCTGCGCGGGTCGCTCTTGACCGGCCGGAAGGTAGAGGTATTGGCTACGTTGCCGTTGTAGGAAGTGTTGTCGCGGGCATCGTTCCAGGTGTAGCTGAATGCCAGCGACCCATCGCGCGGCAGCCGGATTTCACCGTCGAGTACCAGCGAGAGGGTCTGCAGTTTGGCCCCGTTGGTGAGCATGAGCGTACGACCCACGGCCTGCGTCTTACGCCCCAGTACGTTGTTGGTCTGGCCGCTGTTGGGCGCAATGCTGCTGGCCGGCACGAACACCGCCCGGTTGGCTTCGTTGCTCAGGGTAAAGGCGGGCTGATCGACCAGGTTCTGATCGATATATACGTAGTTGTTGACCGTGCGCGTATAGAGTAGGTTGGCGCCTAGGCGAACGTTATCGCCCAGAAAACGGCTGTACGAAATATTGGCTTTGTAGATCGTCGGCACCTGGAAGTTGGGGTCGTTGAGGTTAATGGTCGAAACGACGCTGGCGCCCGCCGGTACGCCCGGCGCGGTGCTGGGGTCGCGCCGGTACGAGACGAAGTCGGGGCGCGGTACGGGGTTGGGCAGGCTCGGGTTAGCCGGCCGCGTTACGTCGATGGCCGCTACTTTGGTGCCGGTGTTCTGGATGTTGTTGACCTGGGCGTAGTTGATGACGTAGGCCGAGAAAGCCCCACCGCCAATCCGGAGAATATCGCGGTTTTTGTTGCCCGGGTTCCAGGTCAGCTGAAACCGCGGCTGAATATTGTTCCAGTCGGTCGGGTTGGCGTCGGTGCGCAGCCCCAGTTCCCGCTCCACCACCGGGTTGTAATCGCCCCTGGTCAGGTAGCTGGTCATGTCCCAGCGCAGACCCGCCTGTACGGCCACGTCGGGGTGCGGGTTGAACTGCACCTGCCCAAACAGCGATGCGTTCAGCACGTACTGCTGCACCGACGGAATGCCGTTGGTGGGCACTTCGCGGGCGTATCGCGACGGATTCAGGTTGTTGAACTCACTCAGGCTGTTGAAAATGAACCGCCCGTTCTGCTCGTTCGAGATATACGTGTCCAGATAGGTCAGCGTATTGTCGGTACCGAAGGCGAAGTTATACCGGCCTTTGTTCCAATAGAGGGTGTTGGCCAGCTGAATCTGGTTTTCCATGTTCCGCTCCGGGGTGAACCGCTGTCCGCCCAGCTGCACCGAGGTTGTGGCCGTGCGGTTGTTGGGCAGCAGCGACCGTACCGTCACGATGGCCCGCGGAATGTTGGCCGATGGCAGCAGGCTGTTGGCTTCGTAGTTCCGGGTGGCATGCTGGTACTGTACTTTCAGTTCGTTGATCAGCGTCGGTTTCAGGGTCGAGCGGAGCGATACGAGGGTGCTGTTTTCCAGCGATTTAAAACTACCGTAGACCTCAAACAGGTTAATGGCCGAGTTGTCGTTGTTGCTGTTGGGGTTGTTCCAGTTGCTGAAGTTGTTCCGGATCGTCAGTACGTTCTTCGGGTTAATCTGCCAGTCGAGCCGGGTAAAGAGCGTATTGGCTACCGTTTGCCGGTTAAACTCGCCCACCTGCTGGGTGTTGCTCAGGCCGTATTTCTCGCGGCCAATCGTAATGACGCTGTCCAGAACGGCCTTGCTGATGCCGAGGGCAATGGCGTCTGCGTCGGTCCGGATGTCGGCAATGTAGAACGGGGCCGACTCGGTTTGCCGGTCCAGCGCCACAAAATAGTGCAGCTTGTCTTTGATAATCGGACCACCGAGGCTGAAGCCGTACTGGAAGCGCGAAAAATCGACCGTGCGCACGTTGCCCCGGATGTCGCGCGGGCTCGACAGGCCGTCGGCGTTGTAATAGGTAAACGCGGTCCCCGTAACGGTATTCGTACCCGATTTGGTAACAACGCTGACCGACCCGCCCCCCTGGCGTCCTTTGGTGACGTCGTAGTCGTTGGTGCTGATCTCGAACTCGCGAATGGCTTCGAGCGAGAGCGAATACGGTCCGCTGCCGAGCGCCCCACTGGTCAGGTTGTTGCGAGCACTGGCCCCGTCGATGAGGTAGTTGGTCGACGACGGAAGCTGACCGCCTACACTACCGCCGTTACTCAGGGGCGACAGGGCCAGCAGGTTGGTAAAACTCCGGTTGTTAACGGGTAGTTTGGCAATGTTATCGGCTGTTATGGCGGTGGTGGCGCCAAGCCGGTCGACGCGGTTTTTAAGGGCGTTTTCGGTAACGCGGATTTCCTGGAGCTCGCTGGCATTTTCGGTCAGGTCGAAGTTGACCGTGAGCTGGTCGCCCTGGTTGATGCGGTAGCCGGTGCGGGACTGGTTAGCGAAGCCGACGTACGAAACGGTAAGGGTGTAGGGACCGCCGAGGGGTGTTTGCCGGATAATGAACCGACCGTCTACGTTCGATACGGTGCTGGTCTTAAACCCGGTCGATTCGTTGCGGGCGGTAATGGTGGCGCCGGGCAGGGGTTGCCCATCGGCTGCTTTGATAATTCCAATGATACTGGCATCGGTTGTTTGCCCGTATGTGCTGTTAAAGCACATTAGTAAACTGCCTAGAGCAAGGCTGAATAAATACGCTAGATGTTTCCTCATGACCTGGGTAGCTGGTTGGTTCTGACTTGCAAAAGTCAGTTAGCCTGTCAGGAGGGGTATGTTAAAAGTTAACGCCTTTTCAACTGTTTACACTGGCTTCATACACGAACAGAAATGTTAACAAACCGCCACCGGTTCGGCCGACTCTTTCAGCTTTCTCGACATGGTCTGGCGGGTCGTACCGGTGAGGTCGGCCAGGTCCTGGAGCGATAACAGGCTGAAAACGTCCAGGTTTTTCGGTTCGCCGTAGGCCACGGGTTTGTCGTATTCCCGGCGGAGGTTGACCAGGCGGGTTTCAATATCGCCACGGGTCATGTGAAGCAGGCGGGTTTCGGCTTTCCACCACCGCCGAACCACGCTGGCGTTGAACCAGTCCGACATGAAGGGGTCGTGGATAATCAGGTGCCTGAAATAAACCGTATCGATCGATACGACCACCAGCCGGGTCAGGGCCTTGGCAAATTCGAAGAACTCGATACCGTTGCCGAGGTAGTTCAGATCGCCGAAAAACTCGCCGGGTTGTAGCACATCGTAGGTAACCCGCTCGCCCTCGGTCGAGTAGCTGCCAATTTTCACGACGCCCTTATCGATCAGGTGAATATGGGTTTGCGGATCGCCGGGCTGGTAAACGAACGCCCCTTTGTCGAAGGTCCGGATGCGTACCTGGTTGAACGCATGGGCCTGACTGAGTAAATATTGCTGTACCGTTGAGCCGTTCATAGAAACTGGTTCGTTGCTCCCGCCAGAACGCAACCAGGCTGCTCCGGCGGTAATGGAGCAACTAAAATACGAACAAAGACCGCCAGAACGGATGGGTTAATAATATGATAACAGACCCGGTCGGCTGCCCGGCCACTCTATCGGACTCTGCCGTTGCGGCTGGCCGGCACAGGAGCCTCTCTGTTACAGCTTCAGCCGTATGCCTGCCTTGTTTAACCGGCCTGTTACCCAGGCGCAGAGGATGGCAAACAACAGGGACTTGAGCAGACCGACGCCCCCGATCAGCAGCCCGTCAGGCAGATGAATAGCCAGTACCGTCGTGAAGGCGTAGGCGAAATACGGCAGGAGATAGCAAAGTAAGGTGTCGGTGCCGGCGGGTTTGATCAGGGTAAACCAATGGGCTTTTTTGCCCACATCGGCGAGCCAGTAGATCGCCGTGAAGGCCAGCAGCGTAAACGCACTGCACAGAAACAGCCAGGCGGGCGTAGCGCCCAGCTTGCTCAGCCCCCAGAAAGGCCGGGTGTATACCGAGAGGGCGATTAGCCCCGCCGAGATCAGCAGAAAAATCAGCGTCATCCGGTTGATGTCGGCCTGGCTATGGTACCGCCGAAAGAGCGTTGCGGCTACCACGCCCCCCATGGTAAGGCCAACCAGCGTGCCTCCGCTGATAGCACCGGGAATGGTCCGGACCAGGTCGGGCAGCAGACCCGCCTGGTCGGCCATACTCAGCAGGGCGAAACCGACCCAGGCCAGTATCAGAACGGGCAGCTGGTCATGAGCGAAAACCGTAACCAGAGCCGCGGCCAGATACGACCAGCCAATGAGCCCCAGAATGCCCCACCAGTGGGTTTCGAACCGGCTCAGCTCCGCGTCACCACCCCGGTATACGAAGGCCAGCACCAGCAGACAGCCAATACCGGTTACTTTGCCAAGACTGGCTGCCCAGGCCGGCCAGGTTTTGGGATAGGCGTTCCAGATCAGGATGAACGACAGACACGACAGCGTATTCCAGACCACCCGCTGCAATCCCGTGGCGGCTTCGTTGATCGACTCACCGTTGACCAGAAAGACACCCATAACCAGCAGTGCCACCGACCGGCTGATCACGTGACCAACCAGCGCCCTGTCGCTACTGCCTTTCTTACGCCGGGCATCGACGGCATACGGCAGCGACATGCCGACGATGAACAGAAAGGCCGGAAAAACGGTATCGGCTAGACCAATGCCGTCAACGCCCTGAGGTACGTGTTCAAGCCAGGCCGGAATAGCCGTCAGCGACCACAGATCGTTGACGAAAATCATCAGGACCATGGTTACGGCCCGCAGCAGGTCGATGGCCGTAACCCGTACCGGCGCGTCGGAGACGGTTGTGGGTAGCAGGTGGCTTGTTTCTGGCTGGGTCATGTGGCGTGTCGACGGTTTAGGCATCCGTATAAGTATAGTATCCCTAAAGGTATACTGATTAAGCTAAGGCAAGCGATGCTGCCCTGGCCACCCCGATGCTACACTACAGCTTTCGATACATGATATAGGCATTCGTGTAGCCCCATTGCGCGTGGTTAAATGCCTCCGGAATCTCGCCGATGATGGCAAATCCGAGTTTTTTCCATAGCCGAACAGCCCGCTCGTTGCTCTTGACAACTATATTGAACTGGAGCGCTCTGTAGCCCAGTCTTTGGGCTTCCTGAATGGAGTAGGTTCCCAGCTGATGGCCTATACCCCGACCCTCATGCCCGGAAGAAACCATGTAGGAGGCATTGGCTATGTGTGAGCCCAGATCTACCTGATTGTCTTTCAGGATGAACGTTCCTGCCACGTTACCATCAACAACGGCTACGTACGTATGCTTGTCGTGCCCATACCAATAGGTCAGCATCGTTTCTCTCGACGAATTGGGCGCAAAGCAGTACGTGTCGCCTGTGGCTATTACCTCTTTTATGATGAGCCAGATGGCTTCCTGATCATCAGCGGTGGCCTTACGGATTTCAATCATTGTAGTTACAGGTGGATGTATGGCAGTTCATTATGTATAAAAGCACAACTGAGACGTACAACGAGTCTGGAAAAGTACAGGCTACTACCGTTGATACGCGTTGAGCCATAGGCTGAGGACCGCCGGGTCGCGCAGGGCTTTCAGATCGCTCTTTACGGTTTTGAGGGCCCGTTTCAAGGCGCGAATGTCGCTGGCGAGGCTGTATTCCAGATTCAGCGTCGAGTTGAGCAGTACGGCCGGTTTGCCGAAGATAGACGCCAGCTGGCTCCTGATCCGGGCCAGTTCATCGTTCAGCTCGTCGGCCTGCTGTTTCAGAATGCGGTTGTAGTACCGAAGCTGCTCATCGACGAGCGTGTCGAGCTGCTGCTGATCGATGCGGTTGAACTCCAGCTGGAGCCGGAGCAGGGCCATGAGGTCGCTTTTTTCGTAGGCTTCCGTTACCCGTTGCATGATAGTGTTCTTGCGCTCCTTCTCGGCTTCGTCGGGCTCGCGGTCGGGGTGAAACGTTTTTACCAGATCCATATACAGCGTCCGAACGGCTTTGGTGCTGTTTCGTTCGTCGAGCTGGCGTTTGGCGTCGCGAGCCTGCTTTTTGGCCGATTTCGCTTTCTGGTTCGCTGGGTCGCCGGGCGGTGGGCCGGCAGACGGCTCTTCGGCTGGCTGGGCCGGTTCCGATTCGGTTGAGATGTCATCGTCGGTGCTCCTGTTGCCCGGGTCGTATTTGTCGAGCAGGGGGCGGAGGTCATCCAGGCCGTGTTCATTCACGAGTTCGTCGGCCAGGGTTATGATCTGGTCGATCAGTTTACGCCGTTCCGATCGGGTAGTTTCGGGGCGGTCGCAGGCCCGGTCAAACAGCCGGACCAGCTCGGCCCGCTGCTGGTTGTAGCTGTGCAGCAGCGGCAGGTACTCGGCCCGCAGGCGTTGCTGCAGCGTATGAGCCGATGTCCGGAGGGTAGCGATCTCGGCTTCGAGGGTGCTGATGGTCTCGGTGAGCCGGTTAAACTCCCGCTGCGCTTTCGAGTGACTGGAGTTGTCGGTGCCGGGGCGGGCAATCCGAATAAGTTGAGATGAAGGAGCCTGCGCCATAAACCAGCCATGTGTGATGAACCGTACAAAAGTACCGATTTGCGTATATTGCTCCCTTACTCCCAGAATCGACCTGCTATGAAAAAAACAATTACGCTTCTCTTCAGTCTCGTTGTGGCTACTGTCCAGGCGCAAAACGCCGACTCGGTTGCCATCCGATCTATTTACAACGAAACCCTGGCCCACGGCAAATCCTACGAATGGCTGCGGCACCTGACCAAACAGATTGGCCCCCGCCTGAGTGGCTCGACTGGTGCCCAGAAAGCCGTCGACTGGACCAAACAGCTGATGGAGCAGCAGGGTTTTGATCGGGTATTTTTGCAGGAAGTGATGGTGCCGCACTGGGTACGGGGCGCTAAAGAAGAGGCCTACTTCCGCATCGGGTCAAAGAAAACAACGGTTCCCATTGCTGCGCTGGGTGGCTCGGTCGCTACCAGCCCCAAGGGAGTCGAAGCGGGGGTTATTGAGGTCAAAAGCTTCCCCGAACTGCGGGCACTTGGCGCCGAAAAGGTCAAAGGCAAGATCGTGTTCTTCAACCGGCCCATGGACCCGACCAAAATCAACACTTTCGAGGCCTACAGCGGGGCGGTTGAGCAACGCGCCAACGGGGCTACCGAAGCGGCCAAACTGGGCGCGGTGGGCGCTATTGTACGGTCGATGGCCAGCAACGCCGACGATAGCCCCCATACGGGCGGTATGCGCTACGCAACCGGTGTTCCCCTGATTCCGACGGCGGCCGTCAGCACCAACGGGGCCGACCTGCTCAGTAAATCGCTCAAAGAAAACCCGGGTCTGACGTTCTATTTCAAACAGAACTGCGAGTCGCTGCCCGATGCCAAATCCTATAACGTGGTGGGCGAACTGCGCGGTAGCGAGAAACCCGACGAAATCATCGTCGTGGGCGGCCACCTCGACTCCTGGGACCTGGCCGAAGGGGCGCATGACGACGGTTCGGGCTGCGTACAGGCCATTGAAGTGCTGCGGGTAATGAAAGCGCTGGGCTACAAACCAAAGCGGACAATCCGGGCGGTTATGTTCATGAACGAAGAGAACGGGCTGCGGGGCGGTGTCAAGTACGCCGATCTGGCAAAACAGAACAACGAAAAGCATATAGCGGCCGTCGAGTCCGACAATGGTGGCTTTACCCCGCGCGGATTCGGTATTGTCGGTACGCCCGCCCAGCGCGCCAAAGTAGACCCTTGGAAACCGCTGCTGGCTCCCTATGGCCTGGCCGAGATTGGCGCCGGTAGCGGTGGTGCCGACATTGGCCCGCTGGCGCAGCTCGGTACGGTGTTGTTCGGCTTTAAGCCCGACTCACAGCGCTACTTCGATTATCACCACGCGTCGGTCGATACCTTCGAAACCGTCAGTAAGCGGGAGCTGGAGCTGGGCGCTGCTTCGATGGCGGCTCTTGTATACCTGCTCGATACGCACGGCCTGTAGGCACAGATACCCTGCTTAGCCTAACCCCTGAAACGTCTTGCTGTAGACGTTTCAGGGGTTTTTGTTGCCAGATAAACAGCCGTTTTCGGGGGTGAGCCGTGTATCGAAGACATGGCAACGGGTTGTCAGGTGTTTTCGTTGCGGCTGGTTCTGATACCCCGGTCCCAGCGGGGCCAGATGTAAGATCAGGCGGATATTTTCTAGTGACATACCGCCCCTACCGGGACTTGATGGGGTAAATCAGGTGATTCGTGGGCGAATAACAAACCCCGGCGGGGTGAGCTGTTCGTAGAAACGCTGGGTGCTCTCCACCGATAAAGCCCCGTAGGGTCGTAATACGCTCCTGTAGAATTCTCGCAGGGAAAATCTCCCGATTGGTGAAAGGCCGTGACTAGTTAAAATTTGTCTAAAATCAATATAATGTATTGTAGAAATGTTTATAATTAGATATATGTTTTGAAAAATTTTGTGTGGACAGAATAATGTTAAAGTTGCTTTTTGTAGCATTGTAGACTGGTAGGGTTTCACGCGCTGGCTGGCCCTGCCACATAATGCCTTTATCGTACCGGTACGCTCAGCCATACTTTTCTGTCTTTCCCTATGCGTCGACTTCTCCTGGTTCACATCCTCATTTCCTTGCTGGTTAGCGTTCATCGTCCGGTGTCTGCTCAGTCGGTTCCTGACCAGCCAGCGTCTGCAACTATGGCCGCTTCGGTCATGAAAGCCATGCAATGGCGGCTGGTTGGCCCTTTTCGGGGTGGTCGATCGGTAGCCGTGGCGGGGCATCCGACCGAGCGGCTGGTGGCCTACATGGGTACAACAGGCGGTGGCGTCTGGAAAACCGAAAATGGCGGCATCACCTGGCAGAACATATCCGACGGTTTCTTTCGGATGGGGTCGGTGGGGGCCATTGCGGTAGCCCCGTCAAACCCGAATATCATATACGTTGGTATGGGCGAGCATACGCTGCGGGGCAACCTGGCGCCCGGCGATGGCGTGTATAAGTCGACCGACGCGGGCAAAACCTGGACCCATGTCGGCCTGACCGATACCCAGCACATCGGCTCGGTACTGATCGACCCGACCAACCCCGACATCGTCTACGTAGCCGCGCTCGGCCACGCCTTCGGACCCAACGAAGAGCGGGGCGTTTTCCGCACTCAGGACGGCGGAAAGACCTGGAAAAAGGTACTTTACAAAAACCCCAATGTAGGCGCCATCGACCTGACCATTGACCCCACCAATCCGAAAACCCTGTATGCGTCCACCTTCGAGTTTCGGCGGTTCCCGTGGGGTGTTCGCAGCGCGGGGCCGGGGGCCGGTATTCATAAGTCGACCGATGGCGGCACCACCTGGACCGACATTACCCGCAATACCGGCTTACCGACCGGCACGAACCGGGGCCGTATCGGGCTGGCGCTGTCGCCCTCGAAACCGAACCGGATCTGGGCTATTATCGAAGCGGAAAACGAACAGACCGGCGTTTACCGGACCGACGATGCCGGCGCGACCTGGCAGCTGGTCAGCCAGTTTGCCGATCTGTTTCAGCGGCCCTGGTACTACCACCACCTGACCGCCGACCCGAAAAACAGCGAAACGATCTGGGTGCTGAATATCAATATGTGGAAGTCGACCGATGGCGGCAAGTCGTACAAACGCGTCGATACACCTCATGGCGACAACCACCAGCTCTGGATCGACCCGACCGATACCAACCGGATGGTACAGGTTAACGACGGGGGCGGCACGCTGACCTACGACGGCGGCAAATCCTGGTCGACCATCTATAATCAGCCCACGGCCCAGATGTACCACGTCATTACGGACAACAAATTTCCGTACCGTATCTATGGCGCCCAGCAGGATAACTCCACCATTTCGATCCCCAGCCGGTCCGACTACGGCGCCATTTACCCGGATCAGAACTACGATGTGGGCGGGGGCGAATCGGGTTATATAGCGTTCGACAAAAACGACCCCACCGTAATTTTTGCGGCTAACCACCACTGGCTGACCCGGCTCAACCTGAAAACCAACCAGCTCAAAGACGTGTCAGTCATACCGGACGATATGTACGGCTACGGCTCGGCCGATCTGGCCTACCGCTTTCAGTGGACCTACCCCGTTATGGTATCGCCCCATAATCCGAAAGTGCTATACGCTACTTCGCAGTACGTACACCGCTCAACTGATCAGGGCGCGAGCTGGCAGGTGATCAGCCCCAACCTGTCCCGCTCCGACCCGGCCACCCTCGAAAAAACGCCCACACTCGACGATCAGTCGATTGGTAAGGACTGGGGGCCCATCAAACGCGATAATACCGGGGTCGAGTGGTACGGGACCATTTTCGCCATGGCCGAGTCGCCGGTGAAGCCCGGGGTGCTATGGACAGGGTCAGACGATGGCTACGTGCAACTGTCGCTCGATAATGGCAAAAGCTGGAAAAACGTCACCCCCCGCGACATGCCCGCCTTTGCCCGGATCAGCATCATCGACGCGTCACCCCACAGTCCGGGAACCGCCTACGTTGCCGCCCTCAAATACAAACAGGATGACTACCGGCCTTATCTCTACAAAACCAGCGACTACGGAAAAACCTGGACCAAAATCACGCAGGGCATTCCCGACGACGATTATATGCGGGTGATCCGCGAAGATCCCCGGCGCAAGGGCCTCCTCTACGCCGGGGGCGAAAAGGGGCTGTATGTCTCATTCAACGATGGCGGCAACTGGCAGTCGATGCAGCTCAATCTGCCGCTGGTTCCGATCCATGATCTGGCCATTCAGGATAACGATCTGGTAGCGGCTACCCACGGCCGGTCGTTCTGGATTCTGGACGACCTGACGCCCCTGCACCAGTTCACCGATGCGGTACGGAAGTCGGCTGTGCATCTGTTCAAACCCCGCCCAACCGTCCGGTTCAAGGCTGGTATGGACCCGGCCATAAAACCCGTACCGAATGGCGATACGGAGCTGGGCAAAAATCCGCCCAATGGCGTCCGCGTTGTTTATTACCTGGCTGAGACGCCTAAAACCCCGATTTCGCTGGCTTTTCTGGATGCCAGCGGGCAGGTGATCAAGTCGTTCAGGAGCAGCGCGGCCGTTGCTACAGCGCCCCGGTCAGCATCGGCAACGGGTCGCAAGGATTCGGCGGGGGTGGCTGAGATGCGGCAGCCTGCACCCCCCGCCCGGCGGGAAATCAGTTTGCCGGCTTCGGCTGGCGGCAATGCCTTTGTTTGGGAAGACATGCGGTATCCCGATCCCATCGCGCTCCCTAACTCGGTTACCCACGGTCGGGCGCGGGGGCCGCTGGCCATGCCGGGAACCTATAAAGTACAGCTAACGGTCGACGGTAAAACCTACACCCAGGATTTTGAGATTGTAAAAGACCCCCGCATTGAAACAACCCCCGAGGAGTTCAGGCAGCAGTTCGATCTGCTCATCAAGATTCGGGAGCGGCTCAACGAACTTCGGAAAGGGGTCTTGTCGATCCGGCAGATGCGGCAGCAACTCGACAGCGCCTACCAGACGACGAATGATCAGGCGGTGAAAGAACTCAAAGACCAGCTGCTCCGGATCGAAGACGAGCTCTACCAGTCTAAAGCGAAAGCCACCCAGGATCTGACCAATCACCCCGTTCGGCTGAATACCAAATTCACCGCGCTGGGCGGTTTCGTGGAGTCCGACGATTCGAAGCCGACTCAGCAGCAGGGCGAGCAGTACAACGCGCTGTCGAAGAGCCTGGCCGAGCAGCTCAAAAAGCTGGACACGCTGAAACCGGCCATCCAGCGCAAACTCCGGCCAACGGGATAATCCGGCAGCGGCTACGACCGGCAGACTCTACAGTCCCGGTATCTGTACCCGACCGGGCCGCCGTTACGGGATAGTGAAGGACATTGCCAAACTAGAAGAAGCGACAGTATGATTATTCTTATTTTATCTATAAATGCAGATTTATAGTTTGTAAAAACTCATAATGAAGATGTTTTATTTTGCTTAAAGCCTTGATAGTCTTGGTTTTATTCTGTATTTAGCTATGGCTTTAACAGGGCATCTTGTGTCTTCACTTTCAGTAACATGTACATATGGATCGTCGGCATTTTTTGTACGCAGCAGGCCTGGGTTCGGTAGCCATGACCTCCGGTTGTGTGCCCAGCGCCAGAAAGTCGCAACCCCCCGTATTTCAGGTGCCCAGGCTGAGGCTTTCCCGAGACCGGATTGTCAAGGAAACCGTTGGGCTACGGCCGTTCCGGGCGTCGGGGCCCCGGATCGAAAAAGAGATGCTGGGCAACAAAACCATTGTTCACAATTACGGCCATGGCGGCAGTGGCTGGTCGCTCTCGTGGGGAACGGGCCATCTGGCCCGGGAGCTGGTGCTGGCAACGGGCGTGAAAAAAGTAGCGCTGCTGGGTAGCGGCACGGTCGGACTGGCCACGGCCCGGCTGTTGCAGGAAAAAGGGTGCGAAGTCACAATCTATACCAAAGACCTGCCCCCCAACGTCACGAGCAGCTTAGCCACAGGAACCTGGTCACCGGCCTCGCGCGTGTGTGATCCTAAGGTGGCGACGGCCGCGTTTCGGCAGCAGTGGGAAGCGGCTACCCGCTACTCGTTCCGGACCTTTCAGTTTCTGCTCGGCATGAACGACATCGCGGCCTGGGTCGATGAATACAACGTCAGCCATCAGCCACCAACGGGCCAGCCCGACCCGTCGCTGGGGGGAGAGGTGTTTCATCTCGACGGGCTGGTGCCGGAACGGCAAACGCTGAGTCGCCGGCAGCATCCGTTCGGCGCTCCGTATGTCACGTGGCGCTCAAACATGATGTTCAACATCCCGAGTTACCTGCACTATCAGCTGAGTACGTTCATGATGCTGGGGGGGAAGCTGACCATTCGGGAAATCAAAACCCTCGAGGATATCGACGCCCTGCCCGAGACCTGCGTGGTCAACTGCATGGGGCTGGGTGCCAAAGCTATTTTCAACGATGAGGAGCTGACCCCCGTATCGGGCCAGCTGGCGTGTTTGATCCCGCAGAGCGAAGTAACCTACAAACTGAACGTGCCGGGGGCTAACATCATCTCCCGCAAAGATGGGATCTACCTGGGCGGCAATGGGCTGGTGGGCAACTGGGACACAACCCCAAAACGGGAGTATACCGAAAAATGGGTCGATGTTATTCAACAGGTCATGAACGAAATGCGCCACGCATGAAAAAAAGCATTACTTCACTGGGCATCTGCCTGTTTCTGCTGGTTGGTCAGCTACGGGCTCAGTCGGCGGAGGCCAAACTCAAAAGCCTGGGTATCGAGCTGGCTCCGCCTGCCAAATCACTGGCCAATTACATCAAAGCGGTACGCACCGGCAATCTGGTATTTCTCTCGGGCCACGTCTCGAACCGGCCCGACGGCACGGGCATAACGGGCAAACTCGGTAAAGACCTGGCCACGGAACAGGGCTACGAAGCCGCCAAACTGTGCGCCATCGCGCTGCTGTCGTCGCTCAAAGCCGAGATAGGCGACCTCGGCAAGGTAAAGCGGGTGGTCAAAGTGCTCGGCATGGTGAATTCGACCCCCGAGTTTACCGATCAGCCTAAAGTGGTCAACGGCTGCTCCGATCTGCTGGTAGCCGTATTTGGGGAGAAAGGCAAACACGCCCGCTCGGCGGTAGGCCTGGCTGCGTTGCCGTCTAATTATGCCGTGGAGATCGAAATGGTGGTCGAAATCGAGTAGGGGACCGACGCTACCGAGCAGCCCACCACTATCAGCCGACGGGTCGTTCTCAACTAAACCAGCCGGGCCGTTGTCACCCGCCTGACCAAAAAAAGTAAGTCTGTCCGTACCGTACAAGGCCGACCCGGAGCCGGGTCGGCCTTGTACGCGCAGGTCTGAGCCCGGAAGCCTACAGCTGCTTGTCAATTACTTTTCCGACCTCCTCATACGCGCCTGGCAAGGGGGCGTTTCGTTTCACGATCTTACCGACGCGGTTGATGACCGTTGCCGACAGGCTATCATCGGGGCGCAGCCGTTCCATCAGCTCGGGCAGTTGTTCGCCCGTCAGCAGCAGGTGATCACCGGCGAGGTTGTATTTGGTCGAAAACTCGATCCAGAGACTGGGGTCGGTGCCGGGCACCGGAACGTAGACCAGGGCGAGATCGCGGCTGCGGTACCTGGCTCGCAACCGCTGGGCGTCGAGGGCGGCCTGCTGGCCGGCTTCTTCGGTGGCGGTAGTCATCAGTACGTACACGACTTTGCCCCGGTTAGTGCCGACAATCCGATCGAAGAGCGCGCCACCGGCCGGGAGGTCGTTTTTGGTGACGAACACCCCGGGCGACAACTCCGTACCGTCCAGCTTATCCCCGGCTTTCCGGAACGCCTGTACCGCTGCCCGGATACGAACGCTGTCTTTTACCTCCAGTGCATACAGTTCATCGAGTGATTGGCCCAGCTGGGGGTCGGTAATCTGCGGGCGGGCGTAGGCGTAGAGCAGCTTCGCAAAGTCGAGCGTGAGGGTAGGAAGCGAATAGGCCAGCCAGTACGCCGTCAGGTAGCTGACCGACGCGCTGTCGAACTGCGATTTGCTGCGCCGGATCATTGTTTCGTAGGTAGCCAGCCGCTGAATGGTATCGCTGCTTCGCTTCACCAGATCCTGAAAGAAGCGCAGGTCCGAGGCTTTGGCGCTGTTGCTGGTCTGGTAGCTCTGGAGCCGGGTCCGTTCGGTCTGGGTCAGGTTCCGGCCATACCTGAGCAGCAGCGACGCCAGGGCATCGACGGGTAGTCCGTTGGTCGTCCGGCCCGTGCTGAGCGAGGTGGCATAGGTGCCAAAGCGGTTCATGGCCGTGGCCCGGGCGGCTGTCAGCAGCTGATCGTCGGGGGGGCGCAGGGAGTCATTCAGCGACTTGGCCAGGGTGGCTTCTTCGTAGCCGGCCTTATCGTACAGGAAGGAGGCCGCGTTGTACCGATTGCTCCAGCCCACCCAGCGGGTCAGCAGCGGAAACGGTTTCTCTTTGGTCGAGAACGCCCGGAACGGAGCCTGAAAAGCCGTGGCTACCTGGCGGTATACGGCTTCGTCCTGTTTGCCGCTTACCTGTTCGCTGAGCTTGGCAGGGTTGGGCTTCCCACTAAAAGAGGCTTCAAAGGCTTTAAACCGGGCAAACTGCTGGTTCACCTGCGCATTGACGCCCCCAAACCGGAACGGAACATCGGCCGTGAAGAGCGAGTCGGCATTAAGTTCGATACTGAGGGTGCCGGGAGCGGCCAGGAAAGCAGTGGAGATTCGGCCGTAGGTAAAATACAGTTCTTCCTGCGGATAAATCAGTGGCAGCGACACTCGAAACGTACCGTCGACATTGAGCGGAGCCGGGCGTACCAGCTCGCGGCTGGCCTGCAAAATATTGTTGCGGCTGACCAGCACCGTGGGTGATTCGCGGTAGAGCTGCGCCGACAGGTTTCGGACGCGCCCGGTTACAATGACAGAGTCGACGGCCGTGCGCGCGGGCTGCGCGACGGTGAGCGATGAACTGAGGAGAACAAGCAGGCAGACGGTGCGCATACAACAACGAACAAATAGGGGTTCCGGCATGATCGGTTCCGGAATCACGAATATCGAAGGAACGCGCGGATGCTCAACTACTGTACCCGATATTGGCCTACTTTGTTTGTATACCGTGGTACTGATCTTCTTCCCGATAGTCGGTCCGGAGCGGATGCCCCACCCAGTCGGCCGGGAGCAGAATCCGGCGCAGGTCGGGGTGATCGGTAAAGCGGATGCCCACCAGGTCGAAGGCTTCGCGCTCGTGCCAGTCGGCGGTACGCCAGAGATGGGCCAGGCTCGGCACCGCCGGCAGGGGCTGCGTTGTGCGCGGGACCACAACTTTCAGCATCAGATTATGCTCGAACGGAATAGACGTCAGGTTGTAAATAACCTCCATCGTACCGGCTTCGGGGCCATTATCGATGGCCGTAACGCAGGCCAGCAGGTCGAAGAAAAGCCGGTCGTCGTCGCGCAGAAACTGGCCGATCGCCACCAGCTGCTCAACCGGAACGGTAAGGTATGGCTGTGGGTTGGTAGTATTGGCCACAACGGCTTCGGGGCCGAAACGGGTCTGGAGCAGGCTGACGATAGCAGTAAAATTCACGTTAGCGGGGTTTGATCGACAAAATAAGCACCTCGTCGAATGGTTTGAAGCCGGCAAAGCCACACAACACCTCTTTTTTTCGCCCCGTTGGCTGAAACCGAACGGTGGCGTCGAGCTTAGCGACGGCGTACGAATACACAAGATACTGCTTAACCAGCGCCAGCGATGAGTCACTGACGGCATACTGGTCGGTGGTCGATGCGTTTCGTTTGATCGATAGCAACAGGCCGCATCCGTCAACAGCCGCCTGGTCAGACAGGGTTCCATCGGCTTCCTGAACAGGGCCGAGCAAGGGGTCGGGCTGGACCGCCAGCTGGCTCGATTCACTACAGGCCCCCAAACCGATCAGCAGGAAGAACACAAGCGCTTTTTTCATGATCCGTTTCGTTTCTGGATAGACCCGTTTCGACCGCCGATCGTTGGACCGGGATGCTACATCACGCCAGCCAGGCCAGCCACTGCATCCAGTTCTGCACCCAGAACAGAAATTTAGCGGCAAACTTGGCCGCCGGGGCCGATGCGGGTTCGAGCGTGAGGCTGTTGTTGTTCAGGTTGAGATCCATGTAGAGCTTCTGCTTCGGATCGACCGTGGCCCAGACTATGTCGGCATCTTCGTAGAGGGTAAAGGTACGCTGGCGGGCTTTCCCATCCCAGAACAGCAGCACCTCTTTACCCGTGTCGAGATGCACACGAACGTCTACCGGCATCTGGCCATCGCCCTGACGCTGTACCGTTATGCGCTGCTGCCGCCTGCGGCCTTTCTGCGACGAGGCCGGGCTGTTTCGGATGCTCGCCAGTGCGTAGTCGATAACCTTGTCGCCGTAGAGGGCCTGGTCGAAAAACCAGTTCATATCGGAGCCGTATTTGCCGCCGAGCCGTTTCGGTACGACCTCGTTTACGATGTCGATAAAACTGCGGGCATTGGGGTGTCTGAACCGCCAGCGAACGAAGTAAGTGCGCATGATCTCATCCATAACGGGACGGCCAACGAGCCCTTCGAGGGTCCGGAGCCAGGTGGCGGTTTTGGTATAGGTCAGCACGCCATACTGCCCGTCGGGGAGCTGCCATGTGTTGCCGAACGAAGAGCCGAGGGCGGGGTTTTCCTGGTGTACGTAGCTGCTGCGCGAACTTTCGAGGTCGCCCATCCGGAAGCCGAACAGATCGACCTGCGCGCTGCGGGGGCCGTAGGTTTCGTCCATGATGCGGCCTTCGTAATACTGGTTGAACCCCTCGTCGAGCCAGGCTTCTTCGAACTCGTTGCTGGCCAGCAGCTGCATAAAGTACTGATGACCAAACTCGTGAACCGTTACCATCTCGGGCGCGCGAATGCCCTCGGGTAGCCCCCAGACGGTGCCGGCCGTAATAAACGTGGGGTACTCCATACCGCCCGAGCCGCTGGCGTGCAGGGGCGGGTCAACAATGGTCAGGTTCGGAAACGGGTAGGGGCCGAGGTATTTGTCGAAGTAGGAGAGGGCCGCTTTGGCCGCGTCGAGGTGCCGCTGGGCCTGGTTCAGGTGCTCGGGCTGCATCAGGAGCTCGATCGCCACGGCGCCCCCCGACGGTCGCTTCCAGGTATCCTCGATCACCTGGAAATGCGGAGAGGCTGTCCAGGCAAAATCAACAACATCTTCGGCATGGTACCGGAGGGTCTTGGTGCCATTGCTGTGTATTTTTTCGGACTGATACAGGCCCGTCGCGCTGACCCAGTACGCTTTCGGAGCGGTGATGTTCACGTCGTATACGCCGTAGTCGGCATAAAACTCGGAGTGCGCATGAAACTGGTGGCAGTTCCACTGGCCGGTTTTGGCGTAGCGGGTGCCGGCCGGTTCGTACACGCCGATCTTCGGAAACCACTGGCCCACCAGAAAATAGTCGCGGCTGAATCCGGTACGGGCAAAAATCTTGGGGAGTTTGGCCTTGAAAGCAATATCGAGCACGATCGTCTGACCGGGTCCGACGGGCTGGCTGAGCGGCACCCGAATCACGGTTCGGTCGTCTTTGTTGAGGGTACTGGCGGCTTCATCGTCGGGCTGGATGAACTGATAGGCCAGGGTTTCGCCCCCGCGCACTTTCATGGACGTGATATCGATAGAGCCGTACGGATCAACGGCCGCGTTCCGGTCCATCTGGTCGCCCCGAAGCTGGCCGCCCGATTCGCGCATGAAGGTGCTCTTCTCATTCCGGAATGCGTTCAGATACAGATGGAAACGCAGCTCCCGGATCAGGTCGCTGGATGGGTTTGTCCAGCTGAGGGTTTCGCGGCCGTTCAGGGTCTTACGGGCCGGGTCGAGCGTAACGTCGATCTGATAATTGGCGAGCCGCGGACTCAGCGGAACCGGAAAAATAGGTTTCGGCCGCTGGGCGTAGCTGGTCAGAACCAGAGCCAGGAAAAACAGCACGAGAGACGATCGGATCATGGGTAAACAGGCGGGCAAACCGGTTGCCGAATACGCATTCGGAGTGGTGCTGAGTCAAATATAAAGACTTTCTGCCCCGAATCCGCCAACCAACCGGAGGGAGGCCAGTTTCATAGAAACAGACCGCGCTTAGGCGTCTGTTTCTGATTATGACCCACTCGCCGGCTACGCCCCGCACCTTCAGTAACCCGTTACTTGCCTATGGACCCGACCCCTGGGTTATCTGTCACGACGGGTTTTATTATTACATGCATTCGATCGAAACCAACCTGACAATCTGGAAAACGACCGACCTCACCCAGCTCGCCGGGGCCGAACAGAAGATCGTCTGGACGGCTCCCGAAACCGGGCCCTGTTCCCGCAATATCTGGTCGCCGGAGCTGCACTTCATCAACGGGGTCTGGTATATTTATTTCAGCGCCGACGATGAACGCGGTATCAACGAACGACAGCGCATGTTCGTGCTGGTCAACGAAACGGCCGACCCCTTCTCCGACCACTGGCACCTGGCGGGCGAGCTGCGTCTGCCCGACGATAAATGGGCCATCGACGGTACCGCCTTCACCTATCGCGGTCAGCTCTATTTTACCTGGTCGGGCTGGGCCGGTGATGACAACACCCGGCAGGATATTTACCTGTGTCGGCTGAAAGACCCGCTGACGGCCGACGGGGAGCGGGTCATCCTGTCGGAGCCGGTGCTGGACTGGGAGCGGCATAACTACGATCCGGACCCGGAAAATCCCCGCAATCATATATTTATCAACGAAGGCCCCGCCCCGCTGCTGCATGGCGACCGCCTGTTTCTAATCTATTCGGCCAGTGGCTGCTGGACCGACCAGTATTGCCTGGGTATGCTGACCGCCCCGACCGATACCGACCTGATGACACCTGGCTGCTGGATTAAACACCCCCGCCCGGTTTTTCAGACATCGGCCGAAAATCAGGTCTACGCGCCGGGGCATAACAGCTTTTTTCGAACAGCCGACGGAAGTGACTGGTTACTTTATCATGCCAACCCGCGACCCGGACTGGGCTGTGAAAACGAACGGTCGCCCCGGTTGCAACCCGTACACTGGCAACCGGACGGCACGCCCTATTTTGGTATGCCGGTGGCCGAAGGGGTTCCGATTACATGGCGGCAGTAGCTGCGGATGATACCTGGCCAGGGGCGGTTGGCCCGCAAATGTCCGGCTGATTCTATGGTCATTGTGGGTGATTTCCCGTCCTTTGCGGCACGATTAACTGACTACAACGAATTGGGCATGAATGTCTCTTCTTTCCAGTCGCCTGACAAGCTGTTAGGCGAGCTGTTTCGCGCTGTGCAACTGGGCCGTGTTTTTTCTGATTCCAAAACCTTTGTCGACTGTGTTCCCAAACAGAGCCCGGCCGAGTTGGTGGCCCTGTACCAGGCTGACAAGGATAAAGAGGGGTTCGATCTGCACGCCTTTGTTCATGAGCATTTTGTGGTGCCTGAACCGGTAGCCAGTAATTACGTAAGCGACACATCGGGTACTACCCTCGCTCATATCAACGAGTTGTGGGATCGGCTGACCCGCCCTGCCGACGCGCCCGTATCGGGTAGCTCGCGGGTGCCGCTGCCGCGTCCGTACGTAGTGCCGGGCGGTCGTTTCCGCGAAATATTTTATTGGGATACGTATTTTACCATGCTGGGTCTGCGGGAGTCGGGCCGGGCCGATCTGATCCGCGACATGCTCGACAATTTCGCTCATCTGATCGACCTGTTCGGGTTCATTCCGAATGGCAACCGGTCTTATTTTCTGAGTCGGTCGCAGCCGCCCTATTTCGCGCTGATGGTTCGGCTGCTGGCCGATATGACGGGTCCCGAGGTGCTGATAACCTACCTGCCGCAGCTCCGAAAAGAGCATGATTTCTGGATGGATGGGTGCCAGACCGAACCCCGCGCCCTGACGCTTCGGGTGGTTCCTATGCCCGATGGTGGCTGGCTCAACCGGTATTGGGACAATACCCCCGCACCCCGTCCTGAAGCGTACCGGCAGGAGGTCGCGCTACTCCCCGATGCCGAACAGCTTGGTATCCACTCCGACAGGCTCTACACCCACATCCGGGCAGCCTGCGAGTCAGGCTGGGATTTCAGCAGCCGCTGGTTTTCGCATCGCAATACGCTGGTCACCACCCGCACCGCCGATCTCATTCCGGTCGATCTGAACTGCCTGCTCTACGATCTGGAAACCACCCTGCGCGACGCGTATGTACAGGCAGGCCAGCCCGACGAAGCCCGTTTGTTCGACCAGCGGGCCACCCGGCGCCGGGATTATATCCAGGCGCTGTTCTGGAACGAGCATACGGGTTTTTATCATGACTACGACGCCCTCGCCAACGAGCCGGTTTCGTCAGAAACGCTGGCTGCTGCTTTCCCGCTGTTCTTCAAACTGGCCACTCCGCAGCAGGCGCAACGGGTTCACGACCGGCTCCGCGATCATTTTTTGCAGGCCGGCGGCTGGGTAACCACGCTCGATCATAGTGGGCAGCAGTGGGACTGGCCCAACGGCTGGGCGCCCCTGCAATGGATCGTTTACCAGGGGCTACTGAACTACGGCTTTGCCGAAACCGCCCGTACGGCCAGTGAACGCTGGCTGGCGCTGAACGACAAGGTCTTTAAAGCGACCGGCAAGATGATGGAAAAATACAACGTTGTCGACGCGTCGCTGACAACGGGCGGGGGCGAATACCCCAACCAGGACGGCTTCGGCTGGACCAACGGCGTTTACCTGGCGCTGAAGAGTAAGTGGATGAGTGATTGAGTGAATGAGTGAATGAGTGATTGAGTGATTGAGTGATTGAGTGATTAGGCTTTGTTCACCACTCAATCACTCAATCACTCATTCGCCAATTAATCATGGCACTGTATTTGTTTAGGGTTCCTCAAAAGAGGTAACAGTAGACGGACAGGTCATGAAAAAAATTATCCTAACTGTGTTGGCGGCCGGTATGACGACCGTTTCGTTTTGCCAGAAATCGTTTATCCTGTCGCATCAGGATAAGCGAGGTTTTTTCGCTGTTTCGGCGGGAGGTAGCCTGCCAGTAGGGCAATTTGCCAGCAGTTCTCCTGATGAAAAAGGGGCCGGTATGGCCAGGCGGGGCGTTGCGTTCAGCCTGTCGGGTGGTGTTCGGCTTGTTGGGCCGGTAGGGCTGATGGTTCGGGCCGAGCAACATCGGAACGGCGTACAGGCGCAGTCGCTGCTGATTGATGGGTTTAGCAACGGAACCGTCGATGCGGGCAACTGGTCAACCACCACCTTCATGGGCGGTCCTTACGTTCACCTGCCGATCGGGCGCTTCTCCATCAATACGCGGCTGATGGCTGGCCAGGCACAGGCAACCATGCCCACTACGAGTCTGACGGCGCCTGCCACCGAAACCGGAACCAGCGTTGAAACGAGCGGGTCGAAGAGTACCGCACTGGCGCTGGGGGGCGGGCTGGCCGTTCAGTATCGGTTAGGGCGCTGTATCTCGCTACAACTGGCTGGCGATTATATCCAGTCGCGCTTCTCCTTCAGCGGACTTACGTCAACTACCTGGACCAATACGGGCCGTGCTCAAAGTTCATACTTCACCGGCGACCGGACCGTGGGGGCCGTGAGCGCCACGGCAGGTATCGTTATTCTTTTCGGCGACTGTTACCGTCCCTTCTGACAACCGTTTGTTGGTTCGGTCGACTCTTCATCCCGAACAACTTGCAACCCTGCGGGGTGTCTGGTAGTTTAGTAGTTGACTATCACAAATTTTGCTATGACACCTCTTCGTCGGCATGCCGTTCTTCGGCGCGTTAAAGACATTACACTGAGTACAACGCTCAGTCTGGCGCTGCTGAACGGGTCCGTACTGCTGCAAAGCTGCGGGTCTAACTCAAACAGTGACCAGCCCGAACGGACCGAAACCTCGTTCGGAAAAGGCGTTCGTACCTACATCACCGAAACGGCGCCGGGTAATTTCAAGATTACCGACGAGGTGCCCGCCCAACCCGGTCAGGCCGGAGCTATCGTAAACTATGCCGATGGCCACCGCGATACGCTCAGTGTCGAAGCCGCCCGCCGGCTTGTCGAAACCGATCAGTCGACCCGCACTTACCTGAACAACCCGAACGGGTACACACACCATAACGGACTGGCTAACGTGCTCCTGTGGGGGAGCCTGGGCTACATGCTGGGTCGGTCTACCGCTCCGCAGTATGCTGCCGACCGAAATCGGTACGGGGCCGGCGTTTATGCCAATCCGGGTTTGTATAACCGGTCTACCCAAATCAGCGATAACATCCGGAGCTCGCGCGTAACGCGTACAGTTCGCCCGTCGGGTGGCCGTAGCGGCTTCTTCGGCGGCCGCAGCCGTAGCTATTCGTCGTAAAAATAGCTGTTTACTAAATTGTTAAGGACGGGGGGCTGGTTGGTAGGTCTACCTGTTTACTCTGGTAAATCTCCCTATCTTCGTGTATGAATCGACAAAGAAATCAGCAGCGGGTACGGCATGAATCGTTTGACGTATGTATAATTGGTGCAGGAGCGAGCGGGGCCGGAGCGGCTCTTGATGCAGCCCTGCGTGGTTACCGCGTTGTGCTGATTGACCGGGGCGATTTTGCGGGCGAAACCTCGTCCCGTTCTACCAAGCTGATTCACGGGGGCGTACGCTATCTCGAGCAGGCGTTCAAAAACGCCGATCTGGCTCAGCTCCGGCAGGTGCGCCACGGCCTGGCCGAACGTCGTACGGTCTTGCGAAACGCACCTCACCTGGCGCATCCGCTGGCCCTGCTTACGCCGGTATTCAGCGCGTTTGAAGGCCTGTATATGTCTATCGGCCTGCGACTCTACAGCCTGTTTGCCCGGCACGATTCGTTTCCGAAGGGAGAATGGCTCAGCCGCGCCAAAGCGCTCGAAAAGATGCCCACCCTGACGCCCGAACTTCATAGTGCTGTGCTGTATTACGACGGTCAGTTCAACGATGCCCGCTACGCGCTGGCGCTGGCCCACTCGGCCGATGAAGCCGGCGCTATTGTTCTGAACTACACGGCCCTGACCGGCTTTGAACGGGATGGCCAGGGGCGGCTAACCACGGCTCTGACCCAGGATCAGCTGACTGGCGAAACGGGTTCGATCCGCGCCCGGGTGTTTCTGAACTGTGCGGGCCCCTACGCTGACCCCGTTCGGCTGTTGGCCAACCCCCGGCTCGAACCCCGCATCCGGCCCAGTAAGGGGGTGCATATCGTGCTTCCCCGCGAAACGCTGAATAGCAACTGTGCCATGCTGATCCCAAAAACATCAGACGGTCGGGTTGTATTCGCTATTCCGTTTGGCGACAGCGTCTTTGTTGGCACCACGGATAATGATTATACGGACCTGGAGCAGGAACCGGTCCTGGAAGCCGACGAGGTTACCTACCTGCTCGATACCTTGCGGCCTTATCTGGCCAAAACCCCCGCGGCTACCGAGGTCCGGGCCGGGTTCGGCGGTATCCGGCCGCTGATCGTCAGCAACCGGGCCGATACCAAAACCCTGCTGCGCGACCACGAAGTAGAACACGACCCGGCCTCGGGCCTGCTGAGCCTGCTGGGCGGGAAATGGACAACCTACCGGCTCATGGCTCAGGACGCCATCGATCGCGTAGGGGAGCAGCTGAACCAGCCGAAGCCGGGCTGCACCGAGACCTATTATCTGGTAGGTGGAGAAAAGTACCGCTTTGATGACTGGAAGTCCCTGCAACGCCGGTATCAGCTGGACGATGACACAAGCCAGCACCTGATGCAGACCTATGGCGATCGCGCCGAATGGGTAACTCAGCTCATCCTGCAGGATGCGACCCTGTCTGACCGTGTGCACGAACGTTTGCCGTTTATCCGGGCCGAAGTGGTCTATCACGTTCGGGAAGAAATGGCGATGACAATTCGCGATGTGCTGGCCCGGCGCTGGCGCCTTGAGTTGTCGGACTGGCAGCTGAGCGCTCTGCTGGCCCAGCCCGTTGCCGACATCCTGGCCCGCGAGCTGAACTGGACCGACGACTACTGTGCCAGACAGGTTACGGCGTATCGGATGCTGGTGGCCTCGTTCCGCCACGATGCCGGCCTCACTACAGCGCCCCCCGCCGAACTGCTGAAGATGTAGAAACCAGCAGGGAATACCAGCAACTTGCCGCACACGAGTTCGTAGCACCTGCTTCACCGCCGAATCGTCGGGCGGGTTGCGGTACACTCATGCCTCATAGACTGTCACTTCGCTGGTATCGGTACAGCTGGCCAGCAACGCCAGGCTGGTTTTGGCCAATACTGGATGCTGAAAGTCCGGTGCCACCTCGGCCAGCGGCACCAGCGTAAACCGCCGTTCGTGCAAAAACGGATGCGGCACCGTCAGCCGGTCGGTTTGTAGCCGCAGCTGGTCGTAATAGAGTAGATCGATGTCGATCAGGCGAGCGCCCCACTTGTTCAGTCGCACCCGTCCCAGTTCATGTTCGATGGCCTGCGTCTGGTCAAGTACCGCTTCGGGCACTAATGCCGTATCCACAACCAGTACCTGATTCAGAAACGACGGCTGATCCGTTACGCCCCAGGGCGCCGTTTCGTACAGGCGCGACCATTGCGTTACCGTACCAACCCGTTGAGCAATGAGATCCGCTGCCCGGCGCAGTGTAAGCACCCGGTCGCCCAGATTAGCACCGAGAAGAAGAAACGTTGTCAATAGGTAATTGAGTGAGTTAGTGATTGAGTGAGTTAGTGATTGAGTGAATGAGCGCCAGCCCACTCAATCACCCATTCGCTCATTCACTCAATAATCCTTGATGGGTTTGATGTCGTAGTAGGCCCGGATTTCGGCGGGGCTGGGCGTTTTGGCGGGGCGCACCACCCGAAAACCGACGAACGAGGCCGACGTTAGCCACCAGTCTGACTTGGGGCTTTGGGGGTCCAGCACTTTCCAGGCCGGGGCTGAGGGAGTACGGGCGGCCGAGCGCAGTACGGTTGGGTCGTCGTCCCAGGAACCGCCCCGGACCGAGTTCGGATAGAGCGAGGTAGTGGGGGCGTAGGGTTCTTTTACCGTGCCGGCGGCCTTTTGTTTGTAATAGTCCTCGATGTACTGATCCTGCGTCCACTCCATGACGTTACCATGCATGTCGTGCAAGCCGAATGAGTTGGGTTTCTTCGTGCCAATTTTCTTGTAGCTCCCGTCGCTGTTGCCATTGAACACGGCATACTCGCCCAGCTTCTTCACATCGTTGCCGAACGAGTAGGCCAGGCTGGCATTGGGTCCGGTACCGCGGCACGCATATTCCCATTCAGCTTCGGTGGGAAGCCGGTAAAAAATGCCCGTTTTATCGTACAGCCAGGCGCAGAACTTGATAGCCGCGTACTGGGTCATGTTGATGGCCGGGTAACCCGACCGACCCATACCGAACGACATATCGACGTACGACGGGCTGGGCCGGGTCGTGGCGTCGGTCTTCGACAGATCGGCTCCGTCGGGGTAACGGGTTGCCATTTCTTTCTCGATATTCTTGGTCGTAAACAGGTCGTATATATCCCAGGTAACTTCAAACTTGCCCATCCAGAACGGCTCTATCGTTACGCTATGGCGGGGGGCTTCGTCGGGTTTGTGTCCTTTTTCGGCGGGCAGACTACCCATCATAAATTTGCCGCCGGGGATGGCAACCATGGGATAAGTCTGATTGGAACCGGTAATAATCTGGGTGTACGATGTAAAAGCGGTTGGCGTTTGGGCAGCGGCCGTCGCTATGGTCAGGGCGATCAGGGCAACCGACTGAAGGAGACGTTTCAGGTCCATTCCGGGTTATGAAGGTAGAGGTTTCGGACGTCATTGACTGACCGGTAAAAGTACGAACGATTTCCTTTGTTGTACCTTTGTGTTTCAAACCGGAAGGCAATCCATAACCGACCCGGTTTATGCCAGTTACCTATGAATTTTCTTTCTGCAGAAAACTTAACCAAGACATACGGCGACCGTACACTTTTCCGGAACCTGACGTTCGGCGTCAACCGGGGCGACAAGGTAGCCATCGTGGGTGCCAACGGATCGGGAAAAACGACGTTGCTGTCTATTCTGGCCGGTGCCATGCCGCCCGATGCCGGCGTGGTCAGCCAGCGCAAGGACATTACAGTCGGCTACCTCGACCAGCAGCCCGAGTTCGATAATGCCCTGACGGTGATGGAAGCCGTACTGGCGGGCGAGAGCGCCCAGCTCGATGCCGTTCGCGCCTATGAGCATGCCCTGGCTACCGACGATCACGCAGCGCTGGAGCGGGCCATGGTCCAGATGGAGAAGCTCGAAGCCTGGGATTACGAGTCGCAGATCCGGCAGATGCTGGGCGAACTGGGTATTCAGGACGTTAACCAGCCGGTCAGTTCGCTGTCGGGCGGGCAGCGCAAACGGGTCGCGCTGGCCCGGGTGCTTATTCAGGCGCCCGACCTGCTCATTCTCGACGAGCCTACCAACCACCTCGACCTCGAAGCCATCGAGTACCTCGAAAATCACCTCAATACCAACAACGGTACGCTGCTGATGGTCTCCCACGACCGGTATTTCCTGGATCGGGTCTGTAACCAGATCGCCGAACTGGACGGCGGGCAGCTCTATACTTACAAAGGCAATTACGCCTACTTTCTGGAGAAGAAAGACGAGCGCGAAACCGCAGCCGCTTCAGAGCTGGCCAAAGATCGGAATACGTTCAGGCGGGAGCTGGAATGGATGCGCCGGCAGCCCAAAGCCCGGGGTACCAAAGCGCAGTATCGGGTCGATGCCTTTGAAGACCTCAAAGAAAAAACCAGCGGCAAACGCAACGACGGCGAACTGGACCTGAATCTGCGGATGACCCGGCTGGGCAGCAAAATTCTGGAGGTAGAAAACCTGAGCAAACGCTTTGGCGACAAGGTGCTGCTCGATCATTTCAACTACACCTTTAAACGGCTCGACCGGGTGGGGCTGATTGGCAAAAACGGCATGGGTAAAACCACGCTGATGAACATGCTGACCGGCCAGCTCCGGCCCGATTCGGGAAAAATTACCACCGGCGGCACCGTTAAGTTCGGCTACTACACCCAGACTGAACTCGATTTGCCCGAAAACCAGCGGGTCATCGACGTCGTGCAGGACGTGGCCGAGGTCATGAAGCTGGCCAACGGTGATACCGTTACGGCTACGCAACTGCTGAGCCGGTTTCTGTTCGACCGCTCCAAGCAGTACGATTTTGTGGCCAAGCTGAGCGGGGGCGAAAAACGGCGGCTGCAGCTGTTGCTGGTGCTGGTACAGAACCCCAACTTCCTGATCCTCGACGAGCCGACCAACGACCTCGACATCACAACGCTGAACGTGCTGGAAGATTTCCTGCTCAACTTTGCGGGTTGTGTGCTGATCGTGACCCACGACCGCTATTTTATGGATCGGCTCGTTGATCACGTCTTTGTGCTGGAAGGAGAAGGTAAAGTCCGCGATTATCCCGGCAACTACACCGATTATCGCGAATGGCGCGATTCGCAGCCCAAAACAACTGCCTCGTCACCGCAGGCTAAATCATCGGCCAACGGGGCGAAGAACCAAACCGCAACCGCTGTGGTTTCTCAGCCAGTGGCTCCTGCCAGCGCACCGGCCGCCAAACGGAAGCCGTCGTACAAAGAGATACGCGAATACGAAGCGCTGGAGAAAGAAATCGAATCGCTGGAGCAACGAAAAAGCGAGGTGCTGGGTCTACTCAACGCGGGTGGGCATCACGAACAGCTAACCGCCTGGGCCCGCGAGATCGAACAGCTCGATCTGGCCATTGCCGACAAGTCAGACCGCTGGCTTGAGTTAGCCGAATATATGTAGAACGGACGTCCAGTCTGCACCATGAACCAAATCGTCGAATTTTTTCAGTATCTGCTCAATTCCGAAGAAATTATCCGCACGGGTGGTCTGGTGCTGATTACGCTGATCATTTTTGTAGAGAACGGCATTTTCTTCGGGTTCTTTCTGCCGGGCGATTACCTGCTGTTTCTGTCGGGCGTTTTTGCGGGTACCCGCCTGCTCGATGTGCCGCTCTGGCTGCTGCTGGGCTGTATCTTTGGGGCGGCTGTGCTGGGCTCGCTGCTGGGCTACGGGACCGGCCACTTTTTCGGCGCCCGACTGCAAAACCGGCCCGATTCGCTGTTTTTCAAGAAACAATACATCGAAGATACCCGCAAGGCGTTCGAGAAATACGGGACCAGCGCGCTGATCGTGGCCCGGTTTCTGCCCGTCGTGCGCACGTTTGCCCCGCTGCTGGCCGGTCTGATCCATATGGATTTCCGGTTCTTTATGCTCTACAATATCATTGGCGGAGCCGTATGGGTCTTCACGCTGGTGGGCGGAGGCTATTTCTTCGGCGAACGTTTTCCGTGGATCGTCGACTACGTACACTGGATCATTATCTTCTTCCTCGCCGTTACGACCTTCACCGTGGTGCGGGGTTACCTCAACGCCCGGCGCGAAAGACGGGCTGAAAACGTGTAGCTATGGCCGGGACAGGCTGCGGGAGTGGTTTTTTGTCATCCCGACGGTAGGAGGGATCTTTTGTAAAGGGGTATTAACTGTACCGGGGGATAATCGTGAGGACCCGTATAAAGAAACCCCGTTGGGGCGACATAGTGTAAGCTTGAGCTACCATGTCGCCCCAACGGGGTTTCTTTATTAGACTACTACTGCTATGGACCTGTCGCCCTAATGGGTCTCAAATACGTATCAGTGGCATCGGGATGGCGCGGCTTAGTTCCGCAGCGGTTTGCCGCCGGTCAGCAGGCTCTGGATGCGTTCGAGGGTCTTTTTCTCGCCGGTCAGCGACAGGAAGGCTTCGCGCTCCAGGTCGAGCAGATACTGCTCCGATACGTTCTGTGGCGCACTGAGGTCGCCCCCGCAGATGACATAAGCCAGCTTGTCGGCAATCTTCATGTCGTGATCCGAGATGTATTTACCCATGCGCATAGCCGTCAGACCCGCTTTGAACAGCGCAATGCCCGTTTTGCCCTGCACCCGAATGTCGGTGCGTGGTTTGGGCTGGGTATAGCCATTGTCGGCCAGCTCAATAGCGGCCTGCTTGGCTTCGGCAATCAGCCGGCTGCGGTTCAGCACAATCTGATCGGTGGGGCGGAGGTAGTTCATCTCGCGGGCTTCCTGAGCCGAGGTCGACACCTTCGCCGTGGCAATGTTCATGAACACGTTCTGCACGATGTTCAGCTCCGGGTCACCAGCCTGGATAAGATCCGACGCCCGGGCGGCCATTTCTTTGGTACCACCACCGGCCGGAATCAGGCCAACCCCTACCTCGACCAGACCAATGTAGCTTTCGGCATGGGCCACAACGCGGTCGGCGTGCAGGACGGCTTCGCAGCCTCCGCCCAGCGTGAGCGTATGGGGCGCTACCACGACCGGGATAGACGAGTACCGCAGTCGGGTAATAAGTTGCTGGAACTGCGCAATCATCAGGTTGACCTCGTCAAATTCCTGCTCAACGGCAAACATGAACAGCGTACCGAGGTTGGCACCCGCCGAAAAGGCTTCGGTCGAGTCATTGCCGACAACCAGGCCCCGGAAATCTTTCTCGGCCAGCGTGATCCCTTTCATCAGGGCTTCGGATACTTCCTGACCAAAGGTGTTCATCTTGGACCGGAATTCTACGTTCAGAATACCATCGCCGAGGTCGATGATATTGGCGCCCGCGTTTTTCCAGACAATATTGTTGCTGAGGTTTTCGAGAATCGTAAAGGCTTCGGTCCCGGGAATGGCTTTGTAGGCGTTGGTCGGAATGTCGTAATACATCCGTTTCCCGTTGTCTACCTTGTAGAACTGCTCGATACCGGCGGCCAGCATGTCGTAGACCCACTGGGCTGGTTTTTTACCCTGCGCTTCGATGATCTCGACGCCTTTCCGAACGCCAATGGCGTCCCAGGTTTCGAACAGACCCATTTGCCAGCCGAAGCCGGTCGTGATGGCCGCATCGATCCGGTATAGTTCGTCCGAAATTTCGGGGATGCGGTGCGTAGCATAGGCGAAGCCATCGGCAAAAGTCCGGCGGTAAAACTCGCCTGCTTTGTCGGTACCGGCCAGCAGCACCGGAAAGCGCTTGCGCAGGTTGTCGATCGCTTTTGTGCTATCGAGCGTCGTAAAGCGCACCTTTTCCGATGGTTTATACTCGAACGACTTCAGGTCGAGAGCCAGAATCTGGGTCTGCCCTTTGTCGTCTTTTGTCTTTTTGTAATAACCCTGCCCCGTTTTATCGCCGAGCCATTTGTTCTCCATCAGTTTCTGCACCGAGGCTGGCAGTTCGAAACTGGCCCGCGACTCGTCATAGTCCAGCTTGACAAGATTGCTGGCCACGTTGACGGTGGTGTCGAGGCCAACTACGTCGGAGAGCCGGAACGTACCCGACTTGGGGCGCCCAACTACCGGACCGGTGAGTTTGTCGACTTCTTCGACGGTCAGTCCCATATCTTCGGCCACCCGAATGGTCTGAATCAGCGATTGAATACCGAGTCGGTTGGCAATGAAGCCGGGCGTATCTTTACAGAGAACCGTTGTTTTGCCGAGATACAGATCGCCGTAGTTCATCAGGAAATCGATAACGGCCGGGTCGGTATCGGGGCCCGGAATAACTTCGAGCAGACGCAGGTAGCGGGGCGGGTTGAAGAAGTGAGTACCCGCAAAATGGCGCCGGAAATCGTCGCTCCGGCCTTCGGTCAGCAGGTGCATCGGAATACCGGAGGTGTTGGACGTGATCAGCGTGCCCGGCTTCCGGTACTGCTCCACGCGCTCGTAGATCGAGCGTTTGATGTCGAGCCGTTCAACAACCACTTCAATTACCCAGTCGTAGGCGCTGATCTCTTTCAGGTTGTCATCGAAGTTGCCCAGCTTGATCCGTTGGGCAAATTTGGGACTATAGAGTGAAGCCGGGCTGGCTTTCAGCATGGTCTGAAAAGCGTCCGTAACGATCCGGTTGCGAACGGCGGGGCTGTCGGTCGTGAGGCCTTTGGCCTGTTCAGCCGCACTCGGTTCTTTCGGAACCATATCCAGCAGCAAAACATCGGCGCCAATATTGGCGAAGTGGGCCGCAATACGGGACCCCATGATGCCCGACCCCAGCACCGCTACGCGCCGGATGGTTCTATTCTTGATGGTGGTTGCTTTGGGTTTTTCCAGGGTTGTTTCCATGGTTCTGGTTGATGAAAACAGGCCGCTGCCCGGCGGTGCCAGTCAGGCATTCCGTGACCACAGCCTGTCTTTTTCGGTTTTTAGGTTCTTACTCCAGGGTTAACTCTTCCGCTTCGTTGGCTTTGATTTTGGCGTTTTCTTCCTCAACAATCCGGTTAATGTCTTTCATAACCTCGAAAAACAGCACGAGCTTGTCGAGCGGAATACGCTCACGAATCATGTTGTTGAACTGAATGACGCCTTCGCGGGCGGTTTCCCGTTTGGCGCGGCCCTCTTCGGTCAGAAAGATGCGGACAAACCGTTTGTCGTTACCGTCGACCTCGCGCCGGATCCAGCCGCGTTCTTCGAGGCTTTTCAGCATCCGAACCAGCGACCGGGGTTCCATACCGAGCAGCGGCCCGATTTTGGTGGCCGGCGTACCCTCGTCGAGGTCAATATTGAGCAGGACGTAGCCAATGGCCATCGTCATGTCATAGCGGGCTGCGTAGGCGTTGTACATGCGCGAAATGGCATGCCACCCCCACTTGATATGAAAATCAACGGTTTTCTCCTTCTTCATAGCTGGCGTCGTCCTGTTCACGTTCTGTGATGTAAAGCTACTATTTTTTCAATAAATGGTATGCATGCATACGGTTTTATCGAAAAAGCAACGCGGCCGGTTTTTCCGTAGTGTTAACGTCAAACGATACCGGCTATAGGAGAAGTCGACAGAAGGTAATCTATACCATGTTTTCGCGGTCGCCCCGGCTAAACCACAGGCCAATAGCCGAAAGCACCGAGAAAATAACGAACAGGCTGTTGTTCAGATTCCAGTACGAATCGAAGGTGGCGTCGTCGACCTGACTGGGGTCGAACAGGAATTCGATGAAGAGGCTGACAAAGAAGGTGCCCGTGGCGTAGATCAGCAGGCCGGAGCTAAACCAGAACATGGTATGCTTCAGGATGTGCTTGATTCGCAGGTCCTGAATAATTTTATTGAAGTAGGATAGCGAGAGGCCGATGGCAAAAAAGCGGAACGCGAGCAGGTTCATGAATGAAACGCGTTCACTATCAAACGTCAGCACGATGACGCCGATGGCCAGGGCGCAGCTGTAGACAATAAGTTGCCTGGGTAGGCGATTCGAGAAGCAGTTGTAATAAATCAGCGCAATGAATAGCGTGGCAAAAAACGTCTCAGCGTTCTGAATATACAGGTTACTGGTGACGTGGTAGGTATGATAGAGCGAAAGAGAATCCTTGCAGAAGAAGAAAATAAACAGGAGCCAGATATAACGCCGAACGACAGAATGGTAGCGAAAGGTTAGTATGCCCACCAAAATAGGAAGGCCACTGGACAAGTGAGAGACGAAATCGAGGGGGTATTTCTCTGCTAATTCCAGTAGCCTTTCCATGCTATATATGCTTATTGACCGCAATGACGAGGGCAGGTATGACCATCGCCCAGCGTCTCGTCGTCGCCATCTCCCGGCATATCTTTCAGACCTGATTGACTGGCCCGGATGGGCATATCGTGACCATTGGCGTCGACACCAGATAAAAGTACGCGGGGAATCAGCTGTCCCTGGCCGGGTTCGGTCGGGTTGCCGTCGGCATCTTCCCAGCGTTTGGCGTGGTGAACGCGCAGCCCTACGCAGCCGGGCTGTTTGAGCAGATGCATAACCTGGTTGATCCCGAAATACTCGGAACGAATATAGTCGTCGGGTTTCAGACCAACAGATACTTTACGGTCGCGGTAGGCGCCCGTCATGGTTTTGGTTTCGCGGGCGTTCAGAAAACGGCCGGCATCTTCAGTAAAAACGGACATATACAGAAAAAGGAAAAGAAGTAAACGAGATGAGCTGCATCCAGCTACCAGTTGCAGCCCGTCACGAACATACAACGTCTTTTTCTATTTATACAAGCGGGCTTACGATACTATAGACGCTTCGTTGCTTACTAGTCAGCTGTTTAGACCGGTTTCGGGCTCGTTAATACGTAGAAATACGCAGTAGAATGCGGAGTTATGCTGTATTGCAGTGGCTAGCCAAAAAGCAGGGTTTTCGCGCTAGACCGGTTGCCGAAGCGGCTCTACCTTTGTTGTGTATCAGAGAGCATTCTCTGAAACGAATTTGCCGCTACGGCGGTCCGAATATCTCATAGGTTAGGTTAATGAAAACGCCGGAGCAGATGCCCCGGCGCTTTTTTTGTAGCCAGCAGGTAAGACAGGCTGGCTTATTTCAGCAGGTTCAGCAGATATTGCCCGTAGCCGCTCTTGACGAGTGGTTTGGCAATTTCGGTCAGTTGCTCGGCCGTGATAAACTTCATCCGGTAGGCAATCTCCTCAGGACAGCCAATTTTCAGGCCCTGGCGCTCTTCGATGACGTGAACAAACTGACCCGCCTGAATCAGCGACTCGAACGTACCGGTATCGAGCCAGGCCGTTCCGCGGTCCAGTACGCCTACTTTGAGTTTGCCGCGCTCCAGGTAAACCCGGTTTACGTCGGTAATTTCCAGCTCGCCCCGGGGCGATGGTTTTATGTTCTTGGCAATGGTAACGACCTCGTTGTCGTAGAAGTACAAACCTGGCACGGCATAGTTCGACTTGGGACTCTCCGGCTTCTCTTCGATCGACAAGACGTTGAAATCATCATCGAACTCAACGACGCCGTAACGCTCGGGATCGTGAACCTGATACGCGTACACCACGCCCCCGTCAGGATCGTTGTTGGCCTGGAGGAGCTTGGACAGGCCCGACCCGTAAAAGATATTGTCGCCCAGTACCAGCGCTACCTTGTCAGCGCCGATAAACTCTTCGCCAATGATGAACGCCTGCGCCAGTCCATCGGGACTGGGCTGTACGGCATAGCTGAACCGGCATCCCAGCCGGGCGCCGTCGCCCAGCAACTTCTCGAAGTGAGGCAGGTCATGGGGCGTCGAAATGATCAGGATATCGCGAATACCCGCCAGCATCAGAATCGAGAGGGGGTAATAAATCATAGGCTTGTCATAAACAGGCATAAGCTGTTTACTGACGGCCAGGGTAAGCGGATGGAGTCGGGTACCTGACCCACCGGCAAGGATAATACCTTTCATTTTAAGGTAGTTTAATTATTGATTATGTTCAAGTGTTGTTAAGTGTTAATGTGATCAACGAACTCACAAAAAGAGGGACATCGCTGACTGTCTCGCAGATCGATGTAGTCTTGCAAAGAAATACGACTTACAATCGACTCAACCTCACCCTTATGTTTCTTATAAGATTGGTGTCTTGATTGGAGAAGCTTATTTATTAGAGTGGCTGGGTGAAAAACGGATTCCGGCCTGGTAAAAGCATCAGCAAACTGGTTCTGAATTGTAGAATCGAAACTATGCCAAACGGTGGGTATACCAAGCCACCATGCTTCAATTTCCATAATAGCGAAGCAAAGCTTCATTGAGTCAGGTTGCTTTGCCCTTTGGTAAATTGTAACGGTAGCACCGTTTTTGAACAGCTCGCTTATTGCTGGATCAACAGTTTGGTTTTTTACCTTTTTTTTGTACTCCTCAGAATACATGTCTCTTAAGCCGATGATTGTTTCGTAACCGGCGTTGTGTAAAAGTTGCTCTCGTCCGAGCATCCTTGATAAAACATTCCCGTCTCCGCCTACATTGATAACCTGAACATGGATAGGTGCAGTGGAGATTGGAAAATCGAATTCTGCCTGATGAGACTGACCATCAGTAAATAAATTACGGCACTCCAAATCAATGTTGTAGTTGAACCACTTTAACAAAAACTCCCGAACAAAAATTAATTCAGCCTGTCCTTCTACAAAAACTGCAATTTTTCTCATTTCAGGTGGGTATCAATATAATCTGATGAGAAAAAGTCAAAGTTAGAAAGCCCGGTGTAAGCGAAATTCTGGAAGAGTTCAAGATGATTTTCAGCGTTCAAAGCGGTAATTTCAGTTCCTGTTCGCCGTAAGACATTCCAGTATTCAATTGGAATGGCGTCCATTAAAAAACCGTCGTTGGAGGTGGCAATCAACTGCACTCCGGCTTTTTGACATTCATCAAAGAGGAACTTACCTAGTTTAACGGACCTGCTATAGTCAAGCCCTTCGCCAAGATCATCGATCAGAATGAGTTGTGGCTTTGCTGTGTTGACTAGACGAAGGAAATAAGCCAGAAGGATAAATACCCTGAAGGTACCTTGTGAGGTGAGCGTGATGTCATATGGTCGAGCCCAGCCTTTTTCACGATACTCAACACTTTTCGGATCAGTAGTACCTTTAGATTTCAGAACCTCAAAACGGTAACCGAAGTCTTGCATCAAATCAAGAATCTTCCACTGCTGCTTATGCTCTAAATCATTAAACAAATCGCCTGGCGTATAATCGGTTTTTGTTTGATCTAAAGGCGAGAAGTTAAACTTTGACAACTTCCTGTCAATATCCTCTACCTCTGGAACAATCGTGCCGAAGCGGAAACTGTAACAGGATTCGGCCCAGTGAATCAACTTCTCAAATTCTGGATGAAGTTTTGTGTCCCGGCGAACGTTGATAACCAGTTTTGTTTTGGGCGGAGTGACTTCTTCTCTTTTATCTGTAACACTAGAATAGACAAAGCAGCCATCCTGATTACGCTCAATTAGAATTATGCCGTCCCATACTAGTTGTTCGTATTGAATAGAAACCCCCTTTTCAGTCCACCCAAAAGAATAAGCTAACTGTTTACCTGCTTCATCTTCAAATTCAGCTTTCCATTCCCGAACAACGGGATGCCAGCTTTTTTCTGAAATGACATCGGCCAATCTTTCAATAGAGCGCAGCGCGTATGATTTGCCACTTCCATTCCGCCCTACAAGCAGATTAACCTGCTGTAGATTGATTTCTTGGATCGAGTGACCATAGGCCTTGCACGAAAAACTGACCAGCTTCATCAGAATTATCGGTTAGTGTACATGCTTTCGTAATACTTCTGGTAGTTACCCGACGTTACGTTGTCGAGCCACTCCTGGTTTTCGAGGAACCAGTCGACCGTTTTTTCGAGGCCCTGCTCGAACTGGAGTGATGGCTGCCAGCCCAGCTCGTTCATAATCTTATGGGCGTCGATGGCGTAGCGGAGGTCGTGTCCGGCGCGGTCGGTAACGTAGGTGATCAGCTGAGCCGAGGTACCTTCGGGCCGACCCAGCTTACGGTCCATGATGGTACACAGCAGGTGAACGAGGTCAATGTTTTTCCACTCGTTGAACCCGCCGATGTTGTAGGTCTCGCCCAGGCGGCCGTTATGAAATACGGCATCGATAGCGCGGGCGTGATCAACTACAAACAGCCAGTCCCGAACGTTCTCGCCTTTGCCGTAAACCGGCAGCGGTTTGTTGGTCTGGATGTTGTGAATCATGAGCGGAATCAGCTTCTCCGGAAAATGATTGGGACCGTAGTTGTTGGAGCAGTTGCTGAGCACAACCGGCAGCTTATAGGTGTTGCCATAAGCGCGAACGAAGTGATCCGAAGCGGCCTTGGAAGCCGAATAGGGCGACTGCGGGTCGTAGGCGGTTTCTTCGGTGAAGAACTCGTCGGGGTTGTGCAGCGAACCGTATACCTCATCGGTCGAGACGTGGTAGAACCGCTTGCCGTCGAAACCCGACGCCCCGGCTGCCCAGGTGTTTTTGGCCGCGTTGAGCAGGTTTACTGTGCCCACCACGTTGGTCATGACAAACGACATGGGGTCGGTAATGGACCGGTCTACGTGCGACTCTGCTGCGAGGTGGATGACGCCATCGAACGCCAGCTCGGCGAACATGTCGTCGATAAATTTGGCGTCGGTAATATCGCCTTTGATGAAGGTGTAGTTCGGGGCGTGTTCGATGTCTGACAGGTTAGCCAGATTACCGGCGTAGGTCAGTTTGTCGAGGTTATAAATCTGATACTCCGGGTATTTGGTAACAAACAGCCGGACTACGTGTGATCCGATAAAGCCGGCCCCGCCGGTGATAAGAAGTTTCATGGTAGTTATATTCGATTTGCCATACCGGGCGTTCAGACAGGCTGGCAATACTGGCTGCCAGTCTGAATACCCCGTAACCAACTAAGATAAACTGAGTTTTTCCTGCCAGCGCCAGGCATCGCGGAGCGACTCGGCCAGGGTTCGCCGGGCGGTCCAGCCCAGTTCGCGACGGGCTTTCGTTACATCGGCGTACACCTGTTCTACATCGCCTGCCCGGCGAGGTCCCATGGTGTAGTTGAGCTTCACGCCTGTTTCCTGCTCAAAGGTATTAATAATGGTCAGGACCGTTTCGCCCCGGCCGGTGCCGATGTTGATCACGTCGTAGCTGGCCTCGTTTTCGGCTTCGTTGAGTTTTTTGAGCGCCTGAACGTGGGCTTCGGCCAGATCCATCACGTGTATATAATCGCGGATACAGGTGCCGTCGGGGGTGTTGTAATCGCTGCCGTATACGGTCAGGCTCTGGCGTATACCGGCGGCCGTTTGCGTAATGAACGGAACCAGGTTAGCCGGAACGCCCAGCGGCAGTTCGCCGATCTGGGCTGAGGGGTGGGCCCCAACGGGGTTGAAATACCGCAGCGCCAGCGCCCGGATGGGCACCTGAGCCTGTACGGTATCGCGGATGATATCTTCGCTGATGGCTTTGGTGTTGCCGTAGGGCGACTGAGCCGGGAGCCGGGGTGTTTCTTCGGTTACCGGAAGCTGCTCGGGCTGGCCATAAACGGTGCAGGACGATGAAAAAACCAGGTTCTGCACGCCGTAGGCCGGCATCAGTTCGAGCAGCAGCAGCAGCGAGTCGAGGTTGTTGCGGTAGTACTTCAGCGGCTGCTGAACCGACTCGCCAACCGCTTTATAGGCCGCAAAGTGAATGACTCCGCGGAGCTCTTCTTTCTCGAAGATCTCGGTCATAGCCGCCCGGTCGTTACAGTCGACCGAATAGCAGGTCACGTCGCGGTTCAGGATGGCGCGCAGGCCATCGAGAGCCGATTGCTGGGAGTTGGAGAAGTTGTCGACAATAACCGGTTCGAAACCGGCTTCGACCAACGAAACGACCGTGTGGGAGCCAATAAAACCGGCTCCGCCCGTCACTAAAATTCTGGGTGCCCTACCTGTAGGTGTCAAACCGTTTTTTATAAAAATTTTGTTATTATTTTACTAAGGCGGCTCATTGAGCGCAACAAAAGTAGTATATTCGATAGGTTTCCAAAAGCAGTATTTATCCTGGGGTCACCCAGTCAAGTTGCTGAAACGTATGAATGATAACCAATTAAAAGCCCTCATTTCTCTTTTGGACGACGAAGACCAGGAAGTGGTTGAGCACGTCGAGCAGCAAATCCGGCAAATGGGCGGAAAAATGATTCCGCTGTTGGAAACCGAGTGGGAGGGCAGTTTTAACCCGGCTCTTCAGAAACGCATCGAAGAAATTATTCACGATCTGCAATACGAGTCGGTGCTGGAACGGATGCGCGACTGGAAAAACGGCGGAGCCATGGACCTGCTCGAAGGACTCTGGATCGTGGCCACCTACCAGTATCCCGACCTCTCGCTCGATAAACTGAAGCAGGAAGTTGAGCAGCTTTACTACGACGTCTGGATCGACTTCAAGCCCGACATGCACCCCGACGAGCAGGTGCGGGCTATCAACAATGCGTTTTTTACCAAGCTGAAGTTTGCGCCCAACACCAAGCATTTTCATTCGCCGGCCAACTCCATGATTAATCAGGTGCTCGAAACGCGCCGGGGCAATCCGATTACGCTGTGTGTGCTGTATATGCTCATCGCCAAGCGGCTCAACATGCCGATCTATGGCGTGAACCTGCCCAATCTGTTTGTGCTGACCTATAAACACAATGGCGTCCAGTTCTACATCAACGTGTTCAACCGGGGGCTGGTCTTTACCAAAAAAGACATCGATCAGTACATCGACCAGCTCAACATCAAACGACTCGATACGTTTTATCAACCCTGCACCAATGCCGATATCGTACGGCGGGTGCTGCGGAATCTGACGCTGGCCTTCGAAAAAAACGGCGATACCGAACGAGTAGAAGAAGTGGAGCGGATTCTGGAAACCGTTAAAGACGACGGCGACGGCCTGCCCCTCTCCGACTATACGCAACGGTGATACAGAACGAATAACGGGTAATGGATAATGAAAAATGAGGTGGCTCTATTTTTCATTATCCATTATTTAGTTAGAACGCTACGGCCAGCAGGCCGGGACCGATGCGGAAACAGCGGATCGTCAGCTGCTCTTCGTGATCCGGTAACCGCACATGGCCAGTCAGCTGCTCGGCGCCGTCGGCGAAGGGGTCAATGAGCAAATGCTGCCGGAAGGTCAACTGCCGCTTCCCGTATAATTTGTACAAGCTCTCTTTCGCACACCAGTATACGGCCAGCCGGGCTGAGTTACCGGCGGCATGATGAATCTCGGCGGCTGACAGAATACGGGGTACAACCCGCGTAAACTTGTCGCGCATGGGTTCGATGTCGATGCCTACGGGCCGGGTTCGGTGCAGTACGGCGGCAGCCCAGCCGCCGGTATGGGAAATCGATATGTGCCAGGCTGAGCCGACCAGGTGCGGTTTGCCGTACTCATCTTTCTGCAAACCTGCATAGGTCCAGCCTGCTGCTTCGACCAGCTGCCGAACGGCCACCCGGCAGGCCAGCCACTCTACCCGTTGTTCGGGGTGCGTAATCCGCGCCAGCTCCTCCTCTTCGCCGGTGGTCAGCGTCAGGCGCTGGCGGAGGGTGGGCTCCGTGTCAGAAATGGGGTGCAGCACCGCCGTACAGTCGGGCGTGATGCTGAGAACGGTTGGCGAAGGCATTAATAATGTTGAATTTTGACTGCCGACCCGCGAAAAACGGTGCGCCTTTCCTGGCACTTTAGTCGCCTGTCGGTGTTCAGTGTTCAATATTCGGTATTCTTTTTCATGCTCGTACAAAAAATTGACACCTTCGGTGGGCACCGCGATAGTGTTTATACGCTCGAACACGGCCTGACCCCCGAGCAGTTCTTCTCATCGGGGGGCGATGGGCAGGTGGTGCGCTGGCAACTCGACCGGCCCGACCGGGGCGAGCTGGTCGCTACGGTGCCGGCTTCGGTCTACGCGCTGGGACTGCATCGCGACAGTGGTTTGCTGTGGGTAGGCCAGAACTACGACGGTGTACACCTGATCGATGTGCTGCAGAAACGGGAAGTGGCATCCCTCAAACTGACCTCATCCGCCATTTTCGATATCAAGTTCTACCGCAACGATGCGTTCGTAGCCCTGGGCGATGGCGTGGTTGTGGTACTCGATACCAGGGAAGTAGCCGTAAAGAAGCACTTGAAAGCGTCTGATATGGCGGCCCGCTGTATAGCCATCAACCCGGTTGAGCGGGAGGTCGCCGTAGGGTACAGCGACCATAGCGTCCGTATTTTTGACCTTGGTACTTACGAGCTGAAGCGGGTCATACCGGCCCATACCAACTCGGTCTTCGCGCTGCTGTACGCGCCGGATTTCCGGCACATGATCTCGGCTGGGCGCGATGCCCATCTGAAAGTGTGGGATGTTGAAGCCAGTTATGCCCTGCATCAGGACGTAGTGGCTCATCTGTTTGCCATTAATCACCTGACCTATTCGCCGGATGGCACCTTATTTGCTACGGCGAGCATGGATAAGTCGATCAAGATATGGGATGCGGCCACCTACAAACTGCTGAAAGTGGTCGATCGCGCCCGGCATGCGGGTCATGGCACCTCGGTGAATAAACTACTCTGGACCGATAGTAACCGTCAGTTGCTGTCGGCGAGTGATGACAGAACCATTTCGGTCTGGTCGTTGACCTGAAAAGCCAGTAAGTAGACCAGTAGCATGGTTTTCTACCCGTAATTTTGTTAAATCCACAGAATGGACGTTACTTCACCCTCAACCGGTATGTCTGTAAATACCTAAACCGAAGCGCACCGATGAAAATCACAGCCATCGAAATTCGCCAGCACACATTTGAACGGGTGTTACGCGGCTATAAACCCGAAGATGTCGACGCATTTTTAGTGTCGCTCTCGCAGGAGTGGGAGCGTGTCACGGGCGAATATAAAATGTTGAAGATGCAGCTTGAACTGGCCGAGAAAGAGCTGGGCAAGCTGAAAGAGGTAGAGATGACGCTGTTTCGGACTCTGAAAACGGCAGAAGATACCAGTGCTCAGATTACCGATCAGGCTAACAAGGCCGCCGAACAGTATGTGTCGGAGGCTCGCCAAAAGGCCGACGAGATGCTGGCCGAAGCCCGCAAACGCTCCGTCCTGATGGTGCAGGATGCCGAAAATCAGGCTCGCTACCTGAAAGACAACATCCTGAACGATCTGAAAGCCATGGAGAGCGATTTCAAGGCGCTGGAGAACTACAAGGAAAACCTGGCCGTTCAGATTCGGTCGTTGGCCAGCCATGCCGTTGAGAGCGTTGACCGCTTCGAGAAGAAGTTTGCCAAACAGAACCTGAAGGGTAAAATTGACGAGGTGGCCACGCAGATTACATCCGATATCGAAGCGCGCGATGCCCAGCCCGTAGCTGAACTCCCGGCCCCCGCTGCCGAGCCCGACCCGGCTGAGCTGCCTCCGCTGGTTGAGCGCGAAACCGCCGTTCCGGAAGCCATCCCGGTCGATGATGAACTGGTTGCCCGACTCAACGATGCCATAGAGGAAACCCCCGAGCCGCAGCCGGATCCCGAACCAACGGCCGACGAAACCCCCGTTGCCGAACTGGCTGAACCCGCCGAACCCGTAACCACGCCAGTTGCCGACGCTCAGCCGCAGGCGGCTGAACCGGTCGAGCTTACGGAGAAACCCAATGAAGTAGCGGTTGCGACTGAGCCGAAGAAAAGCGGTTCGTTCTTCGACCAGATTTAATGAGAGCCGGCTCAACAGACAGCCGGTATCTACTCGCGTTATTTATGGGAACTATAGCCCTGGAAGGCCTCGAGTTTTTTTCGTACCACGGCTTCTACGACGAAGAGCAAAAGATCGGTAACAAATATGCCGTCGACATCGTCGTCACCGCCGACTTCTCCGAAGCGGCCCGTCGCGACCGGCTCAGCGCTACCGTCAATTACGAAGCCCTCTACCGCATTACGGCCAACGTCATGCAGCGGCCCGCCCGCCTGCTCGAACACCTGGCCCACAGCATCATTGTCGATATTCGTCAGCAGTATCCGGATGTCGACTCGGTTGAGGTCAGTGTCTCCAAATTCAATCCGCCCATCGGGGGGGTGTGCCACCGGGCCCGCATCACGCTCAGAGAATAGGGTCTGAAACGAAGAATGGTTAATGTAGCATGTAAAGCCTGGGGCTTCCTGCATGTACATTAACCATTTTACGTATTCTCTGGGGCTGGCCTTATATGGCCTGCTGCAAACCGGCAAACGAAATAGCCATGTGCGAAGCATCATATACGCACTGCCCGTTGCGGATCAGCAGGACCTGGGGCGACTCGTGTTCGACCCCAAATTCGTGCTCTATCTTGTTCGAAATGGGGCGGTTAGCCAGCAAATCCAGGTAATAGGGCTTTACGCCGAGTTGTTCGTTCCAATTGCGTTCCATACGGCTGAGCGCCATAGCACTGATGGAACAGGTTGTGCTATGTTTGAAAATCAGCACGGGATGCTGCGCCGACTCTTCTTTAATTTCAGCGAGTTGAGCGTCGCTAGTGAGTTTATTCCAGTTCATTGTACCAACACTGATTCTGTTAGCACAAAAGTAAATTACAGCGTAAAAAGTTCGTTTATTCCTCGGGCGAATAGCGTAGCTTTTCTGCCATTTCTGACGATACGGCATCGGCGTAGGGGCCATAGGCGTCGACCAGCGTGCCTTTTTTGCCGGTCTCTGTTTCCTCGATAGCATACAATACGGTTGAGTCGCCGGGGTCGGTCATGCCCTCGAAGCGGTAAACGTCCACGATATCGAAGTCGGCCGGTCGCATCTCCAGGCCGTCCTGCTGGCATTTGAGGCAGTCTGACTTCAGGTTGTAGTCTCGGGTGAAGCCTTGCTTACGGAGGGCGTCAAGGGCTTCGGTCAGGGTGTCGTACGTTTGCATGTGCGTAGTCGTTAGTTCTCGGGGCGGGTCATCCTCGTTGGATGATGTACCTTTACGCAGTCATTAACCAACCACGTATCGGCTTGTTTTCCCGAGTATACAACACTGGCTTATCTGCCTATAAAGCGTTGCTGCGGCTGGTAGCGCCTTTCAACCCTAAAGCCCGGCAATGGCTCACCGGCCAGCAGGATTTGCTTTCACATATTGCCCGTAGCCTGGCCAGCGAGTCGGCAGCCGGTCCGGCAAAGCCGCTGGCGTGGTTTCATGCGGCTTCGCTGGGTGAGTTTGAGCAGGGCCGTCCGGTTATCGAAGCGTTTCGGGAAACCTATCCGGACTACCGAATTCTGCTGACGTTTTTTTCGCCGTCGGGCTATGAGGTGCGGAAAAACTACGACGGCGCCGACTACGTCTTTTACCTGCCACTCGATACAAGCCGGCAGGCGCGGGCGTTTGTGGCGCTGACGCAACCCCGTGTTGCCTTCTTCATCAAGTACGAATTCTGGGCCAATTACCTGCAGACGCTGAAAGCAGCCGGGGTACCAACCGTCCTGTTTTCGGCCATTTTTCGGCCTGACCAGCTATTTTTCAAGCCATACGGCGGCTTTTACCGCAAGCTGCTGACCTGTTTCGATTATATTCTGGTACAGAACCAGGAGTCGGTCGAGTTATTGCGGGGCGTTGGCGTACAGCAGGTAAGCCGAGCTGGCGACACCCGGTTCGATCGCGTAGCGCAGGTGGCGGCTGGCAAGAAAGCGATCCCGGTGGCGCAGGCGTTCAGGCAGGGGCAGCCGGTGCTGGTTGTCGGGAGTGCGTGGCAGGCGGACATGGATGTGCTGATTCCGTTTCTGAACCAGTTCGACAAGCCACTCAAAGTGATCATCGCCCCCCACGAAATAAACGCCGAAGCGATTGAGCAATGGCGCAAACAACTTCAGAAGCGATCGGTTCGGTTTTCGCAGACGAACGAAACCGACGTGGTGTCGGCCGACGTCCTGTTTATCGATAACGTCGGCATGCTTACCTCGCTTTATCAGTATGGTGAGTTTGCCTTCATTGGCGGGGCCTTCCGGCAGGGGCTGCATAATAGTCTGGAAGCCGCCACTTTTGGAATGCCGATCTTTTTCGGGCCGGTATATGGTAAGTTTCAGGAGGCTGTTGACCTGGTCGAAGCGGGGGCCGCTTTTCCGGTTACCAGCGTGGCTGAGCTGACGGCGGCCTTCGACCGGCAGTATGCTGACCCAACCGCAGCCGCTGCCATCAGCCGGGCGTATGTACAGCGGAACGTTGGCGCAACGGCGCAGGTTATGCAGGTGGTTCACACGCTATTGCCCCATTAATATGCTCTCGAAACTACTGCTCGTTGTGGGCATTCTGCTGGTTACGTTTATTGTGCTGGCCCTGGTGGTCGGCTACGTCATTTCGGCGCCCCGCTATACCGGGCCCGTCAGCGACCATTTTGATGGCAAGGCGTTTTTTACCCCGGGTGCGCCATCGCCCAAAGGCCTCCGTGAGGTGATTGGCTGGCAGCTGAACCACGAACGAACCCAGCCCTGGGGTGCTTTCCACACCGACAAGCCCGGCCCGCCACCGCCCGCCCACGTAGACGGAGCGGCTGTACGAACGACGTTTATCAACCACTCAACGGTACTGCTTCAGTTCGACGGACTAAACGTTCTGACCGACCCGATCTACGACGAGCGGGTCAGTCCGTTCCAGTTTGCCGGCCCGAAGCGCAACCGCCCGCCTGGTATCCGGTTCGACGACCTGCCTAAAATCGATGTGTTGCTGCTGAGTCATAACCACTGGGACCATCTGGAGATTGGCACGGTGCAGAAACTCTGCGCCCGCGATCAGCCTAAAGTTTTTTGTCCGCTGGGGGTAAAAGCGTTTCTCGAACAGCACGGGTGCCGCAATGTGACCGAACTCGACTGGCGGCAGTCGGCCCCGATCACTGACAGCACAACCCTTCATTGCGTACCGGCTCAACACTTCTCCGGGCGGGGCATTTTTGACCGCAATGCTACGCTATGGGCTGGCTACATAATTGACAGCAAAGCCGCCGGTAAACTGTACTTTGCCGGCGATTCGGGCTACGGACCGCATTTCCGGGCTATTGGCGAGCAGTTCGGGCCGTTGCGGCTGGCGCTGATTCCGATCGGGGCTTACAAACCCAACTGGTTCATGTCGCCCGTCCACTGCAATCCGGCCGAAGCCGTGCAGATTCACCAGGACGTCCGGTCGGCCCAGAGTGTGGCGATTCACTTCGGCACATTTCCTCTCGCCGACGATGGTGAATCGGAGCCTGTTGATGATCTGCAGCGGGCACTGAGCCAGCAGAACATACCATCGGACCGGTTCAGGGCGTTGAAAGCAGGAGAAGCCGTCACGTTTTAAACGTAGAGACGCGACCGCAACGGCGGACCGCCCTCGCGTCTCATACGCGTCAGCAACAAACCATCCCGATAAGTAGTCCGACTACGCGTCCCTGTGCGGACACGGACCACGGTGGTGGATCGGAGCGCCGACCGTACGAACCACTTGGCCAGGTTGTCTGGTGATCAGGGCGATTAACGATTATTAACTTTTTTTACAACCCTTCGCCACAGAGCAGGGTCTATAAGCGTAGTAATTTTTGTCTGTCTGTTAATTTATTTTCATGCGTATTATTCAAATAGCACTGTTCGGTCTCCTGGTAATGGGCGGACTGGTTTCGTGTAATCAAAGCGCGGTTGATCCGGTAGAGGCTGAATCGGAAGCGTTCACCAAGAACATCGACGACATCAAATCGTACGCCACTACGAAAGGCCTGTCGCTGTCGACAACGGCATCCGGGTTGCATTATGTCATTACGGCACCCGCCAGTGCTACCGCTAAGCAGCCGGTCATTGGCGAAGAGATCGAGTTCAGCTATGTGCAATACATCCTGCAGTCGCCGACCAGTGGTACAGGCGTAGTTACCGACAAAGTGGTTGATACTACCTATGCCACCAAATCGGTGTACTACCCGTTTGTCAACAACTCGTTGCTGGCCGGTTTGCAGGAAGGTATTCTGCTGATGCGCGAAGGGGCGTCGGCTACGCTACTCATGCCCGCCCGGCTGGCATATGGGTCACAGGGCTCGGTTAGCGGTACCATTCCGGCCAACACGCCGGTTCGGTTCGACGTGAAGCTGAAGCGGTCGCGTTCCGAAGATCAGCAGATCAGCGAATACATCACCCGTACCAACCTGGGTACGCCGGAGGTGACGTCGAGCGGATTACGGTTCATCCGGACCAGTTCGCCTACCTCAACCACGTTCGCGCCCGGTGCTACCCTGGCTGTTCGGTATAACGGTCGGTTGCTGCGGAGCGTGGCTGCGTTCGACAGTACATCGGGAACAACCACGCGCGATTTTACGCTCGGCAACTCGTCCATTATCAAAGGATTTGAAGAAGGTCTGGCGAAGCTGAAAGTAGGCGAGAAAGCGACTCTTATTTTTCCGTCGTCGCTGGGGTACGGTGCCGCCGGTCGGGCCGCGAATGGCGTTTACGTCATACCGCCCGGAGCGCCCCTCCGCTTTGATGTCGAAGTGGTGTCGGTCCGGTAATTTTGCGCTTCGTTTTCCCGTTCTTTGCGGCCCATGTTTCTGCATGGGCCGCTTTTTTTATGAAGATACGTCAAACCCTGGAGCACGGGCCGGTGCGGGGCTATCGGTTTGGGTACTCACCCGTTCGCTGGATGCGGGCGGTGCCGGTCTGGTGTTATTACCTGGATGGCCTGCTGATCGATACGGCCCAGCGCCACATGCAGCAAGAGGTGTTGCAGACGTTTGCCAGCCTACCCATCGATCAGATTGCGCTGACCCATTTTCACGAAGATCATTCGGGCAACGCAGCTGCGCTGCGCCAGCGTCATAACTGCCCCGTACTGGCCGGTCCGCTCACCGCCGAACGGGTTGCCCGGCCGTTTTCGCTGCTGCCGTACGAGCGGTTCTGGTTCGGCCAGATCGATGCATGTCCGGGTGTAGTACCGTTTCCGGCGCCGTTTCGTACGGGGGCATATGCATTACAGCCGATCCCGACCTATGGCCATTCTGACGATCATCATGTGCTGCTGGAACCGAACGAAGGCTGGCTGTTTGCCGGCGATTTCTACATCGGCAACCTGAAGATCTTCCGCCGGGGCGAAAATATCTACCAGATGATCAACTCAACGCGGCAGGTGCTTGGCTACGACTTCGACACGCTCTTTTGCGGACACAACCCCGTGCTGACCAACGGGCGCCGGGCGGTTGAGCAGAAACTCCACTACCTCGAAACCCTGGTAGACCGGGTGCTGACGGCTTACCGGCGGGGTGTGCGCGGGGCGGCCCTGCTGCGGGCCGCCGGCCTGCGCGAAACGTGGTGGCTGCGGGCGTTTACCTCCAACGATGTAAGCGCCCATCACCTGATCCGGTCGATCCTGACCGATGCTGAAAAGCCGCTGTAGTACTGGCCGCGTCTGCCTATTTCGGGGCCATCCGGATCGCACCGTCCAGCCGGATCACTTCGCCGTTTAGCATCGGGTTTTCGAGTATGCTTTTGACCAGCATGCCGTATTCGGCCGGGCGACCCAGCCGCGACGGAAACGGTACCTGCTGACCCAGCGACAGCCGCGCTTCTTCGGGCAGACCCAGCAGCAGGGGCGTTTCGAACAGACCCGGCGCAATGGTCATGACCCGAATCCCGGAGCGTGCCAGGTCGCGGGCTATGGGCAGGGTCATTCCTACAATTCCGCCTTTCGATGCCGAATAGGCGGCCTGCCCCATCTGACCGTCATAGGCGGCTACGGACGCCGTGTTAATGATGACGCCCCGCTCCCCTTCGGCATTGGGCTGGTTCTGTTCCATGGCCAGGGCCGACAGCCGAATAACGTTGAACGTGCCGATGAGGTTGATGGCAATCGTTTTCTGAAAAACCGCCAGCGAGTGGGCACCGTAAACGCCGTCTACTTTCCCCAGCGTTTTGCGGGCTTCGACAATACCCGCGCAGTTGACGTTAATATGCAGCCCGCCGAAGGTCTCGATAGCGAGATTGATAGCTGTCTGCACATCGGTTTCGCTCGTGACGTCGGTTTTCTGAAACCGGACGGTATCGCCCAACTCGTCGGCCAGGGCTTTGCCGCGTTCTTCGTTGAGATCGACGATAACCACGTTGGCACCGTTGGCTGCCAGCATCCGGACCGTGGCTTCGCCCAGACCGGAAGCGCCCCCCGTAACGAGCGCCGTCGCGTTTTGTATAGTCATGTCAGGTATGTTGATTTGTATTGACTGTGGTTTGTTACCGAAGTAGCTGTTGCTCGCAGTATTGACGTGGCCACCGTGGTCCACGCGGACGGATGGTATGACTACTAACCCTGAAGCAACGGTTTTTGCGTTACAAAATAGCCAGCAGTTCTTTCCAGTGTTTGATGTTGTAGGTTGGCTGGTCGTCGACGATCAGGCCCTGCTGGTTGTAGAAAACAGTATCCAGGCCAACGCCTTTGGCCCCCATGATATCGGCTTCGTAATTGTCGCCGATCATCAGACTTTCTGAAACATGGGCGCCGGCGGCCGACAGGGCATACTCGAATACCAGCGGATCGGGTTTTTTAGCGTTGGCGGTTTCGCTGGTAACGACCAGGGTGAAGTAATGAGCAATTTCGGCGCTGTCCATCTTCACGGCCTGAATTTCGGCAAAGCCATTGGTAATGATGTGCATAGTATACCGACCTTTCAGGTACTCGAGTACTTCCCGCGCCGAGTCGAGCAGGTGGGGCTTGCGCGGTAACAGCCGCAGGTACTCGGCGTTCAGATCGTATTTCACCGCCGATGCATCGATACCCAGCGACTGATACACCAGCGGAAACCGGTGCTGGCGGATGTAGCCATGCTCAATCAGATTCCGGTCGTAGTCGGCCCAGAGTTTTTTATTGACCGCAATGAAATGACGGCTAAACTCCTCGGCCGATGAGATGCCTACCTCGGCCAGCCGGAAGGTATCGTACAACTCAGTCAGCGACTCGGCCGAGTTGCGGTCAAAATCCCAGAGCGTATGGTCGAGGTCGAAAAAAAGATGGCGATATTTCATAAAAGCAAAAGCAGGCCCAAAGAGGGGCCAGCTGCGATGGATCGGTTCGGACGGGGGGCGGGTTTAGAAGTCCAGCTTGAGCCGCTCTACGGGCTGGTCGTTGACCAGATGGCTCTCCACAATTTCAGCTACGTCGGCCGGTTGCACGTTACCGTAGTAGGTACCTTCGGGATAAACGACCAGTGCCGGGCCAAAGGCGCAGGCATCGAGGCAACCCGCCCGCTGCGCCCGGATGTCACGCTGTAGGCCGCGCTGGGTCAACTCCTGCTTAAACGCTTCTACCAGGGCCAGGCCATGTTCGGTGCCGCAGCTTTTCTTGGGCGCATCTTTTTGGTTGGTACAGATGAAGACGTGTTTTTTGAATTTCATGGATAAATCTTGTTTTTGAATGAGTGCGTATCTGTACCGCTGCCGGTCAGGGTATGAACTGCGGCAAAGTTCCGAAACTTTACCTGAAGTTAGGTCCGGTGCCGACCGGTCTTTATTTCTTCGCAACGACCATGGCCCGGCCGGGAACGGTGCGGTACCGGACAACCTTGTGCGGTTTGAGACCGGCTCGCTGCTGCCATTCGCTGATTTCATCGATCGAATAGTTGCCCGCTGTGCTGCTGAGACCGTAAAAAAGATCGGTGCTGCTGCCGAGCAGTTCGGGCCTGGCACCGGTTTCGGGCCGGATAAACTCGTTGACAATAAAAACCCCGCCGGGCCGCAGCGCCCGCGCTACCTTGTCGGCCACCTGCTGATTCTGTTCCGGCGTAAAGTGGTGGGCCAGGCTTGAGAGCAGCACAATGTCGTACTGCGCATCGCCAAAGTCGTCGGTGAGGGCGTTGCCGGGCTGATGTCGGACGCGGTCGCCCATGTTCTGCCTGGCCAGCAGGGGAGCCGCCTGGTCAATGGCCTCCGGCAGATCGAGAATAACCGAGCTAAGCCCTGACAGGCGCCGACACAAAGCTGCCGAGTGCTGCCCGTGTGAGCCGCCAATATCGAGCATGGTGCGGGCCTGTTTCGGGACGGGTGCCCGGCGGCCAAACTCGGGCGCTTCGGTATTGCTGGCGGCCACCATCGCTTCCTGATAATAGCGCCATTGTTCGGGCGTCAGTTTGTCGTGGTAATGAACCCCTTCGCCCGTTTCGAGGTACGTACCCAGCTGACTCATCCAGTCCCAGACGACCCGGTTGTTGAAAATCATCATGCCGTATACCGACCTCGGATCATCTTTGAGCGTAAACCGCCGGGCCATGCTGGTCAGGCTGAACAACCCATCCTTGTAGGTGAAATAGCCCAGGGCCGTCAGCAGGCCCAACAGTTCGCCCAGTGCTTTTTTGTTGAGCCGCAGCTCGGCGGTCAGGCTGTCGAGCGATTGTGGCCCGTTCTTTGTGGCTTCAAACACGCCCTTGTCAGCGGCTTCGAGCACGGCTTTGGCCAGTACCGGCATGATCTGAACGTGCAGAATGGGAACCGCAACCAGGTTGGCGCGCAGGGCAAACCACTCAAGCGGGTTCTCGGGAGAAATGGTAAGTTGCATGTAAGCGTATACTGTATAAACATACAACCCACAAAGCAGGCATACGGCCCGGATTACCAGCTTATTTTTTTAATAAAAGAAGGAAGCTAGTATATAGGTCGAATATGATTAACCTTGTAAAACCTTTCCATTCATACTTAGTTTACTGGTAGCTACATATGAATAGAAAAGGGGCGATAAGTTGATTATTCGGCCTTTTTACGAAAAATAACCTCAACAACGTACCCGAATGCTGTCACCTGTCTTACGATCGAAGGAGTTTGCGCTGGTTAGCGAACTGAAGACCGGCAAGACCGAAGCGTTTACCCGTTTGTACGATCAATACGCCCCTGTACTGCTCGGCGTGATCAACCAGATCGTGTGCGACGATCAGAAAGCGGCTGGGCTGCTGATCGAAACGTTTACGGATATCCGTTCCGCTATTGAAACCTACCGCCCCGAAAAGCAGCCGTTCTTTGTCTGGCTCCTGACTCGGGCCCGGCAAACGGCAAACAATGCGGTGGCCGCCCCAAAGAACACCAGCCAGGCTACTATTCGGCTGTCGGCCAGCGGCTCGGTTGTAGTTACCCAACCTGCTCACTCGTTCGACAAGTCTGTAGCGGTGGCCCAGAGTCCGGAAGAAAAACAAAAGCAGTTTCTGAACTCAGTCCTGTTTGGCAATTGTACCCCCGAAGAAGCCGCCGGGTCGGTGGGGTTGCCCGTTGCCAGTGCCCGCCAGCAGCTTCGGGAAGCATTGCTGAAGCTCCGCCAATGAGCGACTCTTATCGACGTACTTCTTTATACAACGACGCCCAGGCCTGGTTCAGCGCTTGTTCAATCCGTTGCCAGTCGGTTTCAGTGGCCCCGCCCGCCTGCTGCCCTGCTTCATCACACAGGCGCATGGCTTCGGCCCGCTGCCGGGCATAGCGGCCAAATACGGCAGGCGGCTGGTTGTACTGAACGGCGGCCGTCTGCGCGAGCGCGTCGGCCAGATCGGCGTAGGAGTAGCGATCGCGCTGCCGGTGTACGATCCACCAGTTAAGCTCAGAAGCCGCCAGTTTGCGCACGTTGAAACGATCTTCGCTCAGGTTCTGAATCGATTCGTAATAATCGATAAGGATCGGTAACGCCTGCTCATAGTCGGCCCGCGACCGACCCTTCTTAAAGACAAACGCAGCTCGGGTTGCCTGAATGGCCAGCCCCACCGACCGCCAGAACGGCGCATGAAACTGTTGCTGGAGGCCACCCCTCAGCTGTCCGAACAGCAACACCGGTCGCCTATCATAGTACGAGCGCCACATGGCCGTTTCGAGCCGGGCTACCTCGGCCGGATCGAACTGGCGGATGCTGTGCTGAACCGGCACGAACACGTCGACCAGTATCCACAGCAGTAGCGCCAGCAATGCCCCGCGCCAGATCCATCGGGCGGGCTGGCGGTAACGGGCGGTGGTTTGCGGCACAGGCGTTGTCGGCATAGCCATTCGTTCGTTCACAAAAATACGTCACTATGGCGCAACGGCTGGCTGGCCACAGTGACGTATGGACTATCATACTGCTGAAAACGGCTGGCTGGTCTAGGTGCGCCTGGCTTTAGACGTAACCGGTTTTTTGGTGGTAGCCGTAGGTGCGGGGCTCTTCCTGGTCATGGTAACGGGGTCCCAGTGAACCACTTTCTGCTCGAAGTAGCTTTCGTTGCAGGCCAGTACCGGAGCGGCTGCCCGGAAACCGAAGACCGGATCTTCGATGGTGCCCTGGCTGCCTTCGCGAACGTTCTTGAAGAAGTCGGCGAAGTGACGGGCGTGGCCGTCTTCGTTCTTGGGCGCTTCGAACCGAACCTCCTTAACCGGCTCGGCCGTACGGGTTTCGGGCGGGTATTGCGCGTCGTACTTTTTCACAAACTCCTGCTGAACCTCCGGAGTGAAGGTAAAGTAGCTGTCGTAATTGCCGTAGCCGGGTGCTACGGGTAGTTTCTTTTTGGTCAGGATCAGGTTCTCTTCCGAAAATTCGATCTGCCCTTCGTTGCCGATGATGCGGGTTACGTTCTGGATTTTACCGGCATTGGCAAAGTTAACGCGCAGTACCATCTGAAAGGCATCGTGGACGTCGGTTTTGGGGTAGTCCATGACGCTGGTCATGACATCGGGTACGTCGCGCCCGTCTTTCCAGTAGGCCAGGTTACCCGACGAGTAGATGCGGGTTGGGCCGAGCGAGTTGGTTACAAAATGAACGCCCGTGATGAGGTGTACGAACAGATCGCCCGCTACGCCGGTGCCGTAATCTTTGTAGTTGCGCCACCGGAAAAAGCGCTTGGCGTCGAACGGCCGTTTGGGCGCGTCGCCCAGGAAACGGTCCCAGTCGAGGGTCGTCAGCGAGGCATCGGGTGGTACCGAGTAGTTCCAGGCTCCGATGGCGTTGAAACGGTCGTTGTTCGATTCGATGTAGTTGATCTGGCCAATGTCGCCCGCCTGAATCATTCGTTTCGCTTCCTGAAACGACGAGCTGCTGATGCGCTGGCTGCCGACCTGCATGGTTTTGCCTGATTTACGCCAGGCGTCAATGACAGGTTTGCCTTCGTTCATGTGCTGCACCATCGGTTTCTCGCAGTACACATGTTTACCGGCTTTCAGGGCCGCAATGGTAATATGGTCGTGCCAGTGGTCGGGGGTAACGACCAGTACGGCATCTACGTCGGGACGGGCCAGTACCTCCCGGAAGTCGCGGGTGGCGAAGAGTTCTTTATCCTTGCCGAAGGCCGATTTGGCGTGGGCGAGTCGGCCGTCGTACAGATCGGCAACGGCTACCAGTTCTACATCCGGATTGCGCAAAGCCGCCATGGTGTCATAATTGCCCTGGATACCCATGCCGATGGTTGCAATCCGTATTTTATCGTTCGGGCTGATGCGGGCCAGGTTAGGAATATAAGCGGGGGCGCCAACGTTGCCCAGAACCGTTTGAACTCCCCCCGCAGCGGTCAGGGCCGAAGCCGCCGAAAGGGTTTTAATAAACGTACGACGAGTAGATTGCATAAGCGTGACGGGTTTTATTCCACAGATCTAAAGCCGGCTGTTTGCCAGATTTACCCGACTGTATCTATGCCGTTTGTTTCTCGTCGTTACTTTCTGCGTTCGTCGGCTGTGCTGACCGGGGGCCTGCTGACACCGCCTGTTCCGGCGTTTCTGACCGAACAAAAACCGTTACGGCTGGGTGGGCCTGTCTTCCTCAACAGCGACGATCCGGTCGAGCTGGCGCGGGAACACCGCCGGTTGCGTTACAGCGCGGCCTATATTCCCGAGGTGAAGCTGACCGACACGGCCCGCATCGACGCCATTCGGAAAGCGTTTGCCGAACAGAACGTGATCATCGCGGAGGTAGGCGCCTGGGTGAACATGCTCGATCAGGACGCGACCCGACGCGCCAAGAATCTGGCGTACGTAACAGAACGCCTGGCCCTGGCCGAAGCCGTTGGCGCGCTGACCTGCGTGAACATTGCGGGTTCGTACAACCCTACCCACTGGGACGGTCCTGATGCGCGGAACATGAGCGCGCAGTTTTTTGAGGAGACCGTGGAGAATTGCCGCCGGATCATCGATGCCGTAAAACCGAAACGCGCCAAATTTGCGCTCGAGATGATGGGCTGGAGCCCGCCCGACGGGGCCGACGCCTACCTGAAATTTATCCGGGCTATCGACCGCCCGGCTTTCGGCGCGCATATCGATATAGCCAACATCATCAACTCGCCGGATCGGTATTACAACAACACGGCGCTGATCAACGATACGTTTCGCAAGCTGGGGCGGTGGGTCGTATCGGCCCATGCCAAAGATATTACTGGCAAAGACGGTCATTTTACCGAAACCATGCCCGGTCGGGGCGGTATGGACTATACGACCTATCTCCGCAACGTAACCTCGCTGCCGCAGTCGGTGCCGCTCATGCTCGAACACCTGCGCACGGCCGCCGAATACGACGAAGCCCGGCGCTACGTGATCCGCAAAGCCGACGAAGCCTCGATTCCGCTGGCCTGACCACCTACTTCCTGAATACGACCCGCTGTAGATTGTCGACGGCATAGCTGCTGACGCCGTTGGCCGGATCAGCCAGTTTTTTGCCCGATGTTACCTCAAAAATCAGCTCGTTGCCGCGCAGTTCATAGGTAGCCGTCAGCAGTATGCCCTGCACCTCGAAAACATTGAACAGCTTGTTGCCGAACAGATAGTTGGTCAGCACCGTGCCACCCCCTTCGTCGGTGATGTAAATGCCTTTGGCCGCGTCTTTGGTAACGAGGGTATAGTCTTTGGTCATCGGCTGCTTCGGCGACAGGTAGTCGGTACGCCAGGTCAGCACACCGGGTTTATCGGATGGCTTAATCGTTAGCCGCACCGGTACACTGTCGACCAGCGCCTGCTGCCGGTAGATGTGCATGGTACCCGCCCAGGTTCCGTGCCACTGGGTGGATAGCTGCGCCTGAACAGACGGGAGCCGGAAGAACAGGAAACACAGGATCAGTACAGGCCGTACCCAGTAAAACGTTTGTCGCATGAGAAGATGAGTTGGTTATGTAGATGAATTCAGGATATTGTCCGCCAGGGCGGACGGGTCAGAATGAAATAATCACGTAGGCTAGCGTAATTTGTTTGATACGCTTATGCGATTGACAGTCAATGGTTTGTTGCTTTATGGTCGGGCGTGTTTATTTAATTCATTACCATTTGTTTTTCGATTTCGTCTCAGGGGCCGTTTTCACAGCCGAATCCATCGGACTGGTAGAAACCAACACCGGATGAATCGCAAAATAGGGTATAGAATTGGTTTGGCTACAGGGCTGCTGAGTGGTTTTCTGACGCCGGGCTACGGGCAGGAAGATCCGCTCTTCACCAGAAAGTCCGTTTTCGGCTCGCTGGCCGAGCGGTGGGAGCTGGATTCGGCCTCGCGCAAGAGTACATTTCGGGTAACGCCCTACAAACCGCTCAACATTACGGGTGGTCGCTGGTCGAACCGCCCGAACGAGCAGCCTGTGAGCGAGAATCCCATGTACTCGCTTCCTTTTCAGGTCGACTACGGTAACTACGAAGCCAAGTACCAGATCAGCATGAAGATAAAGGTCGTGCGTGGCCTGCTCGGTAAACGGGGGGACGTATGGATCGGCTACACGCAGAAGTCGCACTGGCAGATCTACAACACTCGTTTTTCGCGCCCCTTCCGCGAAACGAACTACGAGCCGGAGGTTATTCTCAATTTCGCCACCAACTTTCCGGTCCTGGGCCTTCGGAACCGCATGCTGGGCATTTCCTTCAACCACCAGTCGAACGGTCGGTCGCTGCCGCTCTCGCGTAGCTGGAACCGCGTCATTGCCCATGCCGGTCTGGAGCGGGGAAACTGGACCCTGATGCTGCGGGGCTGGTACCGCCTGCCCGATGCCGATGACGAAAATCCGGCCATCACCGACAACATTGGCCGGGCCGATGCCCTGCTGGTTTTTCATACCAACCGTCATCTGTTTGCCGTGCTGGGAAGTCATTCGCTCCGGGGGGGTAACCGCAACCGGGGGCAGGTGCAGTTCGACTGGACCTATCCGGTCTGGGGCAACCTGCGCGGTCATTTTCAGGTGCTGAACGGCTACGGCGAAACCCTGGTCGATTACAATCATTTTCAAACCACGATCGGTTTTGGCATCTCGCTGGTCGAGTGGCTCTGAGGACCGATGCTAACCGTCTGCCTGTCTATGCGTTTACCCGTTACGCTCGCTTACTCCTGCTTCCTGTTTTTCGTAGTCCTGGTCAGCCAGCCCTGTGGGGCGCAACGGCTGCAGACGATCAGTCCCGACGGTTCTGTTTTTGAGTCGGTTGTGGTGGGCCAGTACGTGTCTATCATGCTGCCGAACCGGTTTGGGACCACAGCTCGCTACGCTGCCCGCATCACCGATATTCGGCCTGATTCGATTACGCTGGCCCTGTTTGGCCGGACGCAGGTGGTGCCCGTTCGGGATATTCTGGGGCTTCGGCGGGTGTCGAAGGCCAGCGCAACCATCCGTCGGTCGTCGAAGCTGCTCGTGCCGGGGGCCATCAGCCTGACCGGTAATATAGTCGGGGGCCTGACCAAAGAACAGCCGGGCGCGACCCGACTCCTGCTCACCGTGGGGTCAAGCGCGGCTGCCGGTACCCTGCTGCTGGCCGTAATCCGGATTCCCGGCCTCAAACGGGCCAAAAACGGGTATTCGTTCCGGGTCGAGTAGCGAGGGCAGCCGGGGTTAGCCTGCCCAGTTTTCGCGGTCCAGGCTCCGGTACTGGATAGCTTCGGCGAGGTGCTCGATGCGGATGTCGTCGGTGCCGGCCAGGTCGGCAATCGTACGCGACACTTTCAGGATACGGTCGTAGGCGCGGGCCGACAAACCGAGCCGTTCCATGGCCGTTTTGAGCAGGGCGCGCCCGGCGTCGTTGATCTGACAGACCTCCTTCACCATCTGCGACGGCATCATGGCGTTGGAGTAGATGCCGCTCTGGTCGGCAAAACGGGCGGTCTGCTGCGCCCGCGCCCGGATGACCCGCTCCCGAATGGCTTCGCTGGTTTCGGCGGGGCGGTTGGCGGTCATCTGATCGAACGAAACAGGGGTTACCTCAACGTGCAGATCGATCCGGTCCAGCAGGGGGCCGCTGATCTTGGCCAGGTATTTCTGCACAACGCCCGGTCCGCAGACGCATTCTTTTTCGGGGTGGTTGTAGTAACCGCAGGGGCAGGGGTTCATGCTGGCAATGAGCATGAACGAAGCCGGAAACTCCACTGCCCATCTGGCCCGCGAAATGCTCACCTTGCGGTCTTCGAGCGGCTGGCGCATCACCTCCAGCGCCGATCGTTTGAACTCGGGTAGCTCATCCAGAAACAGTACCCCGTTATGCGCCAGGGAGATCTCGCCCGGTTGCGGAAAACCACCCCCGCCCACCAGGGCCGCGTCGCTGATGGTATGGTGCGGAGCCCGGTAGGGACGGGTTGCAATCAGGGTGGCGCGGGTACCCAGCTTCCCCGCTACCGAATGAATCTTGGTTGTTTCGAGCGCTTCCTGCAGGGTCAGGGGCGGCAGGATACTCGGCAGTCGCTTGGCCAGCATGGTCTTGCCCGCACCCGGCGGACCAATCATGATGACGTTATGACCACCGGCAGCCGCTATCTCCATGGCCCGTTTGATGTTCTCCTGCCCCTGCACGTGGGAGAAATCGACTTCGTACGCATTGATCTGGTGCTGAAACAGGTCGCGGGTGTCGGTAACGAGGGGTTCGATATCTTTTTTGCCTTCGAAAAATTCGGCCGCATCCTGTAAGGTTTCGACCCCGATGATGTCGAGATTGTTGACAATAGAGGCTTCCTGCGCGTTTTCGGCGGGCAAAACGAACCCTTTGAACCCTTGCTTACGAGCTTCGATGGCAATGGGCAACACCCCTTTGATCGGCCGCAGGCGCCCATCGAGGGATAGCTCACCCATGATCACATAGTCGGCCAGGTTGCGCTGGGGACTCAGCTGCTCGGACGATTGCAGCACGCAGAGACCAATGGGCAGGTCGTAGGCCGACCCTTCTTTGCGGATGTCGGCCGGCGCCAGGTTGACCACAATTTTCTGCCGCGGCATCCGGTAGCCCAGGTGCTTCAGCGAGGCTTCGACCCGCTGTTCGCTTTCCTTGACGGCGCTGTCGGGCAGGCCTACCAGGAAGAAGTGAAGCCCCTGACTAACGGTTACTTCAATGGTAATCAGTGTGGCATTGACACCGTACACGGCTGCGCCGAATGTTTTGGCTAACATACAGAGTTACGAAATTGACTGCTGGAGAGCGCCAAAACTACGGAACAGACCGGCAATAAAAAACCAGACGCCGGCAATAAGTAGGCGCTTTCTTCCATTGTGTTTCCATGAGTTCAGCGCTTCAGGGGCTGGTGTTGCATGAGTTCGTTGATGCGCTGTTCGACCTGACGGGCGGGTACCCGTTCAACCAGGTACTGATGCCCCCGACCCGACGCATCCCAGCCGTTGGAGCCGTCGGGGTTCAGCGTGAGCCGCCCCGTTCGAACGGTGTAATAGGGCGTGTACCCTTCGGCAGCTACCAGCACGGCGGTCTGGTCCCAGCTCATGCGGCCACCGGCATCATTCTTGTCGAGCGGTATGCTGATGCGGAATACGTCTTTGACGGGGCTGTTCCGGATACGGCTGTTCTGGATGAGGGGTAAACCGCTGTGGATTTTCTCGCCGATCTCGAAGCCACTCAGCAGCATGGGCGTTGGCCAGTCGCTGTAAACGATTTTCGAGGCCGGCGTGTCCATGTGGACGTTGAACTCGCGGCCGGCCGGAAACCGGCCAGCCATGCTGACCAGTTGGTTTACCTTACGGCGAACCAGGTCCCGACCCGAAAGCGGTGAGTACTGGTCAGGACCGGAGGTTAGCAGATTGGCCAGATTGGTCAGGAACCCGACCGAAATAAGGGTTACGCTCTGGTCAGGCTGTCTGGCCAGCAGCTGCCGGTACAGCGCAACGGCATCGGGGGCGTCGCTGTTCGAGCGGATGGTATGGGGGTAGCGGGCCACGAGCGTATCGGACCAGTGCTGCCGGTCCTGATCGGTAACGGCTTTGCCTTTGGGAACGCCGATGGGAAGATCGGGCCGGCCGAAGTACGTGTTCAGCACATCGAGTACCCGGCCAACGTTCGGGTAGCTGGTGCTGGCTATGGTGGCCAGAATACGGACCCGCCCGCTGTCGGCATAGGCGTGGAGCAGGGCTATGGCGCCTACATCGTCGTAGTCGGGACCCATGTCCGTATCGAAAATAACCGGAATTGTGCTCGAATGGCGGTTTTGGGTAGTGTTAGCCACTGTTTGCGGGACAGATTGCGCCTGGGACTGACCGGCTATCAGCCCCATGAACAATCCAAATAAAATAGCTAGGCAACAGCCCCCCGGGCTTATTTCTTTGGTATAAAAGTTAGTAGTCATTTGTTTCCACCAGTTGTTATATACCCTAGAAAGCTACCAGCCATACCAATACTCATGATCTCTCTCAAAACTCTCGCTATTTCGCCCGACGTTCAACTGCGTAATCTGGGCTGGGACTGGATGCTGGGGCAGGATACGCTACCGTATCTGAGCAACGAAACGGTGATCATTACCCCGGCTCAGGCCGACGCCTATTACGAAGCCGCCAACGAATTGTTCGAGATGTTTGTAGCGGCCGGTCAGCACGTGATCGACGAGAACCGATTTGCCGAACTGGGTATTCCCGAGAACCTCGTTGAGCTTATCAAACTGTCGTGGGACGATGATCGGCACATTCATCTCTACGGGCGGTTCGACCTGGCCGGGGGCGTGGACGGGCAACCTGTCAAGCTGATCGAGTTCAACGCCGACACCGCCACCTGCCTGCCCGAAACGGCCGTGGTGCAGTACGCTCACCTGAAGGCCAATGGTCTCGACGAGAGTCATCAGTTCAACGCCGTGTTTGAGACGCTGACGGGGCAGTTTGAGGAGCTGCTGGCGCTGAATCCCGACTTACAGCCCACGTTGCTGCTGTCGGCCATGCGGGGATTTCCGGAAGATGACGCCAACGTAGCGCTCATCGGCGAAGCCGCCCGCGAAGCCGGTTTTGAGCAGGAGTTCGACTTTATCGATTCAGTTGAGTTTTCGGCCGAGGAAGGTATTTTCTGGCAGAATCCTAAAAACGGAGAGTTCGAAAAGCTCGACTTCTGGTTTAAGCTCGTTCCGTGGGAAACCATTGCCGAAGAAGAACCCGACCTGACGGCGATCCTGACCGAGATTGTCCGGAAACGACTGGCGGTGGTGCTGAACCCGGCCTATACGCTGCTTTTCCAGTCCAAATACATGCTGAAAATCCTCTGGGAGATGTACCCCGACCATCCGCTCCTGCTCGAGACCGACAGCCAGCCCCTGGCCGGGAAAGCCTGCGTTGAAAAAGTGCTGTTTGGTCGCGAAGGCGCCAACGTACGCGTGCTCAACGCCGATGGCAGCGAGCGGCAGGCAGTAGGGGGCGACTACGGACACTTTCCGAAAATTTATCAGCAATACGTTGAGTTTGCGAAGGATTCGGCGGGTCATACCTACCAGGCCGGCGTCTTCTACGCGGGCGAAGCCTGTGGACTCGGTTTTCGGCGTGGCGAACTCATTCTCGATAACGGCGCCGGTTTTGTAGGCCATGTGGTCGAATAAAAACGAATTGACTACACCATGATCTCGATACAACGATGTACGTCTGCCGACCCGCGCTTTCAGACGCTGGTGGGCGAGCTGGATGCCGACCTGCTGGTCCGATACGGCGCCAAACAGAGTGAGTACGATGTGCACAACAAGGGCCTGGCCGACGCCCGGGTGGTAATTGCCATGAATGAAGGTACCGCAGTTGGGTGTGCCTGTTTCAAACCGCTGGATGCCGAAACCATCGAGATCAAGCGGATGTATGTGCAGCCGGGCATACGGCGGCTTGGCGTAGCGCAGCATATCCTGGCCGGGCTGGAACAGTGGGGCCGGGAAGAAGGGTACCGGATCGCGAAACTCCAGACGGCCATCAAACAGCCCGAGGCTATTGCCCTTTATCAGAAAGTTGGTTACCGGCCCACGCCAGCCTACGGACCCTACGTTGACGATGCCGACAGCGTGTGTCTGGAGAAAGAAATCTGAGCTAGTCAAAAGAGTTGTCAGATAGAAAAAATAGACGGGTATAGGCCGTTTGGGCTATTCTGGCTAATGTTGCATTTCGATTCTGTCATATGTTTAGACTGGCTGCGTTTTTCCTGCTCAACGTTATCTGTATTATCTGTCCGGCCCAGACCATCCGGTTTGCCTTCGTTACCGACACCCACGTAGGGGCGACGGCCACTGCAGCCGAAGACCTGCAGCGAACGGTCAGCGACATCAACGCCCTCCCAGACCTCGATTTTGTCGTCATCACCGGCGATATAACGGACTTCGGCACCGAACAGGAGCTGAACCAGGCTAAACAGATTCTCGACAAACTGACCCGTAAGTGGTACCTGTTTCCGGGAAATCACGATACGAAATGGTCAGAAAATGGCTGTAACCGCTTTCGGCAGGTATTCGGAGCCGAGCGCTTCGTATTCGATTACGGCAAATACCGTTTCATCGGCTGCGGCAGCGGACCCAACATGCGCATGTCGCCGGGGCTGGTCTCGCGCGAAGACGTTCTCTGGCTGCGGTCCGAAACCGACAAACTGGCCGGCACCGACCGACCCGTTATCTTCATGAACCACTACCCGCTGGACGATGCGCTGGCTAACTGGTACCTGCTGATCGACGATCTGAAAAAAACCAACGTGCAGGCGGCACTATGTGGTCATGGACACGCCAACAAGGCCATGGAGTTCGAGGGCATACCGGCAACGATGGGCCGCTCGAACCTGCGGGCCAAAGACGCGGTAGGGGGCTATAACCTGGTTACCATACAGAACGATACCATGACGTTTGCCGTCCGCACGCCCGCCGTTGGTGAGCAGCCCGGCCAGACGGCGGCCCCCTGGCGAACAATTGCGCTTCAGAATCACCGGTTCGGGCAAAAACCAGCCACCGCTCCCCGGCCTTCGTACCAGATCAACGAGCAGTACAGCCGGGTTCGGCCGGTCTGGGTCAAACAGGATAGCAGCGACATTGGCGCCGGCATCATTGCCGACAAAGAGATGGCTTTCTACCCAAACACCCGGGGCGAACTGGTTGCCTTATCGCTGACCGACGGCTCGGTACGCTGGCGATTCATGACCGGCGGGAAAGTCTATTCGACCCCTGCCCTGCATAAGAACAGCATCGTAGTGGCCTCTACAGACGGCACCATCTACTGCCTCGACAAACGAAACGGGAAGGCCATCTGGACGGTCAGAACCGGTCAACCCATCGTCGCATCGCCCCGTATTGATGGCCAAACTGTATACATCGGTAGTTCGGAAGGTAAGTTTCGGGCGCTGGCACTCCGGACGGGGGCCGAGCGATGGACGTTCAACGGGGTAGAGGGCTTTGTCGAGTCGGTACCGGTAGTTGACAAAAAACGGGTATACGTGGGCTCGTGGGGGTCAACGCTGTACGCGCTGGACCGGAAATCGGGGCAGCCAGCCTGGACCTGGACCAATAAGAAAGGGCGTAATTTCTCGCCCGCTGCCGGTATTCCGCTGCTGACCCACGGACGTATTTTCCTGCAAACCCCCGACCGGACCCTTACCGCCCTGGATGCGGAAACCGGACGCGAAGTCTGGAAATCGTCGGAGCATAAAGGCTTCGAATCCAGCGGGTTGTCGGACGATGGGTCGCTGGTGTTTATCAAATGCATGACCGATACGCTCTGGGCTATATCGGCCCACTCCGAGACGCCAAAACCGGCCTGGTTCGTCAACTGCGGATACGGGTACGAGATCAGCCCTTCGCCGGTTACGGTACGGAACGGCATGGCGTTTATCCCGACCGACGATGGGGTGTTGTATGCCGTCGATGAGCGAAAGCAACAGCTTGCCTGGGCTCATAAACTCTCCAACGCCATGGTAAACCGGGTGTATCCCCTGAGTCAGTACGAGGTTCTGATGACTACGATGGACGGGAAAGTAACCCGGCTCCGGTATACCCCCTAAGTACGAAACCAGGAGCCCCGCTCTCCGCAGCCATAGCCGCAATCCGATGGAGGGACGGGGTAGGGTGATTTGTATCCGTTATATTATTATAGAAAACTAATGAGTCGAATAGCGCCTTATTCCGTATATACGTAATAGTATAAGTAAATAAAGATATCCCTAAGTAAATATTTTTATAGTATAATTTCTAATTTTAGCCTTCAATACAGCCTCTCCCCTACAATTTCTACATTAGTGATTAACTGTTCAGCTATTCGTAGACGATTTGCGGATGCATTACCACCGTTCCATTCCATATACCCATTTAAACCATGTTTTTCAGCGTGATTTTGACGGGTATATGCCGCCTGTGAAGGCGTTTGCGGGCTATTCGTTCAGGAGTAACCTGCCCCGATATACCTACATTCTGATTGCATTGACTGGTTTTCTGGGGTTACTGGGTGGCGGTACGGCCGTGGGTCAGCCAGTTGCCCGGCAGGGCGTGCTGGATTTGAGGCAGACGGATCTGTCGCAGGATGACGTGGCGCTGAGGGGGGAGTGGGTCTGGTACTGGAACCAGCTGCGTTTACCCAACCAGCCCGAATCGGCACACGAGTTCACCGATTTTCCGAAGCTATGGTCGTCCAGCCAATGGCAGAGACATGCCATACCCAGCCAGGGGTTTGCTACCTACAGACTAACCGTTCTGCTGCCGCCGGGCTCGGCGCCGATCATGCTGAAAGTACCCGATCACTACTCGGCTTATCGGCTGTTCGTGAACGGTACAGACGTCGCTCATGATGGCAACCCGGCCACTACCGCTGCCCAAACCATTCCGCACTGGTCGACCCAGCTGGTTCGGATGCCAGCTGCCGATACCCTGCAGCTACTGCTTCAGGTGGCTAATTTTCACCACGCCAAAGGGGGCGCTTCACAAGCTATACGGATTGGGGAGACCACGCAGATGGAAGCCAGTATGGCCACAGACCGGGCCCTGGCGCTGTTTCTGACGGGCTGCGTGCTGATGATCGGCTTGTTTTTTCTGGGGCTGTACGGTTTTAGCCGGATGGATCATCCCATGCTTTATTTCGGCCTGTTCTGTCTGGTGTACAGCTACCGCCTGATCGGCACCAACCTGTACTCGCTGCATACCCTGTTTCCGGGTTTACCCTGGGGCCTCACACTCCGGCTCGAATACGCATCGCTGTACCTGGCCATCGGCATCTTTGTCATTTATACGCAGTCGCTGTACCCGAAAGATACCCATCGGCGCATCATTACGCCCATGACCTGGATCTGTTTCCTCTTTGCCGGAACGGTGTTGGTGTTGCCAACGGTCGTATTCACGCAGCTGATGAATCCGTTTCTGGTCCTGATGGTCGCCTACATTGGGTATGCCATGTATGTGTACTGGACGGCCTATCGGCGGCAGCGCCCGGGAGCCGCGTATTCGCTCATGAGTACGGGGCTGCTCCTGTCGGTATTCAGTTTGATTCTGGCGCAGTATTTCGGCGTTGCCACTCCCGTTGTGCTCATATTGTTTGTGGGCTATGTGGGCTTCTTCTTCCTGCAGGCGCTTGTGCTGGCCTACCGGTTCTCGTTCGCCCTGAACGAAGCCCGCTATACGGAGAAGCAGTTTCTGGCCAACATGAGCCACGAAATCCGGACGCCCCTCAATGCTATTCTTGGCTTCTCGGCCATGCTCGAAACAACGCCCCTCAATACGGATCAGCAGGAGTTTCTGGGCTTTATTCGTACGGCGGGCAAAAACCTGCTGACCATCGTTAATGATATCCTCGATATTGCTAAAATTGAAGCTGGCATGTTACCCTTAGAATCGATCCCGTTTAGTATCAATTCGCTGACGGACTCAATCCGAACCATGCTCCAGCCCGTGGCTTCGGAAAAGAATTTACAGCTCACGGTCTATGTCGATCCTTCCTTACCGGCCATCGTGCTGGGCGACCCGACCCGGCTGACCCAAATTCTGCTGAACCTGCTCAGTAATGCCATCAAATTCACCAAACAGGGGGGCGTAACCGCCCGAATCGAAAAACTGGACGAAACGGCTGATCTGGTTCGGGTGCGGTTTGTGGTGCAGGATACAGGAATCGGCATAGCTGCCGATGTACTACCCTATATTTTTGAACGATTCCGGCAGGCCAGCGATTTTACGACCCGCTATTACGGCGGTACCGGGCTGGGACTCAATATTGTCAAGTCGCTGACCGAGATGCAGGGCGGCTGGGTAACCGTAACGAGCCGGCTGGGCGAAGGGTCGTGTTTCACGCTGGAGATACCGTATAAGATAGCGCCCAGCCAGGTCGAGACAGAAGGTGATCTGTTCGTAGCGCCATCCGGGCTCATTGGCCAGAACGTGCGTATACTGGTTGTTGAAGACAACATGATGAACCAGAAGCTGGCTCTGCAGGTCCTCAAGCGGCTGGGCTATACGGCGCAGGTGGCCGAAAACGGGCAGGAAGCGCTGGACAAACTGCAGGAAGAACCGTTTGATCTGGTGCTGATGGATATTCAGATGCCGGTCATGGATGGTTACACCACCACCCGCCACATTCGGAACACCCTGCAAAACTCGGTCCCGATCATCGCCATGACGGCCCATGCGCTGGCTAGCGAACGCGAGCAGTGTATTCAGGCCGGTATGAATGACTTCCTGCCCAAGCCGTTTCAGGTTGAGGAGCTGCAGCGCGTTATGCGGAAATACACCCCCATGGCCCGTCCTGATGCGGTTGCGGATCCGCTGCCGGCCCAGCCAGCCCCGGCTCCGCCCCAGCCCGCCACCAGTTCGGCCTTTACGCTCGAACCGCTACTGAACGCGGTAGATAACGATCCGGGCTTTGCGGCTGAGATTCTGGACCTGTTTCTTGAGCAGACACCGGTTGAACTGGAGCAGATCCGGCAGGCCCTGACCGCACAGGACACAAAAACAATTGGCCGGCTCATCCACACGCAGAAGGTGCCCATCCGGACGTTTGGCCTGACGTACATGAGTCCGCTGATTGCCACCCTGGAAGAGCAGATTGCCGCCGGTAACGAAGCCGCCGACGTTGCGCCACTAGTCAAACAGTACATACAGGCCATCGAAGCCGAGCTGCCCGTTATGCGGCTGGCCCTGGAAACAACCCTGCGAGGCACCACTGCCGACTAGGTACACAACTGTACCGGCTTTGTCGTTTATTGCGGCATGAATTCCTTGTCTCTGTATTTACAGGCCTTTTTGTACATCGCGGCCGGGCTGAATCACTTCATAAACCCCAGACCTTATCTGGCCATGATGCCGCCCTACATACCCGCCCACAGCCAGATGGTGATCTGGAGCGGGGTGGCCGAAGTGGTGCTGGGGCTTGGCCTGTTGTTGCCTGCCACCCGCACCTGGGCCGCCTGGGGAATAATTCTATTGCTGATAGCTGTATTTCCGGCCAACGTGTTCATGGCAACCAGCAGCCGGTTCCGGAAACTGCCGGCCTGGCTACGCTGGGGGCGGCTGCCGCTGCAGGCCCTGCTCATCTGGTGGGCCTACCGCTACACCTAGCTCTAAGCGCTTTATACCTGGCTCAGAACGAAGTTGTGGAGCATTAAGCCTTTTTCAATTGGTTGGTTTTCTTTAGCTCTTTGCCGAAACCAATAGGTACGGTGTTGTGGGTGCGCATCCATTGTAAACCCTGTTGCAGTGGCTCCTGGGTGTACAACAGCTTCCGATCGATTCAGTGGTAGAAATCCTCCATTAGTAGCTCTCCGTAACGGGGTGATTCAGAATGATTCGGCTGTTCCAGACGGCGTAGAGGGGAGCAATGATTTCGGCGTCGATATCCGTCATGTTGGCCATGAGCGAAAACAGACGATCTACGCAACGTCGGAACTGTTTAGTGCAGGACCAGATTCATAAAAAACTTTACCGACTCGTGTTATGTGTTCTTTAAGGTCTGTATTCTGTATGTAATGTTTGATCGAAAAGTCAATTGTATAAGGTAGCAGAAGATCATCAATTTCATTTTCAATGTTATATAAAATTGACATAGTTAGTTTGGAGCCTTCTAAGCACAGATCGATATCAGAGCCTGTATGATAGTTGCCTTTAGCTCTTGAACCATACAAAATAGCCCGGTCAACCTGAGGATACCGTTTGAATATCTGCTGCAGTGCCATTGTTGCACTATCGGGTAATCCAAAAGGCATCATTGAAATAAACTTGTTTGTGTACCAGTCCTGTTTTGTTCCATAACGTATTGAAAGTTGAGGAACTCAGGGTGATATAACTCTAGAATATCGATAAAAATCTCGTCAGCAGTTGCCTGGTTATACGTATACGTATGCGAGGTTTTGTTTCTGCTTGCAATCATAGCCATCCAGGCTTCGCCATTTTTAATTAATCCCGTAGCAAAAGCTGCTCGGGTTGCGTCTCTGGAGCCATATATAGGTGTTGTTCCTCTTTCCATAAGAAAGTCTTTCATGACATTCCAGGCCAACTCATGGGTGTACTCAAATCGTTGAATGAGGCCTTCCTTGATGAGTTCATCTTCTTCGGCAAATAGTTCTTCCTGAAAAACATCGTGCCTATAATAATTTGCTTTAATGCGAATAACCGCCTGATCTAATTTGGCTAACGCTTTTTTATAATTAGCAAACCGTTGTTGCCAGCGAATATCCTGACTATTGTTCATAGGCTTTATTCTTCTGTTTTGGAGCCGAATGTTTTAGAGCGTGTTTAGAAATTGAGAAAGGTTGAGCGTCGTGAGCTTTGGTCGAATGGAATACCGACCGCCCCGGCGGCTCGGTTTGAGAAGGCTTCACGCCCTGAAACAGCCCACGGTTTCGTACTCATAGCCAAACGTAGAACGTAGGTAGTGGAACAGTCAATCGCCTGGATGGAGCGCACGGGCGCCCCTGTTCTTTCGACGGATTAGCAAAGACTACGAGTATGCTACATCAACTTCTGTAAATTGGCTGTATTTGGCTAACAGCCAAATCATGTTGCAACGGATTGATGCTTTGTACCAGCATAATTTCTCAATACACTCTAAACACTGTCAAATTGGTATAGCCTTATAAATCGGGTAAATCCTCTACAACTAAAATTGTACCGCCTAGCTCAACGTCAGCGTGATTACTTTTTCAGCCAGCTCTCTGGCACCGGTACCGGGGGTTACAGACTGCTCTTTCACCTTGCCCCGGCCCTCTACCACAACCCGAAACCCGCGGTTTTCGAGCAGAAAGAGCGCATCGCGCAGGGTCAGCCCGCGTACGTCGGGTACCTGATCCGATCGGGTCGGCCGCGATTGCCAGCGGCCCGTGGCCGACTTTTCGACCCAGCCTTCGGTGCTGGGCTCGTTCTGGGTGTTCAGGGCCGTACTGATGGTATGCAGATCGTCCGAATACCCGGCCAGCATACCGGTTGTGGTGCTGCTGGGGCGGGTGCTGGCCCGGATGGGTGCGTGCATACGTATATCGTAGGCAACAATCCGGTCGGCTACCTGCTTGAATACCGGAGCCGCTACCGAGCCTGCGTACAGGAGATCGATGTTGTTGCCCTGCGGACTATCGACAACCGTAATCATGCTGTACTTTGGCTTGTCGGCCGGGAAGTAGCCAATAAACGAGGTGTAGTATTTCCCCACCTGGTATTTACCATCAATGATTTTCTGGGCCGTACCGGTCTTGCCGGCAATGGCGTAGTGCGGATTGTTGATGTGCTTGGCCGTTCCGTGCGATACTACCCCGCGCAGCAGCTCCTGTGCCTTGCGGGCAGTTTCTACCGAGCAGATGGGCTCGGGTGCCACGTAGGGTACGTTGTCCTGAATGAGTTCATTGGCGAGCCTGATCTGCCGGACAATAGTAGGTCGTACCCAGCGCCCTCCGTTGGCCACGGCGTTGTAGAACGCCAGCATCTGAAGCGGGGTGATCTGCATCTCATAGCCGTACGACATGGAGGTGAGCGAGACCTTGCTCCAGCCTTTCATATCGGGGTTCCGGACCACGGGTATAGCTTCGCCTTTCATGTGTATGCCGGTTGGCTGCGTCAGGTGAAACCGGCGCAGGTACTGGCAATACAGGTCTGGGCGGCTGTAGAAATAGGTGCGCATGAGCATGTGCGTACCGACATTCGACGATTTTTCGAAGACCTGCCGGGCCGTGATGGTACCGGCTCCGCCCCGCTTGGCATCGCGGATGTGTAGCCCTTTGTAGATCGTTGAGCCTCCGCCCGTAGCAACCGGCTGCTCGAGCGAAATGGCTTTTTCTTCCATCAGGGCCATCATGGTCGCCAGCTTGAAGGTAGAGCCAGGGTCTGTGCGGCCGGCCAGCGCATGGTTGAAGTTTTCGGTGTAGCCGGTGCGGGTTTTGCTGAGGTTCGCCATGGCCCGAATTTCGCCGGTAGCGACCTCCATCACGATCACACAGCCTTTGGCCGCGTTGTATTTTTCCAGCGCCGACCGCAGCGCCGACTCGGCCATGTCCTGGTAGTTGATATCGATGGTGGTGTACAGATCCATACCCGGCTCGGGGCGCATGTCGGGCCCATCTTCAACCGGTTTGCGGACACCACCCGACAGCACTTCGACTAGCCCGACGGCGTTTTTACCCGCCAGCGCCGGCTGGAACGAGGCCTCGAGCCCAATCAGCCCCCGCCCGGTTTTGGCATCGAGGTTGCCGATGGTTCGTTCGGCCATCGATCCGAACGGATGGTATCGTTCGTAATACGGACGCAGCACACCGCCCCGGGCCGCCACCTTGGGCGACGATCGAAAAAACGGCCATTTGAGCATTTCCTGCCGCTCCTGAAACGTAACCCGACGGCGGTTCAGGAGTACGTACCGGCGTTTGCGCGCGCGGGCATCGCGTACCAGATCGGTATAGTCCCGCGCCGACCGGTCTTTGTAGATGCGCGACAGCAGCAGCCCCAGCGAGTCAACTTTTTTGGCGAAATACTCGGGTTTGGCCTGCGTCGGGTCCAGACCGACCACGTAGGTAGGCAGGGAGGTAGCCAGCAGGCTCCCGTCGGCTGCGTAGATATTGCCGCGCATGGCCGGAATGGTGTCGCGCCGGATCAGGGTGGCGGCTACCCGTTCGCGCCAGAATTTGCCCTTGAACGTCTGGAAATACTGGACGTACACCAGCCGCATGATAACGCACATGGCCAGAAAAATAACCACGTAGTAGACGTGATTGGCCCGCGCAATGATGTCCTGCTTAATGTTCATCGATCTTGACAACGAGTTTATGGGGTGGTGTCAGACTGCTGTCGGTAAGGCCCAGGGCGGCCACCCGCTTGCTTAGTTCAGATTGCTTGCCGCTGAGGTTATAATCGGCCTGCAATACGGTAGCCTGCGAACGAAGCTCATCAACCTGCGTTTTGGTCCGCTGAATCCGCCGGACCAGCCGTTCGGCATTGTGGTTCAGGCCGATGTAGATAATCAGCAGGAAGGTAACCCACAAAATGCGGTCGATATGCCGAATCGGCCAGGCGTTATCTTCGCCAAAGAGCCGGTCGAGTCCAATAAAATCGTTGAGCCACGACGCCAGCCTGATCTGCCGCCGTTGCTTTTTCTGTTTGGCAACCCGTTCGGGCTGTTTGAACGTGTTTTTTGCCATGAAGTGGGTGGGGTCTTGACGCAATACGACAAAGTAACGAAATCCCCGGCGCTTGTTGTAGCCCGAAATCGCCTTCGTAGTAAATGGTCCCGGCTACTCTTTCCAGCGCCACTCGTTCGCAATTTGCAGCGGAGTGCGTAACCCCTGGGCAACCAGGTAGTCGCGGGTTTGGGTGTCGGTTTGTCGGCGCGTCGGAATATCGTCGGCATCGGCCAGGGCGTAGAGGAGCATGCTGGCATAGCGCACCGTATTTTTTAGCTGATCGGGGTTGACGAGGTCGATCCGGTCGCAGTTGGCGTGATAACAGTCGAGTACGGAGCGGTCGAGGTGACCGTTCATACCCACAACCGGTACGCCCTCCAGCATAAACGGCTGATGATCGGAGTGCAGCCCGGCCTGGTTCAGCATCTGGTTGGCAAAGGCGGGTTCGACCTGCTTCATGGTTTCGCCGACGGTTGTCAGAAACGGCAGTATATCGGTACGGCCGAAGGCATTCAGACCGCTGGGATCGTTGGTCATGTCGAGGTTCATCATGTAACGAACCCGGTCCAGCTGCCCGCTTTTCTTCAGGTTGTCGACGCTCGCCCGTGAGCCGAGCAGCCCCTGCTCTTCGCCCATGAACAGCACGAACTCGATGGTCCGTTTGGGCTTCAGCTTCAGGGCGCGGAAGGTGCGGGCAATGTCCATCACCGCAAACGACCCGATTCCGTTATCGATAGCGCCCGTTGCCAGATCCCATGAATCGAGATGACCGCCCACAATGATTTTTTCGTTGGGGAGTTTGGACCCGCGCAGGGTGGCGATGACGTTACGGGCGCGAATTTTCCGACTCGTATTGGTCATGTCGATGACGGCATGAAGCCGCTCGCGTTCTTCTTCCATCCAGCCCCGAATCGCCTGGCCGCTTTCCAGCGAAACGCAGACCGACGGAATGGGAATAAGCTTCCCCGTAACCGATGCGGTGCCGGTCAGCAATACATTGCCGGGAACCAGGTTGACCATGATGACCCCCGTTGCGCCGTACTGGATGGCGAGGGCGGTTTTTTCGGACCGGTGCAGGTTACGCGCACCCTTGGTCGGGGCGGCCAGACCAATATTGACCAGCACTACCTTACCCTTGATTTTGTCGCGCAGCCCCGCAAAATCGCCTTCCAGGCCATTGCCGACGTCAATGATTTCGCCTTTGATGTGGGCTTCGACGGGTGAGTGGGCCAGTGCCACCACGGGTACTTCGCGGAAGTTGTCGCTGCGGTTGGGAACTACGGCCAGCGTAACGGTATCGCGCCCCCAGGCTTCTACCTCGAAGGGTTCGTAGCGCACGTTGTCAAACCCGTACTGGGTCAGCAGCGCATGGGCATACTCTTCCGCCCGGGAGCCGTTGGTACTGCCTGTCAGGCGATGGCCAATCCGCTGCGACGCGTCAGACAGCGTTTCGTACGCTTTGCTGTGCTGCTGAACCTCGTTGTTGATGCGGGTAAAGGCTTTTTCGAGCGGGAGTTTATCTGGGTTGAAGGCGGTTATAAAACCGGCAGAACTGAGGGTGAACAGCACGAGCCGGAGTCGCGGCACGGTAAACGTTCGGTGCATAGAACGAGAGTAAGATTCGTTGCTAAAGATAGAGAAAAAAAAGCTCACTGATTAAGCACAATTGTTTAGACACCGCCTTTCTCAAAAGCGTTCTAGCAAACGGCAAAAAAGTTTGCCAAACAACGCTTATTTACCTTTAGGTGTTGATGGTAACCTGGTTGGTTTTATATATTTGATCGATCCATCAAACTATGAAAACACAGCTTATTTACGTCATCGCCCTACTGGCTGCCCTGTCGGCCTGCACACCGCAGGCCCAGGTGGTAACCTTACGGGGCAGCAATGTACAACCCGCTGCCGACGGGTTTGTACTCGATACCGATACGCTCACCCTGCGCTACTCGTTTTCGAGTGAGCGCGGTCAGATGGTCGTCTCGCTGGTCAATAAACTCGACCGCCCGCTGTATGTCGACTGGAAACGGTCGTCGTTCATCATTGGCGAAGATAAAATGGACTACTGGACCGATGTGGCCGATGTCAATCTGGCTACGTCGTCCTATACCAGCCGCTACTGGCGCTACACAATTGGCTCGGTAGCGGGCACTATTTCGAAAGACGATGCGGTGTCGTTTATTCCGCCCCGCACCCGGCTTGAAAAACGCCGGTTTGTGGTGGTGCCGAACGGGGCCCTGCGGCTGACGGGAACCCCAACGGTTCGGAACGAGCGGCCTAACTGGAATCCTGAACGCAAAAAACCAATCGATATAGCGGTTTATTCGTACGAGCCCAGCGAGTCGCCCCTCAGGTTCCGCAATTACCTGACGCTCTCGACCGATAAAGACTTCAAATCCGAGTTTCATCTCGATACGTCTTTCTGGGCGGCCGGGGTTGAGGTGATGCCAAAGCTGCAGGTGATGGGACCCATGGTACAGCAGTTTAACGGGACGTATTCGGCGCAGGTGCCGTTCAAAAAAAACGACGGCTTTTACATTCCCCTGCCGGCCCAGCAATAGAAAAACGGGTTTTAAACTCTTGGCCCCTTTTCCCAGAAAACCTTTCAGGCATACATGTTACCATTGATACCAACCCATTTGGGGGCTCACCTGCGTTTTTGTAACCTTGGGTCGGGGCCGTTTTCTGGTGCATCAATGGCCGTAACCTTCGTACGTATGAAACCACTACTTGCTTTGATCGGTCTGTTGCTGGCCGTTCCCGCTCTGGCGCAAACCGCCGACGAAACGGCTGCCAAAGCCGTTATCACCCAGATGTTCGACGGCATGAAACGAGCCGATTCAACGGCGCTCAAATCCCTATTTCTGCCGGGTGCCCGACTGCAGAGTGTTGTCAATAAGCAGGGCGAGGTATCGGTCAGCGATCAGGCCATCGATCGGTTTATCACCTCGGTAGGCAAAGCAAAGGCGGGCGCGCTGGACGAGCGGCTCAGTGGCATGGAGGTCAAGGTAGATGGCGATCTGGCTACCGTCTGGACACCCTACTCGTTTTATTACAATGGTCAGCAAAGCCATTGTGGTGCTAATGCGTTTACCCTTGTACGAATATCGGGTGCTTGGAAAATTCAGCACATCATCGACACCCGCCGAAAGTGCCAGTAGGTTACTACCCCCAGTTAGGTAGTCGTTTTTCCAGAAAAGCCGCCATGCCTTCCCGGGCATCGTGGGTTTGCTGAAGCTGCTGAAACTGATCGTGTAAAAAGGCCTGCTGCTGATCGGGTGGCAGGCTTTTCAGCGTCTGGAAGGCCCGTAGACCGAACTGCATGGCCACGGGCGAATACAGCCTGAGTTCGTCGGTCAGGAGCCGGACGGTTGGGTCGAGTCCATCGGCGGGTACGGAATGGGTCACCAGCCCGATCTCCTGCGCGTCGGCTGCGTTGAGGGTGCGGGCCCGAAGGCAGAGGTCGAGGGCCCGCCGGGCTGGCATGATGTCGAGCAGAACGGCCAGAACCTGAAACGGGAACAGCCCCCGTTTTACTTCGGGCAGGGCAAAGGTGGCCGAATTGGCCGCTACCACGTATGTACTGCCCCCCACCAGCAAAAAACCACCGGCATAAACCGGTCCCTGGACCCGCGCTATACAGGGCTTGTGTAAACCGGCCATGAGTTCGCCCAGCCGAACGGGGCCTGCCGGTTCGGGCACGCTCGCCTGTTCATCACTCCCCGCCGAGAGCGATTTTAAATCCATACCAGCGCAGAACGTGTCGCCCGTAGCCGCCAGCACAACGATCCAGACGTCGGCGGTGTAGTGCGCATAGGCCAGGGCGAAAGCCAGTTCGGCCAGCATGGGCGGGTGGAGCGCGTTCTTTTTTTGCGGACGGTTCAGGGTGATGGTCAGTATATGATCGTTGAGAGAAACGAGCAGGTAACGGAAGGTATCGGTGGGCAGCTGCGCGACTTGTTCGGCGGTGTAAAGCATGGGCAAAAGTAGAGAAAAGGCCGTTTACGGAATGTACTTAGTCGGCTATATGGTAAAACTACCGTAGCTGCTCAGGATACTGACCCGGTACCCTTTCGTCTGCATAAGATGGTAGAAACTGGTCGTTCAATTGTTTGGTTAACCGCAGCTTAAGGCGCCGGGGTCCGGGCTGATCTGTTACGCCAGCCTCCGCACTCTAGGTCTTTGGAAATAAACTGTGTGTAGATGAAACCCGTGGAATAACAGCTGACGGGGGGCGCGAAAAGAAATTGTACGGAGCCGGGAGGGAGGGGAGCTAGACGAGCTGTTTCCAGGTGCCTTTGATCCAGTTGTATTTCAGCGTGCTGGGCAGGGCTTTCCAGAAATACTTCGTCACATCGACCGCAAATGACGGCTGCATGTAGCAGTTGATGGCACAGCCTTCGCAACCGGGCAGCCGACCTTCCTGCGCTACCAGCTGCTGTACATCGGCTGAGCGGTAGAGGGTGTACAGATTGTTGTTGATCGGGTGATCGGAGAGGCCGAGGTGATAGCAGGGCAGAACGAGCTTGTTTTCGGGCGAGATTACGATGGTTGTGCTGGCGGCCCGGCAAACGGGTTTGTCGATGTGGTTGCCGCCATCGCGCCGGAGCTGGATGAAGCCGTCGTTCAGGTAAACATTGGGTTGTTTGCCCCACCAGGCCATATCCCGCAGGGCACTGTCGGATAACTGCCCGCCGGTGTCGACGCTGTTGTACTCGAAAACCGGATTCAGAATCAGGACCAGATCGTTGGGTCGGCAAATGTCTTCGTACATAGCCCGGATCTGGTGAACGTTATGGTCGAAGACGGTAAACAGAATGTCGGGCCGTTCGCCGAGTTGCCGGGCTATGTCGATCGACTCCATCACTTTGTCAAAGCTACGGACCCCCCTGGATCGGTCATGCTCCTCGGCCACCGGCGAATCGAGCGAGAAGTGCAGCATATCGACCAGTCCCCGAAGCCGCTCGGCCTGTTTGGGGTAGAGCAGCGCGTTTGTTGTAACGGTCGTGATGAGGCCGAGCTGTTTAGCTTCGCTCAGGAGCTCGGGCAGCTGGCGGTGCAGTAATGGCTCTCCCCCCGTAAAATCAATGACCCGAACGCCCAGCCGACGAAGATCGCGGAGGTTCGCCCGGGCATTGTCGAGGGTAACATAGGGCGATGGCCGCTCCCAGATATCGCAGAAACTACAGCTGGCGTTACAGCGGTACGTCACATAGTAGTTACACAGAACCGGGTGTCGGACAAGGCGCATAGAATAAACCAATTTTCTTCCCGTACCGGCCCGTTTCTAGGCGAGCATGGTAAACAGGCTGGACAGCTTGTCTTTCAGATCTTTCCGGTCGACGATGAAATCCAGAAAGCCATGTTCCAGCACGAATTCGGCGCTCTGGAAATCTTTGGGCAGGTCTTTGCCGATAGTTTCGCGGATAACGCGGGGACCGGCAAAACCAATCAGCGCACCGGGTTCGGCGATGTTGAAATCGCCCAGCATGGCGTAGGATGCCGTTACTCCACCCGTTGTCGGATCGGTCAGCAGCGATACATACGGCAGTTTAGCCTGCGCCAGCAGCGCCAGTTTAGCCGATGTCTTGGCCATCTGCATCAGCGAGTAGCCCGCTTCCATCATGCGCGCGCCACCCGACCGCGAAATCATCAGGAAGGGGGTGCGGCTCTGAATAGCGTGATCAACGGCACGGGCAATTTTTTCGCCAACGACCGATCCCATCGAGCCGCCGATGAAATTAAAGTCCATGCAGGCAACCGTTACCGTTACGCCATTCATGGGCCCGTAGGCGGTCCGGACGGCGTCTTTGAGGCCGGTTTTAGCCATGGTGGCTTTAACCCGGCCGGGATACGATTTGGTATCGGTGAACTTGAGCGGATCGGCAGAGGTCATGTTCGGGTCAAGCTCGGTGAACGCGTTCTCGTCGAAGAGGATCGAGAAATAAGCGTCGGACCCTATTTTTTCGTGATAATTGCAGTGAACACAGGTATATGCATTGATCTTATGCTCCCGCGTGTGCATTACTTTTTTGCAGTTCGGGCATTGATACCAAAGACCGTCGGGGGCCTCCCGCTTCATTTCGGTCGGGGTCAGAATCCCCTTATCTTTTCGGACGAACCAAGACATGACGTTTATTTACGGTTTACGATTTATGAGCCGCCGTTGATGAGGGCTTTTCATAAACGGGTCGTAAAGGTACAAAGAAAACGAGTGGTGGGTTGCAAAAGAAAATATAGGTACCCTCGTCCGGCTATCGTTTCGTATTTAGTCCGTTTTTTTGTGGTAGACTAACGAAGGCCGGCGTTTAACCGCTGGTACGGCCGTATCATCTTCATGCAACTAACCGATCTTCTGTATAAAATTCCGCTGCTGGCTACGTCGGGCAGTATGAATACCGATATTACCAGCCTTACCATGGATTCACGCCGGGTAGGCCCCGGTAGCCTGTTTGTGGCCGTTCGCGGCACCCTGACCGACGGCCATGCGTTTATCGAAACCGCCGTTCGGCAGGGGGCAGCCGCCATTCTCTGCGAAGACCTTCCCGACAATACCGCCGATGGGGTAGCTTACGTACGGGTCCAGAATACCCCGCATACCCTGGGCCTGATAGCCGCTGCCTTTTACGACCGACCGTCGCAGAAACTACGACTCGTGGGGGTAACCGGTACAAACGGCAAAACCTCGGTGGCTACGCTGCTGTTCCGGCTTTTTCGGGCCCTGGGCTACCGCTGCGGCCTGCTATCTACCGTGCAGAACCAGATCGATGATCAGGTAATACCGGCGACCCATACCACCCCCGATGTGATCACGACCAACCAGCTGCTCACCCAGATGCTGGCCAATGGCTGCCAGTACGTCTTCATGGAGGTGAGTTCGCACGCCGTGGTCCAGGAGCGGATTGCGGGTTTGCAGTTTGCCGGGGGGATCTTCACCAATATCACCCACGACCACCTCGATTTTCACGGTACATTCGACAACTACATCCGGGCCAAGAAAGGCTTCTTCGATCAGCTGCCGGCTTCGGCCTTTGCGCTGACCAATGTAGACGACAAGCGCGGGCTGGTGATGCTGCAAAACACAGCCGCCCGCCGGGAAACGTACTCACTCCAGACGCTGGCCACGTTTAAAGGTAAGCTGCTGGCCGATACGCTGTTTGGCCTGAACATGCTGGTCGACGATCGGGAGGTATGGTTCAAGCTGATCGGGAAGTTCAACGCCTACAACCTGTTAAGCGTCTACGGAGCGGCTGTGCTGCTGGGCGAAGACCCAACTGAGGTGCTGACCCAGCTGTCGGCTCTGATGCCCCCGCCGGGTCGGTTCGAGCAGGTCGTATCTGACGATAAGATTGTTGGTATTGTCGACTATGCCCATACGCCCGATGCGCTCCAGAACGTGCTGGAAACCATTGTCGGCCTTCGGCATACCGACGAGCAGGATTACCTGCCGCAAATTATCACCGTAGTGGGGTGCGGAGGCAACCGCGACGCTGCGAAGCGACCCATCATGGCCGATATTGCCTGCCGGTTCAGCAACCGGGTCATTCTGACATCCGACAACCCGCGCAACGAAGACCCGATGGCTATTCTGGAGCAGATGCAGGCGGGGGTGTCGCCGGTCGACTTCAAAAAAACAAATACCATCGAAGACCGGCGCGAAGCGATCAAGCGGGCTGTTGCCCTGGCCCGGCCGCACGATATCATTCTGGTAGCGGGAAAAGGCCACGAAACCTACCAGGAAATCAGTGGGATAAAATACGATTTTGACGACCGGGCCGTACTGCGCGATGCTTTCGCAGAACGCCGAAATCAGTAACTTTGGCCAATAATAATGGATGAGCGATTGAGTGATTGAGCGAATTAATCATGCACTGGCAAATCGCTCAACCACTCATTCACTCATTTCGTGTATGCTGTATTACCTTTTCCAATTTTTAGACGAACGGTACAACTTTCCGGGGGCCGGGGTATTTCAATACATCTCGTTTCGGGCGCTGGGGGCGGTCATCACCTCGCTGCTGATTGCGGCCATTTTCGGCCGGCGTATCATCGATAAACTACGTACGCTGCAAATCGGCGAATCGATTCGGGATCTGGGGCTGGAAGGGCAAATGCAGAAGCGCGGTACGCCTACGATGGGTGGGTTCATCATCCTGTCGTCTTTGCTGATTCCGGCGCTGCTGTTTGCCAAGTTATCGAATGTGTATGTGGTACTGGCGCTGGTATCGACCGTATGGACCGGGCTGATCGGCTTCCTCGACGATTACATCAAAGTTTTCAAGAAGAATAAAGAAGGACTGGAGGGGAAGTTCAAAGTAGTTGGGCAGGTTGGTCTGGGATTGATCGTTGGCCTGACGCTGTACTTCAACGAATACGTGAAGATACGTATTTATGCCCCCCGGCTGCTGAGCACATCCAACGTACCGGACGTGTACACCGACGTTAAGTCGACGCTGACAACGGTACCGTTTCTGAAGAATAACGAATTCGACTACAGCTCCCTGCTGTTCGGCGTACTACCCGACGAGTATACCTGGATCGTATATGTGCTGGTCTGCATCTTCATCATCACGGCCGTATCGAATGGCGCCAATATTACCGATGGCATTGACGGGCTGGCGGCCGGTACATCGGTTATTATCGGGCTGACCATCGGGGTGCTGGCCTACCTGTCGGGTAACAAAGTATTTTCCCAGTACCTAAACATCATGTACATCCCCAACTCGGGTGAACTGGTGATTTTCTGCGCGGCTTTTGTGGGGGCCTGCGTTGGGTTTCTATGGTACAATTCGTACCCGGCGCAGGTGTTCATGGGCGATACGGGCAGCCTGATGCTGGGGGGCGTCATTGCGGTTCTGTTTCTGGCCATTCGAAAAGAGCTGCTTATTCCTATTGTCTGCGGTATTTTCCTGATCGAAAACATATCGGTCATTATGCAGGTCAGTTATTTCAAATACACGAAACAGAGGTATGGCGAGGGCAGGCGTATTTTCCTGATGTCGCCCCTGCATCACCATTTCCAGAAGAAAGGATACCACGAAGCAAAAATCGTTACCCGTTTCTGGATCATTGCTATCATTCTGGCCGTGCTTGCGCTGGCCACCCTGAAGCTCCGGTAGAGGATTTTCAGTCACTCCCTTGTATTTCAGCAGTATACCGCCTATATTTGCACTCCCGTTTCAGGACGGGAGTGTTTTTTGCGTAAGCAAATCATTAGAAATCAACCAATTAGTCTCCATAACAGTGAATACGCTCAGTTACAAAACCATCTCTGCCAACAAAGAAACGGCGCAGAAAGAATGGGTTGTGGTTGACGCTCAGGGTGAGGTGTTAGGTCGGCTGGCCAGCCAGATCGCACGCCTGATTCGCGGCAAACACAAAACCAACTTTACGCCCCACGTTGACTGTGGAGATAACGTAATCGTCATCAATGCCGAGAAGGTTCGTCTGACCGGCGCCAAGATGACCGACAAAGTCTACGTTCGCCACACCGGCTACCCCGGTGGTCAGCGCTTCGCGTCGCCCCGTATCCTGCTCGAAAAGCATCCTCAGCGCATCATCGAGCACGCCGTTAAAGGCATGTTGCCTAAAAATCGGTTAGGCCGTCGGTTGTTTACCAACCTGCACGTATACGCCGGGGATCAGCACCCGCATGAGGCTCAGCAACCCACAGTCGTTAAATTCTAAGTCACAGCCGAATGGATCGTATTAATACCATTGGTCGCCGGAAGACTGCCATCAGCCGCATCTACATGTCGGCAGGCAGCGGGGCCATCACGGTGAACGGAAAAGACTACAAGCAGTATTTTCCCACCGAAGTGTTGCAAATCATTCTGAACCAGCCGTTCGCAACGGTAAACGGCGTAGGTGGCTACGACGTGAAGGTCAATGTTCGTGGTGGTGGTGTAGCCGGTCAGGCTGAAGCAACCCGTATGGCCATTGCCCGCGCACTGGTCGAACTGAACGCCGAGTTCCGCCCTGCCCTCAAGAAAGAAGGCTTCCTGACCCGGGATTCGCGTATGGTAGAACGGAAAAAATACGGTCGCGCCAAGGCTCGTCGTCGGTTCCAGTTCTCGAAACGCTAATCAATGGAAAATGTATAATGAACAATGCCGTTACAGTCCTGTAAGCCTATTTTTCATTACACATTATTCATTTAAAATTGTCCAGACTACCCTTAGATGATGCCGACGGGTGGTGCTGCGTATTTTTAACAACATTCATTTTCAAAGTCTGAAATGGCACAAATCGAATATAAAGACCTCCTCGACGCTGGTGTGCACTTTGGCCACTTAACGCGGAAGTGGGACCCCCGGATGGCTCCGTATATCTTCATGGAGAAAAACGGCATCCACATTATTGACCTTAACAAAACGGTTGCGGCACTCGATGAAGCCTGCAACGCCATCAAAGGCATTGTACGCTCGGGTCGGAAAGTGATGTTCGTGGCTACGAAGAAGCAGGCTCAGGAAATCGTTTCGGAAGAAGCGCGTCGCCTGAAAATGCCGTACGTGACTGACCGCTGGCAGGGCGGTATGCTCACCAACTTCGCAACCATCCGAAAGTCGCTGAAAAAAATGCAGACGCTGGACAAAATGCTGAAAGACGAGGAGACCGTCAAGAGCATTGCCAAGCGCGAGCGTTTGACCAAAACCCGCGATAAAGAGAAACTGGAGCGCGTACTGGGCGGTATTGCCGACCTGACCCGCCTGCCAGCTGCTCTGTTCGTTGTCGACGTAAAGCGTGAGCACATTGCCGTATCGGAAGCACACCGTCTGGGTATTCCGGTTTTTGCTATGTGCGATACCAACTCGAACCCCGAGGAAGTAGATTTCGCGATCCCAGCCAACGATGATGCGTACAAATCTATCGCTCTGATTACGCTGGCCATTGGCCGGGCCATCGAAGAAGGGCTGATGGAGCGCAAACAGGATAAAGACGACCAGCGCGTTCAGGAAGAGGAAGAAGCCAAGCGTAACGAAGACGTTGTGCAGGCCCGCGCCGAAGACGAGAGCAAACTGGCTGATCAGCCCGAAGCAACCGGCTCGCCAGCCGCTGTTGCTGAAGATGAGCAGGATGCATAAACTGATTGACGGTATACCGGTTCCGGCGGTTTGGTGCTACGGCTGCTGATAGCCGACCGACTGATACCCGACATCAACATCAGAAAATAGCCCGTAGCAGCCGCTATGGGCTATTTTCTGATAAAAAGAAATTTACCGTTATGTTAATAACAGGCGGCTTTGTGAATCGAAAAATTAACAACTGAAAACCGTTTTTTACAATGGCAATTACTGCTGCTGACGTAAACAAACTTCGGCAAGAGACCGGAGCCGGGATGATGGATTGCAAAAAGGCCCTCACCGAAGCCGACGGCGATTTTGAAAAAGCCAAAGAGATTCTGCGCAAGCAGGGTCAGAAAATAGCCGACAAACGGGCCGACAACGCTACTGCAGAAGGTATCGTACTGGCTCACGTTAGCGAAGATGGCAAAACCGGCAAAGTGATTGCCCTGGCCTGCGAAACCGAACCCGTATCGAAAGTAGCCGATTTCCAGAATCTGGCCATGGCCGTTATGAGCACGGCTGTTGCTACCAACGCTGCGAATAAGGAAACGCTGCTGGCAACCCCCCAGGCCGATGGTCGCGCCCTGCAGGATCATATCACGGATCTGATGGGTAAGATCGGCGAGAAAATCGATGTCGCTTCGTTCGAAACCGTTTCGGCCGACAAAGTGGTATCGTACATTCACTCGAACGGTAAACTGGGTGTGCTGGTTGGATTGACCAACACGAACGGTACCGACGTGACCGAAGTAGGTAAGGACGTAGCTATGCAGATTGCAGCGATGAAGCCCGTTGCTCTTGACAAGGATGGCGTCGATGCTACCATTGTTGAGCGTGAGATTGAGATTGGTAAAGAGCAGGCTCGTCAGGAAGGAAAGCCTGAAGCTATGCTGGAGAAGATCGCGATGGGTAAGCTTAACAAGTTCTACAAAGAGAACACCCTTCTGAATCAGGAGTTTGTAAAAGATAGCTCGCTTACTATTGCACAGCTGCTGGAGAAAACCAGCAAAGGGCTGACGGTTTCAGCCTTCAAACGTGTTGCAATAGGATAAAATAAGTAGTTAACTACCGTTTAGTAGATACCCGGCTTTTGAGCCGGGTATTTTTGTTTTTATTCAATCTGACAACTTAATGACCTACGTACATGAAATTATTTAACTAAATTTACCGAGTAACCCACAGTAACTTTATGAAACAAAAGTTAACTGACGAGGAATTGGTCAACAATTACCTCGAAACCCACCAGAATGACTACTTTGAGCAATTGTATGAACGCTATTGCCATAAAGTACATCGTAAGTGCCTTTCGTTTACAAAAGATGACGTACAGGCTCAGGATTTAACCCAGGACATTTTTCTGCGGTTGATGACCCGGCTTGACAGTTACAAACACCAGGCCCGGTTCTCGACCTGGTTATACTCGGTAACGCATAATTATTGTACTGATCAGATCAGGGGCGCCAACAAACGGCAGGCGCTGACTGGCGATAACGACTGGGATACGCTGGATGTCAGTGCCGATGATGGTATAGCCGAGCAGGAAGAGCAGATAGCCCGCCGAATTCATCGGGCCATGACCTGTTTGAGCGCTGACGAGCAGATGCTGCTTCATCAGCGGTATCAGGATGGTATCAGCGTAAAGGAACTGGCAATGCAGCATGCGCTAACCGAAAGCGCGGTGAAGATGCGTCTGAAACGATCCCGTGATCGCCTGCGTCAGTACTATTGGCAAAACGATTAAACCCGCCAGCCGTCGAAGATCGATGTGTAGACAAACAGAGTATACTATTTCGCAAAAAAGCCCGGCTGCTCCAGTCGGGCTTTTTTGCTGCTAATCCCATGGGATTATTTGAGTATCGGTGAGTAATAGACCGTTACTTTCTGGCTAATTCAAGTCTTAGACAGGTTATAACCACCGTATGGCTGACTACTCGGATGAAGAATTGGTGCGTCGTTACACGGAGACCCAGCGAAATGAGTACTTCGAGCAATTGTACGAACGCTATTGCGATAAAGTGTATCGCAAGTGTCTGTCATTTAGCAAATCGCCGGCGCAGGCCGAAGACCTTACTCATGATGTCTTTTTAAAGCTGGTGCTCAAACTGGGCAGCTTCAAAGAACAATCGAAGTTTTCGACCTGGCTTTATTCCATAACCTACAATCACTGTGCAGACTACATACGGTCGGCGCAACGGCATACGGAAGTACACATTGATGAAGGCTGGGATCGGATCGATAATTCACAGGACGACGAACTCGCTGAGCTGGCCGAATTTGAAGCCCGGAAACTCAAGTGGGCGCTGGAGAAAATGCCTTACGAAGAACGGACCATGCTGCTAATGAAGTATCAGGATGGGGCCAGCCTCCGGGATATTGCGGAGGTGAGTGGTCTGACCGAAAGCGCGGTGAAAATGCGGCTGAAGCGTTCGCGTGATAAACTGCGCAAATATTACCTCGAAGCGGTTGTATTCTGGTTGCTTCTGGCACTTAAAGTAGCGGTATTGCTCCGCTGGCCCATTCGTTGACCGTATCAGTATGGATGAACCAAATCCTTTCCTGGCAATCGAGCCCGATGCCACGTGCCCACCCGAACTGCGGGAGCAACTAATATCCGAAATTGATCTGATTCGCGACACAATGACAGTTATCGAACTGTACGTGGGCGAATTCTTTAAAGCAGCCTCTGTACTGGCTGACCCTCCGGTCGCTAATTCTGGCCAATCTTTTTAATTATGAAACAATTACCCAACCTGACAGAGGTTCTTCGGACGACTTTTCAGACGCTGATCGATCAGTTTATTCAGTTTGTACCGCGCTTACTGGGCGCATTGGTTATTCTGATCATCGGCATCGCCGTGGCGCGTCTGACTGCTTTTGTGGTCAGGCGAGTGTTGGCCCGGGTTGGCTTCGATAAAATTGGTGAGCGCCTGAACGAAATCAGCATCATCAAGCAGCTCAAAACGGAAATAAAGCTGAGCGAGATCGTAGCGAAAATCCTTTATTACTTTATTCTGCTCGTGTTTATTACAGCGGCAACCGAAACGTTGGGCGTAGCGGCCATCACAGACATGGTATCGTCGCTGGTAAACTTCATTCCTAAACTGATTGCGGCCGCCATTATGCTGCAGGTAGGCGTGTTACTGGCCGATGCAATAAGAGGTGCAGTTATTAGCGTTTGTGAGTCGTTCAAAATCGCATCGGGTCGCCTGCTGGGAACGATTGTATTCGTTTTCTTTCTCCTGATTACGCTGATCAGTGCGCTGGGTCAGGCTGGTATCAATACGGAACTGCTCGAGTCCAGCTTCAACCTGATGATCGGTGGCGTCATTTTTGCCTTTGCCTTCGGGTATGGCATAGCGTCGCGGGATCTGATGGCCAACATATTGTCTGCCTTCTATACAAAAAACAAGTATCAGGAAGGACAAACCATTGAGATCGACGGGGTGAAGGGACAGATTACCAGGATCGATACGACATCGATAACGCTCCAGACTGATCAGACCACAACGGTATTCCCGCTGCAACTATTACAGACAAAAAAAGTAGAGATTTATTAACATGAATCCGTTGCCTTTGGGGCTGAATGACGTCCAAACGGCCAAATCTATAGGTATGAAACACTACGTCTATTTACTACTGGGCTGGCTTGCCTGTCAGCCTGCACAGGCGCAGGACTCAACAATTGTCGCCAACTTCAAAGATACCGTAGCCATAAAACCCGATACATCCTACTGGCAGCGTTCGTTTAGCGGAGGTGTCAATTTTAACCAGGCCTCGTTCAATAACTGGACGGGGGGTGGGGTCAACTCGGTAGCCCTCGGAGCCGTCGTTGCCGCGCGGGCGCTGTACGAAAAAGAACGATGGTCGTGGGACAATACCGCCGATCTTCAGTTAGGGTTTGTGACGCAGGCGGGGTTGACCCGAAAAGCCGCCGATCAGATTTTGCTGAATTCGGTAGCTGGCTATAAAATCTCGCCCAAGTGGGACATGTTTGGGTCGGGTACATTCACGTCGTTTTTTACGTCAGGCTATCGATACACGGGGTTGGCGCCCGGTCAGACACGTTTCAAAGTAGCTAATTTTCTGGCGCCCGGTCAGCTAACTATAGCCTGGGGCCTGGCCTACAAGCCGAACGACTGGTTTGCCTTGCGGGTGAGCCCGTTTGCGCCACGGTTTACGTTCCTGGCCGACCAGAGCGTCCGTTTCCGGGAGGGGGCCGATAAAATCCCGGTGCGCGACCCCAATGCGACGGTCTATGGCGTTGAGCCGGGACGAAGCATTCGTACCGAATGGCTGGCCTTACAACTGCAGGCGGCTCTGACCCGCAATCTGAGCGAGAACGTAAGCATCAACGCCAAATACCTCCTGTTTGCCAACTACCAGACCCTCAATGCCATCGATCATCGCGTTGATATCATTCTCACCGCCAAAGTCAGTCGATACATCAGTACGACCCTGGGCATAATTGCCCTGTTCGACAAAGATTTCTCCAGCGACTGGCAACTCCAGCAGACGCTGGGTATCGGACTCGTCTACAACGTGACGACGTTTCGGAAGAAATGACAAGGGGCGGGGTGGTTACCAGGTTGGTCAAGCTGCGTCAAAGAAGCCGTATCTGCTAGTACCACCTAAACTCCCACTTGTATCATGATAAAGGAATTTCGCACATTCATTGCGCAGGGTAACGTACTCGATCTGGCCGTCGGGGTTGTTATTGGTGCCGCTTTCGGCAAAATCATCACATCGCTGATCGAAGATATACTCAACCCAATTATTGGCCTGGTATTGGGGGGGGGCGACTTTAAAGAGATGAAGATTGTGTTGAAGGAAGCCGTTGGTACAGCGCCCGAAGTGGCTATTCGGTACGGTAATTTTCTGAATACAATTATTCAGTTTGTGCTGATCGCCTGGGTTATCTTCCTGATTGTAAAAGCTGCGAACCGAAGCCGCCAGGTACCGAACGCATAAAAGTCTATGGCTATCTGCCTGTCAGCAACCCTCCGCTTGGCCGGAGGGTTTTTTTATGCCGTCTGGTCAACTGCTGATCGGAACGACGTCTTGACCGCAATCAGCACGCGGCAAAACCCTCCCGGGTAGTGAATGAGAATGGTTTACCTGGCTGTAAGGTACCAACTTTTTTAAAAAAGTAATTTTACTTGGTTAGTTGTGCGCAGATCAGTATGTTGCATTTAGTACCTTTGATCTATTCAATTAGTAAACTAAAATCAGTCATCTGTATGCTAAGAGAATTTCGCACATTTATCGCCCAGGGTAATGTACTCGATCTGGCTGTCGGGGTTGTCATTGGTGCTGCTTTCGGCAAAATCACCACATCGCTGGTTGAAGATATCATTAACCCTATTCTGGGGCTACTCATTGGCGGTATCGATTTCAGTCAGCTCAAGCTTGTGCTCAAAGAAGCCGCAGGAACCAGCCCCGAAGTGGCCATCCGCTACGGTAATTTTCTGAATATAGTTATCCAGTTTGTGCTGATTGCCTGGGTCATTTTTCTGATCGTCAAGCTGGCCAACCGGTTGCGGCTGTCTGAGTCACTGGCCGCGAAAGAGTAGCGTTACGGCAAAACTTAGGGTAAAAGCTTTCCGGACATTCGGGGAGCTTTTGTTTTATGCGTTATTTTGCCAGTAGTACGTCGTTATCATGTCAGCAAAGAAAATAGTCATTTTAGGCGGGGGAGAGAGTGGAGTCGGCGCGGCCCTGCTGGCTCAGGCGAAAGGGTTTGAGGTCTTTTTGTCGGATAAAGGCTCACTGAAAGACAGTTACCGGGCTACGCTCGAAGCCGCCCAGATTCCGTTCGAGGAAAATCAGCACACCGAAGCCCGTATTCTGGCGGCTTCGGAAGTGATCAAAAGTCCCGGTATTCCGGCAACGGTGCCGCTGGTCGAAAAACTACGGGCGCAGGGAACGCCCGTTATATCCGAAATTGAGTTTGCTGCCCGCTATACAAAGGCCCGTTTGATCGGTATTACCGGGAGCAACGGCAAAACAACCACAACCCTGCTGACGTATCATCTGCTGAAAACAGCGGGTTACAATGTAGGCCTGGCCGGAAACGTGGGCGATAGCTTTGCCGCGCAGGTTATCGACGACACGTTCGATTATTTTGTGCTCGAGCTAAGCAGCTTCCAGCTCGACGATATGGAGCAGACTCATCTCGACGTGCGGGTATTGCTCAACATCACTCCTGATCACCTCGACCGCTACGGGTACGTTTTTCAGAACTATGTAGATTCCAAATTCCGGATTCTGCAAAACGCCCGTCCCGACGATACATTCATCTATTTTGCCGAGAGTCAGCCTATACAGACCGAACTGGCCAAACGAAATCCGGCTATCGCCCAACTACCCATTTCGCTGGAGAACCCGGTGGAGGAAGGGGGGTATTTTCTGGACAACACCCTGACGGCCATTCGCAACGGCCATACGTTTCAGATGCCGCAGGCCGAAACAACGCTGCGCGGACCGCATAACGCCATCAATGCCCTGGCGGCTATCCTGGCGGCACAGTCGGTCGGCGTGTCAGACGAGGCCATTGCCGAGGGGTTACGCACGTTCGCGAACGCAGAACACCGTATGGAACCTGCCGGTACGATTCGGGGGGTTCGGTTCATCAACGACTCGAAAGCGACTAATGTCGATTCGGTATACTATGCGCTGGCCAGCATGGACGCGCCAACCGTCTGGATTGCAGGTGGGCAGGATAAAGGTAATGACTACAGCCAGTTAGCTAATCTGGTTCGACAGAAGGTAAAGGCGCTGATTTGCCTGGGCGTCGATAATCATAAACTGACAGATTACTTCGGCCCGGTCGTGCCGTCTATTCAGGAGACCCGCAGCGTAGAGGAAGCCGTATCGATGGGCCTGGCGCTGGCCGAACCCGGAGATATTGTACTGCTTTCGCCAGCCTGCGCCAGCTTCGATCTGTTCAGAAATTACGTAGACCGGGGCAACCAGTTTAAGGCAGCCGTAAAAAATGTACTGGCCGGCAATACGTAACCGAAGCCAACTCGCTCATCGTATATTGCTCATCCCTCATCCCTCAAACTCATGTTCCTTCGCGACTGGATTCGTACACATCTAAAAGGGGATCGCCAGATCTGGTGGATCGTGCTTTATCTGTCGATCATGAGCGTACTGGTGGTGTACAGCGCTACCGGTACCAAGGCGTTTCGGGAGCTGGACGGCAACACCGAAGTGTTTCTGCTGAAACATGGTTCACTGCTGCTGGTCGGTCTGGCCTGCACGTACTTTGCGCATAAGATCAACTATGTCTACTACGCCCGCCTGTCCAAGTTCGGGCTGTGGTTGTCTATTCCGCTGTTGTTATGGGCATTTTTCAAGGGGTCGACCCTGAACGATGCCTCTCGCTGGGTAACGATTCCGATCATCAACCAGACGTTTCAGCCCTCCGATCTGGCCAAGCTGGCGCTGATCTCGAATCTGGCTGCTATGCTGGCCAAGCGGCAGCGGTTCATGAGCGACCCAACCGTCCTGTTCAACATTATCATCTGGATCGGGCTGATCTGCTCGCTGATTATCCTGTCGAACACCTCTACGGCCCTGCTGCTGGGTTTTACCTGTTTTCTGCTGATGTACATTGGCCGGGTGCCGGTTCGCTACCTGATCATCATGGTGGGCGTTTGCGTATTCTTTGGCGGCATCGGTCTGTTCTTCGGCGAACGCTTCGGAACGGCTACCAACCGGATGAAGAATTTCATGGATTCCGACACCATCGTCTATCAGGTCGAGCAGTCGTACATTGCCCTGGCCAATGGCGGCCTGACCGGGCAGGGGCCTGGCAACAGTCACCAGCGCAACACCCTGCCCAACCCATTTTCGGATTTCATCTACGCCATCATCGTTGAAGAATATGGATTGCTGCTGGGCGGTATTCCGGTGGTGCTGGCGTACCTGTGGTTCCTCTGGCGTGGTATGAAAACACTACAGAAAGCCTCCCGACCGTTTGGGGGGCTACTCTCTGCCGGGCTAACCTTCAGTATTGTTTTCCAGGCTTTTGCCAGTGTTTGTGTCGCTATCGGGCTGGCTCCGGTTACGGGACAACCGCTGCCCTTATTGAGCATGGGAGGAACCTCGCTCATATTTACGGGCCTGGCCATTGGTATTGTGCTGAGCGTGAGTCGGGAAGAGGTAGACGAGAGTAAAATCTAGGAGTCGTAAGCTGGCCGCTTCACCCGCTGAACAGCCAGCTTACCGCTACCTGTCAGGAATAGCTATGAGAATTATAATCAGTGGGGGTGGAACAGGCGGGCATATTTACCCGGCTATTGCTATCGCCAACGAACTGAAACGCCTGGATGCGACCACCGACATTTTGTTCGTGGGGGCCGAAGGTAAAATGGAGATGGAAAAGGTGCCCCGCGCCGGCTACCCCATCGAGGGGTTGCCCGTTGTGGGAATCAAGCGCGAGCTGACGCTGGAGAACCTGATTTTTCCGGTGAAACTGGGTCAGAGCCTATTCCGGGCCCGCCAGATCGTACGGACCTTTCGGCCTGATGCAGCCGTTGGCGTTGGTGGCTATGCCAGTGGCCCTTTGCTGCTGGCTGCGTCTATGGCCGGTGTTCCAACGCTTATTCAGGAGCAGAATTCCTATGCCGGGCTAACCAATAAAGTACTGGCCCGCTGGGCCGAACGGATCTGTGTGGCCTACCCCGGTATGGAGGCATTTTTCCCGGCCGCTAAAATCAGGATGACGGGGAACCCGGTTCGGAGCGACATCCAGTTTGCCGATCAGCAGGTCAGCGCGGGGCAGCAGCTGTTCGGGCTGGAAGCCACCCGCCCCACTTTGCTCGTTATTGGCGGTAGCCAGGGCGCCCGAACGATCAACGAAGCGATGGAGGCCGGACTGACGCAGTTTGTCGATGCCGGCATTCAGGTAGTCTGGCAAACAGGCCCCGCTTTTATTGAGCGCGCCCGGAAGGCCGTAGCCACCGTAGGGTCATCGCTGGTAAAAGCGTATGACTTTATCTACGACATGGATAAAGCCTATGCCGTAGCCGACGCGGTTGTATCGCGGGCGGGGGCGCTGTCGGTGTCGGAGTTGTGTCTGGTAGGGCGACCGGCTATTCTGGTACCGTTTCCGGCGGCAGCCGAAGATCATCAGACCAAAAACGCCATGGCGCTGGTTGATCGGGATGCAGCTCTGCTGGTGCGTGATCAGGCGGCTCGTACCGATCTGATTCCGGCTGCGCTGGCGCTACTGAACAACCCGGCCCAGCGCCAGCAGTTGCGAACCGCTATCAAAACCCTGGCCAGGCCAGATGCAGCCCGCGAGATTGCGGAAGAAGTAGTAAATCTAATGAAACGATGAGTCTGGATCAGTTCAAGTACATCTATTTTCTGGGTATAGGCGGAATCGGTATGAGTGCCCTGGCACGCTGGTTTCGGATCAACGGCTACGAGGTGGCCGGGTATGACCGAACCCCCACCGCCCTGACCAATGCGCTGGAGGCCGAAGGTATGGCCATCCATTTTACCGAGGATACGCAACAGATTCCGGCCGAGTTTCTGGCCAACCCGGCCCAGACGCTGGTCGTTTATACGCCGGCTGTACCCAACACACATGCCGAATACATCTACCTGACAGATCATGGGTTTACCCTGCAGAAACGTTCGCAGGTACTGGGCCTGCTGGCCGGTCAAATGAAAACCGTTGGGGTGGCCGGTACACACGGAAAAACCACTACCTCGTCGATGGTCGCTCATATCCTGCGCGATTCGGGGGTAAACTGCGCGGCTTTTCTGGGAGGGATCACCAATAATTACAATACCAATTTTCTGCTCAACGAACCCGCCGATGATCTGCGGGAGGTGGTTTGCGTTGTCGAGGCCGACGAGTTTGACCGGTCGTTTCTGACGCTGTACCCACAGCTGGCCATCGTTACGTCGACCGATGCCGACCACCTCGATATTTACGGGGCGCACGATGCTGTCCTCGAATCATTCGGGCTGTTCGTCAGCCAGATTGCGGATGATGGTGTGCTGTTTATGAAACAGGGCCTGACGCTGGCTGACCAGACAAATGCTACCGTTAAGGAGTATTCGTTACAAAAAGGCGACTATTGTAGTCAGAATCTAAAAATAGAAAATGCAGCTTTTGTTTTCGACCTTGTGTATCCGAACGGTGTAATTACCGATATTCGCCTGACGGTTCCTGGTTTTCACAATGTTGAGAACGCTGTGGCGGCTGGCGCGGTTGCGCTGGAGCTGGGTGTATCGGCAGAAGCCATTCGTTCGGCATTGAATACGTACCGGGGTGTTCGTCGGCGATTCGAGTACATTCTCAAAACAGACGATGCGGTTCTGATCGATGATTATGCGCATCATCCTGAAGAAGTTAGAGCCTTTTTGTCGTCGGTAAAAGCGCTGTATCCGGATCGGGAGCTGACGGCTGTTTTCCAGCCTCACCTCTTCAGCCGCACGCGTGATTTTGCCGAAGGGTTCGCCGAAAGTCTGTCGCTGGCCGATCATGTGATTCTGCTGGATATTTATCCGGCGCGGGAATTACCGATCGAAGGAGTAACGTCAGATCTGATATTTCGGGCGGTACAATCGAAAACCAAACGACAAAGTACCAAAGCTGAATTGGCAGGCGTTGTGCGGGATATGAAGCCTTCTTTGCTGGTCACGATCGGAGCGGGCGACATTGATCAGCAACTGCCGGCACTGAAATCAGCATTAATAGACCAATAGATAAAAATAGTTGGATAATGACTTAGCTTATACGCAGATGTTTTCTACCTTTAAATCAACCAGGAAGTGGTTTTACATGGCCGGCGGGCTTGTCACGTTGCTTGGTCTGATCGCCTTCACCGAAGTGCGGCAGGATCAAAAACGGGTTCGTGCGGTGGTTGTAAAACTTAATCAGGTTGACGGTCACCAGTTTCTGACGCGTCGGGACGTGACGGGGTACTTAACAAACGGCGGAGCTGACCCGGTAATTGGTAAACAGTACGAAGAGGTTGATTTTCGGCAGCTGGAAGTTCGCTTACGGCAGCATGGGCTGGTAAAAACTTGTCAGGTATCCCGAGACTTAATGGGAAATCTACTCGTCAGTGTTGAACAGCCCAGGCCTGTTGCTCGTTTGATGACAGACAGCGAAGGGGTTCGGACCGTCTCGGGGCAGTACATTAGCGAAGAAGGTCGGTTCTTTCCGATCTCGATGAATTATACCGCTCGTGTGCCTATCCTGACCGGGCCGTATTTTAAACGGAACCGCTCGCTGGCCAGCGAACGGAACCAGCCTTTACTTGGCCTGCTTCGGTACATTGCCGACGACCCGCTCTGGCGGGCGCAGATCGCCGAACTGTCGGTCGATGAGCAGGGCGAGGTAACCATGTGGCCGCAGGTGGGAAACCACCGAATCGAGCTTGGCTTGCCAACCGATCTGGATGCGAAGTTTAAGAAATTGAAGTTAGTATATACCGACGTTTTACCGGCTAAGGGATGGGATCGCTACAGCCGGGTAAACGTTCAGTACCGAAATCAAATCGTGTGCGAATGACAACAACGGGAAGTGACGAGAAAATTGTGGTCGGGCTCGACATCGGCAGCACCAAAGTGTGTGCGGTGGCTGGCCGGTTGGTTCGTAACAACAGAGAACAGGAAACGCTTGAAGTACTGGGCGTGGGAGAAACCGCTCTGGCCGATGGGGTTACGAAAGGGTCGGTGGTTAACGTCAACAACACGGTAAACGCCATCCGGCGCGCCGTAGCCGAAGCATCGAACCAGTCGAACCTGAACATTCACTCGGTCAACGTTAGCTTTAGCGGAGCACACGTGACGTCGATCAAGGCGAATGGCAACATCACGCGCTCGTCGATGGGTGATGAAGTTCAGATTGAGGATATCGATCACCTCCTGAGCGATATGTACCGAAACCGTACGTCAATTCCGGCCGATAAAGAGATTATTCACGTGTTGCCCATGGATTTCATGGTCGATAACGAATCGAATATCAATCAGCCGGTTGGTCGTAACGGCGTAAAGCTCGGGGCCGATTTTCAGCTCATTACGGCGCAGGCCAACGCGGCCCGTAACGTACGCAAGTGCATTACCCGAAACAATCTGGAGCAGGAAACGATGATGCTGTCGGCCCTGGCGTCGGGCCTGGCGGTACTGACTGATGAAGAAAAATACGCCGGCGTGGCCCTGGTCGATATTGGTGGTGGCACGACCGAACTGGCTATTTATTACCGCAACGTGCTTCGTCATGTGGCGGTGTTCCCGTGGGCCGGTAACAGCCTGACGTCCGATATTCAGGCGGGCTGTAAAATTCTGCCCAATCAGGCGGAGCAGCTCAAGCGCAAGTTCGGCAGTGCCATACCGGGTGAGTACAATCTCAACGAAGTGGTGGCGGTACCGGGTCTGAGCAACCGGCGTCCTAAAGATGTTTTACTGAAGAATGTAGCGGTTATTATCGAAGATCGTCTGCGCGAAATTGCTGCGTTGATCCAGGCTGAAATCATTCGGTCGGGCTACGAAGGCAAACTACTGGGCGGGCTTGTCCTGACCGGCGGTACGGCGCTGATTCCCGGCGTTGAGCAGATATTTGGGCGGGTAACGGGCGTTGAAGAAGTGCGCGTTGGCTATCCCGAGCATCTGGAACCCAACGGTCGGGCCGATCTGGTGGGCGACCCTGCCTATGCTACGGCCGTGGGTCTGGTGTGGGCTGGTTATAAGACCATTGATAATCGGATTTCGTTTATCAGCGATCCCAACCGGGCCGCCTATAACGACGAGCCAGCCAACGTGCCAACCCGCCAGCCGACATACGGTCCGCCACCAACGCCGGTGCGCGAGAAGGTAGAGAAAGCACCTGTCCCCGAGAAGGCGCCCGAAGAGGGCGGAGGTTTGCTGGGCTGGCTCCGTAAGGTAACGCGACCGATTCGCGGTAACGAAACCGACCCCTATTAACCGACCCGCGAGGGGAGACCGGCCCCAAGCCGGTTCATTTGCATTCAGGCAGTACCAACTATCGAAACAGACACCACAGACCCACACATGCAAAGTCAGGGCTATAGATTCGACATACCGGATGACAATCCGACAATCATTAAAGTGGTTGGGGTAGGGGGCATGGGCGGCAATGCCGTCAAGCACATGTTTGACATGAAGATGCAGGACGTCAATTTTGCCGTCTGCAATACCGACCGTCAGGCACTCATGAACAACCCCGTTCCAACCAAATTGCAACTGGGCGATGGGCTGGGAGCAGGTACCGAAGCCAAAGCGGGCGAAGATGCAGCCCGTGCCAGCATCGACGAGATCCGAAACCTGTTGGCGCCACCGACCAAGATGGTGTTCATTACGGCGGGTATGGGCGGTGGTACCGGAACCGGTGCTGCGCCGGTAGTGGCCGAGGTGGCCCGCGAAATGGGACTTCTGACAGTAGCTGTCGTCACGGCGCCCTACTACTTTGAAGGAACCGACAAAAAAGAACAGGCTCGCGAAGGGATCGAGAAGCTGAAACGCAGCTGCGATACGGTACTGGTCGTTCTGAACGACAAGCTGGCCGAACTCTACAGCGAACTGACCTGGACGGATGCCTACGCACATGCCGATGATGTACTGGCCAACGCGGTAAAGAGTATTGCCGAAATCATCACGACCCAGGGCGACATCAACGCTGACTTTGCCGACGTTAAGAAAGTACTGGAAAACGCGGGTCAGTCGGTGATGGGATCGGCCGAAGCGGCTGGTGAAGACCGGGCGTTACGCGCTATCGAAGCGGCTCTGAACTCGCCCCTGCTCAACGATCATGACATTCGGGGTGCTAAACGGATTCTGCTCACGATCTCGTCGAGTAAGGAACACGCCATGCGACTGAAGGAGCAGATGGCCATCTCGGAGCATGTAGCCAAGAAAATTCAGACCGAAGCCCGAATGTTCAAGTTTGGCGCTATTACCGACAAGAATCTGGGCGACAGTTTGCGCGTTACGATCATTGCGGCTGGCTTCGACGGGACATCAACGCTGATGGATCAGCTCAAGAACACGGTTGTTGAACCTGAACTCATTGCGGAGCCGGAGAAAGAGCCGGAAGAGGTGATCGATGAACAGCCACAGGATGCGACCGAGCCGACCGAGCTATTCCCTGCCGATCCTGTAATCATCGACCCGGTGGTAGCTCCCAAACCGGAAGGCGTGGTGGTAGCAGTCGATGAACGGCAGCTGACACCAACCGGCTATAACGGCGCCACCATCGTCCGGCCCGACACGCTGCCGGGCGCGGGCATGCGGCCTAACCACCAGCATGACGAAAATGGCATTTTACTGCTCGACGAAGATGAACGCCCGAGCGACGCAGACTTGATCGAACGGATGATCCGGACGTTTGTGGATGGTAAATACACCGCCACCGAACTTGACCGGCCTACGTTCGAGCGGAACAAGACGCTGCTGTATTCGCTGCCGATGCTACCCGAACATGAGTTCGTCCGCTCGAAACTGAACGATTAATTAGTCACTATCCTACAAAAGTCCGGGGTTGCGGTAGCGCAATTGCCGGACTTTTGCGTTAAGCCCGACCCTGCCGTGACCCATACCGACGTTAAGACGGCGCTGCTGGCGCTGGAACAACCCGAACGGGCTTCGTTTGTAGCTCGTTTCTTCAAGACCCGGCCCGGCCAGTACGGCGAGGGCGACCAGTTCCTGGGGCTCTCGATGCCGCAGCAGCATGCGATTGCGCGGCAGTTCAGGTTGCTACCGGCCGATGACGTGGAGCAGCTGCTCCACGATCCGTACCACGAATGCCGGATGACGGCCCTGCTTATCTGGGTGTATCAGGCCCGAAAAACAGGGATAACCGGTCGGGCTGACCTGGCCGACCGCTACCTGGCCAATCGACAGTATGTCAACAACTGGGACCTGGTAGACGTGACCTGCCCGGCTATTCTGGGCGAGTATCTCCTGCATACCGATCGATCGGTGCTGTACGATCTGGCCCGGCAGGATCACCTCTGGAGCCAGCGAATAGCCATGGTGTCGACACTGGCGTTTATCCGGAAAGGACAGTTTGCGGATACGTTTGCCCTGGCCGAACTACTCCTGACCCACAAACACGACCTGATTCATAAAGCAATTGGCTGGATGCTGCGCGAGGTGGGTAAACGCAGCCCCGAAGCGCTGGAGGAGTTTTTGCACGACCACATCCGGCAGATGCCGCGTACGGCTCTACGCTATGCCATCGAGAAATTTGACCCCGCCCGTCGGCAGTATTATCTGAAGCTGTAAGGTGATGGCACGGTACTCAGCCTGTCTGGTTAACAACAGGACGGTTTCGTCGGATCGGGTGCGCTTCTAGCCCGGCACCCGATCCGACAAAAATTAGCACAAAATCCAAGACGTAATCTTCTTCTGCCAGCACAGCCCGGACGGAATAAGTAGCTGTCAGAACGTACTGAACTTCAGCCGCTGATAGGGCGACACGCCTGTACAATGGTCGTGCACTATGGCTATTTACTGCTGCACCCCGACCAGATTCAGCATGAAGGCGTACTCCAGCGCAATTTCTTTCAGGGCCTGGAAACGGCCCGAAGCACCCCCGTGGCCCGCTTCCATGTTGGTATGGAGCAATAGCTGATTGGTATCGGTTTTCAGCGTACGGAGTTTGGCAACCCATTTGGCGGGTTCCCAATACTGCACCTGCGAGTCATGAAGCCCCGTGGTCACGAGCAGATTGGGATAGGCTTTCTTCGTGACGTTGTCGTAAGGCGAATACGATTTCATGTAGTCGTAGTAAACCTTCTGCTTGGGGTTGCCCCATTCTTCAAATTCACCCGTCGTGAGCGGAATGGTTTCGTCGAGCATAGTCGTGACTACATCGACGAAGGGGACGGCGGCTACAACGCCCCGGTAGAGCTGGGGCGCCTGGTTAATGACCGCACCCATCAGCAGACCACCTGCGCTGCCGCCCATAGCAAACAGCTTATCCGGCGAGGTGTATTTCTGGTTGATGAGGTGCTGCGATACGTCGACAAAGTCGTTGAAGGTATTTTTCTTCTTCAGCATCTTTCCGTCTTCGTACCACCGACGCCCCATCTCCTGACCGCCCCGAATGTGGGCCATGGCGTAAATAAACCCCCGGTCCAGCAGGCTCAGGCGGGTCGAGCTGAAGCTGGGTTCCATGTTGATACCGTAAGAGCCGTAGGAGTATTGCAGCAGGGGTGCCGAGCCGTCTTTTTTGGTTCCTTTCCGGTACACGATCGATACCGGCACTTTGGCACCGTCGCGGGCCGTTACGAAAATACGCTCGGAGGTGTAGTTGGCCGGATCGAAGCCACCCAGTACCTCCTGACGCTTCATCAGGGTGGCGGTCTGGGTGTCCATGTTGTAATCGTAGGTCGAGCTGGGCGTGGTCAGCGACGCATAGGTATAGCGCACTACGTTCGTGTTGAAGTCCGGGTTGTAGCCGATGCCTGCTACGTAGGCCGGGTCCTGAAACGGCAGGTAAAAGTCAGCTCTGGCCGGATCGCCGGTTCGTTTCTGGCTGATAATCCGAATGTTGGTCAGGCCTGCTTTGCGTTCGCCCAGGACGAGGTGATTGGCAAACACGTCGAGGTCACTCAGGTACACGTCGGCCCGGTGCGGAATGACTTCTTTCCAGGCGTTCCGGTCGGCCGTTTTGCCTTCCGGCACTTCCATGAGCCGGAAGTTTTCTGCCTTCCAGTTGGTCCGCACGTAGAACTTGTCTTTGTAATGAACGATGTCGTATTCGTGTCCTTTCTCGCGCGGCAGAAATACCGAAAAGGCCCCAGTGGGTTTGCTGGCGTCGAGCAGCCGGTATTCCGTAGCGACACCATTATGATCGACGCCGATTGTGATGTATTTCTTTGATTTCGAACGGCCCAGCCCCATGTAAAACTGGTTATCCGGCTCTTCGTAGACCAGCACATCCTGCTCGGGGCTGGTGCCCAGCACGTGCCGGAATACCTGATAGCCGAGCAGCGTCTGCGGGTCTTTCTTGATGTAGAACAGCGTCTTGTTATCAGCCGCCCAGGCAAAGCTGCCTGCTTCGGTATTGGGTATGATCTCGGGGTAGATCTGGCCGGTTTTGAGGTTCTTGATCCGCAGTGTATAGAGTCGTCGGCTTACGGTGTCTTCGCAGAATACGGCCAGTTCGTCGTTGTCCGACACCTCATAGCCGCCCAGCTGATAGTAGTTATGGCCGCGGGCCAGGGCGTTCCCGTCAAACATGACTTCTTCGGTACCGGTCAGCGCGCCTTTTTTGCGGCAGTAGATCGGGTACTCGCCACCGGTTACGTAGCGGGTGTAGTAGTAGTAGTCTCCTTCTTTGTAGGGAACCGATTCATCCTGCTGTTTGATGCGGCCCTTCATCTCGTCGAACAGTCTGTCCTGCAGTCCTTTTACCGGGGCCAGCACCTGGTCCAGGTAGGCGTTTTCGGCCTTCAGGTAGTTGATTACATCCGGATTTTCGCGCTCGTTGAGGTAGTAGTAATTATCGACGCGGGTGTCACCGTGAATGGTAAGTTCTTTGGGCTTGATAGCGGCCCTGGGGGGCTGTACGTTTTGTGCCTGAGTCATGCTGTGCAGCGTGAGGGTGGTAATAATCAGTAAACACGTTCCCTTCATAGCAGTTCGTTTAAGAGGTCAGTTTGTAAAGATACGCTTTGTTTGCGCGCACCGGCGATGCGGCCGACTCGCCAACAGGAAGAAACCAATCGACGGATCGAACTTTGCCCGACCTGTACTGTTCTGCGAGTATCGCCTATGCTAGAACTTGTTGTTGCCCGCTATACCGAAGACCTGGCCTGGCTACGGAAACGCCCTGCCAGTCTGCACGTAACCGTCTATGATAAAAGTGCCGATGGGTCGGCGGGGCCCGATGCGCTTGTGCTCCCCAACGTAGGGCGTGAGGCCCATACCTATCTCCACCACCTCGTTGAGCGCTACGACACGCTGGCCGAATGGACCATCTTCTGTCAGGGGAAACCGTTTGACCATGCCTTCGATTTCAAAAAAACCCTGCGGGCCTTTACCGATGCTCCCGACGCGATCAGTCCGCTGGGGTTTTGCTGGCTGGGCCATCTGATCGATACCGACGATAATCAGGGTGACCGCTTGTTCAGGCCCTGGAGCAAGAACGAAGACGGGCGCGGTCTTGATCTGCGCGGCTTTCATCGGGCGTTGTTCGACACTGACGGACCGCCAGCGTACACCTTTGTGCTGGGTGCTCAGTTTGCCGTTCATCGCGATGTAGTGCGTCGGCAAACGCGCGCCTTTTACGAGCGGGCTCTGGCTGTATCGATCACGTTTCCCGACGCAGCCCACTGTTTCGAGCGGAGCTGGGATCTGGTATTTGGCCTGGTCGGTATTGACCGCCAGTGGCTGGCCGGTCGGCAAACGGTTCATCTGAAGCCGATGCGACACCAGACGCCTGATCTGCTTCAGTGAGTTTGAGGCCAGTTGCTGTAAGCAAATGCAGAAACTGTCTTGTGGCGCATGAGGCCTTATAAAACGGCGGCCAGTGGTTTCGATCACTGGCCGCCGGTTTGTAGGGATGAGCAAAGGGGTAGTCGGCAACGCTAATTATCTACAAGCCGGTCTTTTCCAGCTGGGTCAGCCAGGTTCCGTACGCGTTCCGATACCGTTCCTGATCGCGGATGTTGGGATCGATGGTTTTGGTGACGTGGAGGCCGGTGAATGCTTCCTGCGCGGTTTTGTAATAGCCAAGACCAAGTCCGGCTCCGCGGGCGGCTCCCTGCGCCCCGTCGGTATTGTACAGTTCGATAGCTGCCCCGGTCAGGTTGGCCAGCGTGTCGCGGAAGAGCGGGCTGAGCATCATATTGGCTTCGCCGGCCCGGATCGTTTGCAGACCAACGCCCACGCTCTCCATAACCTGAATCCCGTAATAAAGCGCAAAAACGATACCTTCCTGAGCGGCCCGGATCAGGTGGGGCAGTTCGTGGCGGGTCAGTTGCAGGCCGTGGAACGACGCGCCCGGATCGGCGTTTTCGAGTACGCGTTCGGCGCCATTGCCGAACGGCAGGCAAACCAGGCCATCGGCACCAACGGGTGCTTCGTGGGCCAGGCGGTTCATCTCGTCGTAGCTGATAGTCCGGCGCAGCACCTGGTTGCGGAGCCAGCTGTTCAGAATACCCGTTCCGTTTACGCACAACAGTACCCCGTAGCGTGGGGCCTCGGGGCGGTGGCTGACGTGCAGAAACGTATTGACCCGCGATTTGGTGTCGTAATCGGCCCGGTCGCTGACGCCGTATACGACACCAGACGTACCCGCCGTAGCGGCAATCTGGCCTGGTTCGAGTACGTTGAGCGAGAAAGCGTTGTTGGGCTGGTCGCCGGCGCGGTAGGTAACGAGCGTTCCGGCGGCAAGACCCAGTTCGGCGGCTGCCGTGGCGCTTAGTTCGCCCTGGGGGGCAAACGTAGGCCGGATGGTAGGCAGCAGCGATGCATCGAAGCCGTAATAATCGAGCAGAAACTGCGCGGGCTCGTTAGTCTGGAAATCCCAGAAGATTCCTTCTGACAAACCCGATCCCGTTGTGACGATCTCGCCCGTCATGCGGGCCGCCAGGTAATCGCCGGGGAGCATGAAGTGAGCTACCTGCGCGTATACGTCGGGTTCGTTAGCTTTGACCCAGGCCAGTTTGGCGGCTGTAAAATTGCCCGGCGAGTTGAGCAGATGTTTCAGGACCCGGTCGCGGCCGAGGTCATCGAAAGCCCGGTTGCCGTACGGAACGGCCCGGCTGTCGCACCAGATGATGGAAGGCCGCAATACGTTCATATCCTTGTCTACCACCACCAGCCCGTGCATCTGGTACGAGATGCCGATGGCTTTGACGTCCTCGGGCCGAACGCTGGCCTGTTTCAGTACCGCCTGGCTGGCCCGGCAGGCATTATGCCACCACTGCTCAGGCTGCTGTTCGGCAAACCCGGGCTGGGGCGAATCGATGGCCATTTCGGTTTCGGGGAAGAACACCGACGCTACGGCTTTACCGCTTTCGGCATCGAGTAAACACGCTTTGACGGACGATGAGCCGAGGTCGAATCCAAGAAAATACATGCAGATACCAGAATTTGGGAGTCGGAAATTTAACGCGAAAGTACAACCCGAAGGTGACAAATGAGTTAACAAACCGCTCTCAATCCGCCAATTTTTGGTAGAGTTGTGCCTTACCGCCTGTCGTGTCCAGACGGGCTCAGGCAACCGTCGATGCTGTACTGGTTACCTGAAGAATGCCGTCTTCCATCACATAAACCCGGTCGGCCAGTAAAACGGACTGGCTCCTGTGCGTAACCATGATAATGGCCATCTGCGATTTGACCCGCTGAAGCAGGGTAAGCACGAACTGCTCCGTTTGGCGGTCGAGGGCAGACGTAGCTTCGTCCAGCAACAACAGTTGAGGACGGCGGTACAGAGCCCGGGCCAGACCAACCAGTTGCTGCTGACCACCCGACAGGTTTATGCCCTCCTCGCCGACAAGGGTAAGGTAGTTTTGCGGCAGCTTCATGAAATAATCGTGGAAACCGTACTCCTGACAAAACTGTACAACCGCGTCGGCTTCCTCGATTGAGTTACCCAGGCAGATGTTGTCGAGCAGGGTGCCGTTGAAAATCTTGATCGGTTGGGGTACGCAGGCGATCAGTCTACGCCAATCGGCAGCGGGAATGGCTGCCCAGGCGGTATCGCCCCCCCCCCGCAAATGAAGTGCCAGGGAGAGTCATTCTGACGCTTAGCTGGTCTTTTTCTTCCGGCTCATAAAATTTCTGTAGAATCTGAAGGAGCATACTTTTGCCCGAACCTGTTTCGCCAATCAGCCCTATAATCTGACCTCTCTGTACCGAAAATGAGATGTCTTTCAACAGGGCCGGACGCCCAGCAAACCGGTACGACAAGCTTTTGGCCGTCAGTGACTCCAGTATGATTTCCGGTGGCTGATTATTGCTGGCTGACCCGTTCTGGCTGGCAGACACTTCGGCGGGGAGTTCGGTAAATTCGCGCATCCGTTGAAATGCTACACGCGCTTCCTGCAACTGAATATTGGTTGTGGAAAGCCGGGCGATGGCACTGATGAGTGTACCGGACATGTTTAGTACGGCCATCATCTCGCCCAGTTTCAAGTGTTTATGCAGTACCATAAACGTACTCATAGCAATAAGCGTAACCAGCATCCCGACGCTGATTAACTCACTCAGCAGGCTATAGCGATTGCCTAGTAAGCCCAATTGGTAGAGTTTTTGCTGAAAAGACCTGTAAATAGCCGACGTTACAGCACCAAAAAACGGTTCCTTCTGATGCGCCTTAATGACGCCAATACCGCCCATGCAGTCAATGAAATGACTTTCCGTATGAGCATACCCTGCCAGGGCTTCCTGTTGGCCCGCAATGATCCGGGAGTTGAATCGCCATACCAGCCAGCCAAATAAAGGCAGGCAAACCAGGCTAAGTAAACCGATTTGCCAGTGGTAAATAAACAGGAAACCAGCCGTAATAAGCACCATCAGTACATCGATGACTACGCTGCCCGTGAGGAAGCTGATGGTAGCCTGAATCCGGCGGGTGTCGTTGAGCCGTGCCACCAGATCGCCGGTTTTGCGGGTGTCGAAAAACGATTTGGGTAGCCGTAGCAGATCGCGGAAAAAGTGATTGGCGATGCGCGTGTTGAAATCCCGGCTTTGCCGCAGCAGCAAAAAGCCTCGCAGGTAGCCAATGCCCGCCCGAGCGAGCAACAGCACCGCCAATAGCAACAAGCCCAGCGTCAGTTTTTCTACGTTTTGCCGGGGCAGAATCTCATCCAGCAACTTTTGCGAAAACAGCGCCATCGTCAGACCCAAAGCCGCCATCAGCACACCCAGCCCGGCTGCAATGCCCAGCAGCGGCAGGTCGTCATGCAGCAACTGCCGGAACCACTGCCACTGCTGTTGGCGACTTTGAGTCGTTCTGACAAACGTATTGGTGGGTTTGAGCGACAGTAAGGCCCGCGACTGCCAGATTTGGGTTAGCTCCTCGGCTGGCATCTGCACCACACCCTGCCCCGGGTCACCAATGGTATAGTGTCCATTGTCCTGCCCGTAATAAATAACATAGTGCTGTAACCGCTGCCCGGTGGGGCCGTCGTCGACTAAGACGTGCAGAATAGCCGGTTCGGTTAGTTCGCTCAGATTATGGATACCTTCGGCTTCGAGGCCCTCGGCATCAAAGCCTAGCGCCTGCGCAGTCTGGTACAGCCCAAGCAGCGAAGTACCTTGAATGCTGGTGCCGCTGAGTTCGCGGAGTCGTTCCCGGCTGGCATCTCCGCCATGATACCGCAAAACAGACAACAGGCAGGCTACTCCACAATCGGTCTGGTCGAGCTGGCGGGTGAAGGTCCGGTGAATGTGTTTCATAAGTATTTCAGGAGGGCCTCTACTTTTACTTCGCCTTTGTATTCCTTACGGAGTCGCTTATCGGCGCCGTAAATGAAAATATGAGGTACGCCTGTGGGGCCAAAAGCCTGGTAAGCTTCTTCGCGGGTGAGCGCCCCTACGTGCATCATCGAGAGCGTATCTAAGCCGAACTGGTGCGCAAAGGCTCGGGCTTTATTAAGGGGTTGCGTAGTGAGCCAGTAAACAGACGTATTGGCAAAGGCTGCTTGTTGCTGGCGTATTTGTGCAGCTTCCCGGTGACATAGCTCACAATCAGGATCAAAGAAAATGACGATAGTAGGTTTTCCGAGAAGCATGGGCTTGAGTGTTGTGAACTTGGCTGATGCCACGATCGGCAGGGTGTGAATCTTGTGGGACGTCTCTTTGCGTACGGCTAAACGATCAAGAATTTTGTAAATCATTCCAGTAAATAGAATGAATAATAATAAATACAAATAATTCTTCATGTGATTACATAATACTTAAAAAAACAATCACTGTTATCCATAAAAAGAAAGACACGCCGTATGACTGCACCACAATTGACATTCCATTGCTTAGTGGAATGTTATAAGCCTTCTGTAAACCTATTGCCAGAATAAGCCAAAATAAAAATTCAAAAATATTGAGTTGTTTAAGAGGCCATCTTTGCCATTCCTCAGAATAATCCAGGAGGTTATATAGTGAAAGCGCACTAAAATCGCTGAAATTAGCGTAGGTATAGTCTGTCTTGATAAAGGAAAACCAGCCTAGTTTTAAAAGCAATGGGATGAAAAATACAAATTGAGCAATAGTTACTATATTAATAATACGTATCCACTGAACTTTGAAATCATTTAGCAGAATACCAATTGACAAAATGCTTGTAATAACCACAATATTAAATAGCTTAAAAATTCCTTTTAATAGATTCAAAAGTACATAATGTCCCTCTTTGTGCTTCAATAGAGTTGCTATTTCAGACTGTGTAAATTTTTTAGATAAACTTTCTAATACTAACTGTTCAGGTAAGAAAAAGTGATCTACGATTGCTCCTAATGTAAAGTCGATCATTAGAAGTAATGAAAAGAGTAGTAAATATCGAATCAACCTACTCATGGTATAAACGATTTGTCTCTTACCGCTTTATGAACGCGGCCAGATTTATTAGTCATGTAAAGCGTATCGCCACCTATACGATAAATGCTTGCTGGGATACTAGGAGTGTATAATGGTAGGCTTGTTTCAAATAATAGATGTAGGTGTTGATTTTGTGTAGCCCATTTAGGCTTAACTTTACCTGATTTGATAATATCAGAATTCATTATGTCAGGGTGTTTGGCGTGGCTAAATTCTAATTTTCCATCTGGATAAAATACAAAGTACTGAGTATTTATGAGCTTTCTTTGTTTTTCGTCATAATAGACCCACCTCCCAAAAAGTACCTGGTCAAATTGCTTATTTTTAGTTAATTCTGAATCGAAGTTTTTTAGTTTTGACAAAAATAGATGTTTTGTTAGGTCGTTATGCATAATAAATAGTTCAAGGGAGTCGCCTTTGATAATAGCTTTAATATAATTGTCGGGTTGAGATGGGATAAAATACCCTGTCAGGGTGTCATTTTGATGCGTGAAGTATGTGTATTCCTGACCTATTGCCGTAATAAGTATTCCTGAAATAGATTTATTATCGCCCGGTTTTAAAATAAGGCTAACTGGTTGTAAGGTGTCTTTTGAAAAATACGTGCCTATAAAACGTGTTATTTTTTGGGCATGACAAAAGCAAGTGTAAAAAGAGAAGGCGTATAAAATTAAATATTTTCTCATATTGCTTAAGATAAAACGGTCAGTAGATAATCCTACTGACCGTAGATTTCAGATTAAAGCCAGCCCATGCAAGCCATCCATTTTTCGCCTGCAGCAGCTACTCCTAAAGAGGCTGTAGCATAGTCCCATCCTGAAGAATCATCATCACCGATTGCTTTGCCAAGACTTGCTACTGACGAAGCAAACGAAATAGACTCCCCCGTGCATCTTCCACCCATCATGCGTTCCAACTGGATAACATTTAGCTTTTTCATGCGTTTTAAAAATTTAGTGTTAAATACGTGTCATTCGATACTGAATGACCCTCGCAACTTCGGGGCTTTCACTGAACTGAGAGTTCATCGATATAAATTTTATAGAAATTTCCAATTTATCTTATAAAGCAGCAGTAAATCCATTATTTAAAATGAATTTTAAATAACTATTCTCTCGGTTCATTGAGCTGGTACTTGCTGCAGCCAAAGACCAGAGGAGGCTAGCTGTCTGAAATTATTAGCTTACTTGTTGTTTTTCTACATCCTCATTGTTTAGCTTTCGCTGAAACCTGAGTATGATTCGCCCTTCTTCGGTATAGTAGTACATTTTGCGGACTGGTTAATAAACACGCAGTAATATATTTTCCGAAGCTTGAGTTGATTTTTAATCGCATGAGAAACGATGTTTACTCATGTCTTTGTTTATGACTACAGTTTTATAGTTATAAATAGACGTGGAAGTGGGAATGCCATCAATATTGAAGTTGCTTACTTCTGTTAATGGAATATTTATACAATTTATGATTTTAAAATTAGAGTATTTTGTCTCTTTCTTGGCTGTACTTATAGTATTATATACTACCTCTTTAGATATGTTGTAGGTTTGACAGTTTGTGTAAAATGTTTGTATGAATTTTTTGTCATTATATTCAAGTACATAAAACTCTTCGTCGCTTTCAACTATTCTTTTTATAAGAGTACATTTATCGCCAATGTATACAAAATCATTAAATAATTTTTCATTTCTGAAATAAGACTGATTATCAGATAAAATTTTATTGAGTAGCTTTATAGAATTGCGCTCGGGTCTACTACCTAAACAATTAGTGTGACCATCATAATTAAAGTATGTTGTATCAGTATCGTTAATTCTTTCATAAGAACAAAGGTTCGGAAGAGCTTTATGTATATTAACTATGTACCTGGTTCCTGTTTGACTATCAAATCCATCTCCGGATAAGAAAATGGTGGTGATAGAATCTATACAACGTCGGCTACCAAGGTTCTGTAAATACTTCTCATGTATAGATTGCACAGATTGTCCGTAGCTGATTTGTAATCCAATGATGAGGACCATTTTGGTAAGACAAAGAGGTGCTTTGTTAAAGTATCCAAAATTGTTGCTGGTCAAAATAATCATAGTGCACCGCGTGTGTATGTTTCAATAGCCTGCTGAAATCAGAGACCAAAATGAACATAGGGAGCCAACTGTCTGAAGTTTTCTTCCGCCTTCCAACTTCTCCATGTCATTATTATTTAGCTTTCGCTGAAACCCAAACACGAGTTGGCCCTCTTCGGTGTAGTAATACGTTTTGCGGATTGGATCATAGGCGAGGGGCAGGTTGAGATCATTGCCAGCTCGTCGCGAATCTTGTGCCAGGCGCGTTCGGTAATGCCCAGGCGCTGGGCTAGTTCTCTGGGTGAGCCAGTGGCCCGTTTGCGGATTAGATAATCTAAAAAGCGGAACCGGTTAGATAGTTTCTGAATCATAATGGTGGGTAGGATTAACTCCTTCAGTTAAGACGACATCATGCTGTAGAATGTGTACTTGTTTGTGGGTTAAACTGCGTGAAATCACTCTTTTTATGTGTGAAATCACCCATAAACCTATAAAAAGCACGGTTGGTGAATCTTCATATCCATTATTTGTACCGCTCCGGAAACAGGAAAAAGGGCAGAAAGCTAACTTGCAGTCCTATTGTTAAGCCCCTCTGCCTTATGATCCGGTTCCAATTCGTGTTCCTCTTCTTTGTTGCGTCGATAGCCTCGTTGGCTCAGACACCTACTACCGACTGGACTACTACCTACTGGCCTGCGCGCTGGATTCTGCACCCAACGGCGCCGGCCCGGCAGTATGGGGTGTTTCACCTGCGAAAAGCCATTGACCTGCCGCAGAAGCCGGCCCGCTTCGTTGTACACGTCTCGGGCGATAACCGGTATCGGCTGTTCGTGAACGGTCGGGCGGTGCTGCTGGGGCCGGCTCGCAGCGATACACAGAACTGGAACTACGAAACGATTGATCTGGCGCCGTATCTGCAGGCCGGGCGGAATGTGCTGGCCGCGCAGGTCTGGAACATGGGCGAGGGCATTCCTTTCGCGCAGATGAGCTACCAGACCGGATTCGTGCTGCAGGGCGACACCGACCCTGAAAAAATAGCCAATACCGACGCCAGCTGGAAGGTATACCAGAACCCGGCTTACTCGCCTATCAAGAACGATATCTCCAAACTGCGAACCTACATCGTGGCGGGCGATGGCGACCGGGTCGATGCGGCCCGTTATCCCTGGGGGTGGGAGCAGCCTGACTTCAACGACAGTGCCTGGCTGGCGGCCAAACCGTTTGGCTTTCCAACCAAGCCCCGCGGACTCGGCACCGATGGGAACTGGGGGCTGGTACCCCGTCAGATTCCGATGATGGAAGAACATCCCGAGCGACTGGCGGCCGTTCGGCGGGTAGAGAACGGACAGATGGAGGCCGCCTTCTTGCAGGGAAAAGCGCCCGTAACCGTTACTGCTAATAAGAAAGCGGTCTTTCTGCTTGACAATGGGGTGCTGACAAACGCCTACCCGGAACTGACCGTAAGCCGTGGCAAAAACGCGGTAATCACCCTGAGCTATGCCGAAGCCCTGATCGACGCAGCCGGTAAAAAAGGAAACCGGAACGAGGTGGAAGGCCGGTCGTTACGCGGCTTCGACGATCAGTTCGTAGCCGACGGGTCGGACCGCCGTACGTTTCGGCCACTCTGGTTCCGGACGTATCGGTACCTGCAGCTGACGGTAGAAACCAAAGACGAACCGCTCGTACTGAACGACCTCGTCGGGCAATTTACCGGCTACCCATTCGAGCAAAAAGGAACGTTTACCGCAAACGCCCCCACATCAACAACATCCACGCCCGGCATGAATGCGCCGGGCGCATCCACGCCGGGCGACTCGTCGTTGCAGCGAATCTGGGAGGTGGGCTGGCGAACGGCCCGGCTTTGTGCGGGCGAAACCTACTACGACTGCCCTTATTACGAACAGCTGCAGTATACCGGCGATACACGTGTACAGTCGTTGATTTCGCTGTATGTGGCGGGTGACGATCGGCTGATGCGCAAAGCCATTCTCGATTATGACCACAGCCGCTTCAATGACGGGCTGACCCAAAGCCGCTATCCCAGTGCGGACTTTCAGGTAATACCGACGTTTTCGCTCTTCTGGGTCTGCATGATCCACGATTACTGGATGCACCGGTCCGACGATGCCTTCGTCAAGTCTATGATGCCCGGCGTACTGAGCGTGCTGAACTGGCACGAAGAGCGGCTCGATAAGAACGGGTTGAATGGGCCGCTGCTCTGGTGGAATTTTGTGGACTGGGCCAAGTGGCAGAACGCGAAAGATGAGGTGGCGGGTGGGGTGCCGCCGGGCGCTAAGAAGGGTGGGTCCAGCATTTTAACTTTACAACAGGCTTATACCTATTTCCGCGCGGCCGATCTGCTGGCCCATTTTGGTCAGAACGAACGCGCCGAGCATTACCGCGAGCTGGCCCGCCGGCTGAACAAGGCAGTTTATGCCCAATGCTGGGATGCCGGACGGGGCCTGCTGGCCGATACACCCGCGAAAAACAGCTTCAGCCAGCATGCCAATCTGCTGGCGATCCTGACCGACGCCGTGCCGAAAAATCAGCAGGTGGCTTTGTTGACAAAAACAATGGCCGCTACGGATATCATTCAGGCTACCTTTTACTTCAAGTTTTACCTGTTCGAGGCTCTGAAGAAAACCGGGCTGGGCGATGAACTGGTGCCGCAACTCAAGCCATGGCGCGATATGCTGGCTATTGGCCTGACTACCTTTGCCGAAAATCCAGAACCAACCCGCTCTGATTGTCACGCCTGGAGTGCCTCGCCCCTGTATGCGCTGCTGTCGACGACCTGCGGTATCCAGCCTGCCGAGCCGGGCTTCCGCACGGTGCGCATCGAGCCGGCCTTCGGTACCCTGACCCGCGTTGATGGCCGCGTGCCTCATCCGCAGGGTGAGATTGCTGTCAGCTTCCAGAAAACGGCAGCGGGCGGTTTGACCGGCAGCGTGAGCTTACCCGAGAAAATGACTGGTACGCTGCGCTGGAAAGGCAAAAGTCTCCCTCTGAAAGGAGGCACGCAGACGGTAAGTTTATAAGACCAGTTTCTGTTGGGTCGGCTACAGCAAGCTGGCGCCAACAACCTGTCCGTTGTCCGTTCGCTGAACGTAAACCAGTACGCTGCTTTGATCCGGACTGAGACCATTGGGTATCGCCAGGGTGGCGCTGCCCGACGACCCCGCCTGGTCGATGGTCCTGAACTGCCGTACGATGTTGGTGTTGACAAGCGTTCGCCCCCCGTTTTCTCCGTTGCCGACGGCGGTACGGGCTTCTTTCTGTACGAGGGCGATATTGACGCGGTAAGGCCCTTTCGCCGACAGCGTATAGCTCACCGTCAGGATTTTGGCCGTACGACTCATCTGGCCGTTTACTGTTACAAATGAGGAAGCCGGTTGTTTCTGAACGGCGGCAACAGCCTGCTCAATGCGGCTTCGCTGGCCGCCAATGATATCCTGCTGCCCATTTACGATCAGCTGGGGTGTATAGGTTTGTGTGCGTAGCTGCCGGTTATACTGCCGTTGCCGATCGGTGAATTGCCGACTGCTAAACGGGTCCTGCCAGCCAAGCCGGTTCCAGTAGTCGACGTGAAACGATAGACCGTATACCGCCTGGCCGGATCGGGCGGCTTTTTCGGTGATTTCCTGTAAAGCCCGGTCAGCGGGCGGGCAGCTGGAGCAGCCCTGCGAGGTGAACAACTCCAGCACCACGACCGGCTGCGCGGCTGGTTTGACGGGTGCTGGTATCGACTCGGCTGGGGCCAGCAGCAGGGTCACCGCCAGCCAGAAAAATGCGTTCATGAGTAACGTTGTTGAGTGATGATGCAGGGCTGCTGTGAACGGTACACAAGCCGTTTCACAGACCCAGGTAATAGTCATAGCCACGCTCGGCCCAGAAGTCGCGCGGTCGGGTGTCGGAAAAGAAAATCCGACCAATGCGTTTGAGGTTCTTGACGCCGTATTTGTGCGGAATAATCAGCCGGATCGGGGCGCCGTGCTGGTTGTTGATCGGCTGCCCGTTGAGTTCGTAAGCCAGTAGCGTTTGCGGATGCAGCGCACTTTCCATGTCGATACCCACATAATACCCTTTGTCAGGCGTCTCCATACCGACAAACGAATACAGATCGGTCGGACTGTCCGGCGTAGGGGCATTGCCGCTTTTGGTGCCGAGTTTGTAACGCTCCAGAAAATCGGAGAGTCGTACGCCACCCCAGTGCTGAATCTGACTCCAGCCTTCTACACACTTAAAATCATAGATCAGCTCCTGCTTCGGCAGCGCCCGAACGTCGTCCATGGTGAGGAGCAGCGGCTCCTGGTTCGGCCGGTCGATCTGTAGCTTCCAGTCGGTCGGCAGGGGTGCGCGTAACCCGTCGAAGCCGTTTACGCGCGGTTGTTTAGCCGCTTCTTCGCGGGAGTAGGTCTTAACCAGGTTGATGTTGCTGAAATACGTACGGGCAATCTGTTCGTTGGCATCCAGTACCCGGCGCAACGGTTTTTTCATGCCCAGGACCTTCGGGCTGCTTTTAATCCACGAATAAACGCCGAACGGAACGGTGGCGGCCAGCGCGAACAGCCCAAACGAGCGGAGCGTTCGACGACGTATGGCTGATTCGGGAGCGTCGCTTTCCGGGAGCTTGGGTTCGTTATCGATTTTCATGACAGGGCAGGGTGTATGGG